>NZ_FRDN01000014.1 GCF_900143285.1 Desulfitobacterium chlororespirans DSM 11544
TCAGAACGTCGTGAGACAGTTCGGTCCCTATCCGTCGCAGGCGCAGGAAATTTGAGAGGAACTGACCCTAGTACGAGAGGACCGGGTTGGACGGATCACTGGTGTACCAGTTGTCTCGCCAGAGGCAGTGCTGGGTAGCTATATCCGGAGCGGATAAGCGCTGAAAGCATCTAAGCGCGAAACCGGCCTCAAGATGAGATTTCCCACAGCATAAGCTGGTAAGACCCCTGAAAGATGATCAGGTAGATAGGCCCGAAGTGGAAGTACCGCGAGGTATGGAGCTGACGGGTACTAATCGGTCGAGGGCTTGACCTAAGGTCCCGCAACGAAAAGGAACTCACTGAAGGGCTCAAGACTGAGCGTGAGTGAAGGATGGCAGAATAAATTACAGTGGAAGAATGTCTGTGCAGTTTTGAGGGAATAGGGGTTCCGAGAGGAGTCCTGACAACTTCAAAGGATCTGGTGATTATACCGGAGGGGTTCCACCCGTTCCCATCTCGAACACGGAAGTTAAGACCTCCAGGGCTGATGATACTTGGACCGCAGGGTCCTGGGAAAGTAAGTCGTTGCCAGGTAAGTGCAGGAGACCATCGATTGAGATGGTCTTTTTGCTTGCCTTCAAATCACGCACCAGTGCGTGATTTGAAGGCAAGTATGTGAGGTCTGGGGGGAGGAGTTTTAGCTTTTTCCTTGCGAAAAAAACGGCCGGGGGGGGGGGCATCCATTCGCCGGCGCCATGTACGGTGTTCTGTAGACTGATACCTCTACAACGAATTTTTTAAAAATAACTGATAGAGGGCAAGATAATTAGTAAAATTACATATTCGAATGTTTTAGAAAAGGTGGCGCACAATGAGAAATTTTAAAATGACGATATCTTATGATGGTTCTAGATACAAAGGGTGGCAGAAGCAAAAAGAGACAGATTTAACGATTCAAGGCAAACTTGAGGCTGTCTTATCTAAGATGACTGGGGAAGATATTCTGGTCGTTGGCTGTGGAAGAACGGACTCAGGAGTTCATGCTGAAAACTACATTGCAAATTTCCATACAAAATGCACCTGGAGTAATGATGCGATACTTTACTATCTATATGAATTTTTGCCTGAAGATATCGTCGTAAAATCTATCGAGCTCGTAAATGAAAGATTTCATGCAAGATATAACGTCAAATCAAAAACCTATGTCTATAAAATAAACACTAATAAATACAGAAATGTGTTTGAGCGAAAATATTCATATCATATTCCAGAGCCACTTGATTTGATCGAAATGCGCAAGGGCGCACAGAGTTTAATTGGGACACATGATTTCCAGGGTTTTACAAACATGAAACCAAGCAATAAGTCGACGGTTCGCACAATTCATGCTATTAATATCGTCGAAAATGGCGATTATTTAGATATAGAAGTGAATGGTGACGGTTTTTTATGGAACATGGTAAGGATTATTGTCGGAACTCTCTTAGAAGTAGGTAGAGGTAAACTTAATTCATCAGAGGTTGAAAAGATATTGCAGGAAAAGAAACGTTGGGAAGCTGGGCCTTTAGCTCAAGCAAAAGGCCTATTTCTAAGAGAGGTTCAATATTAGATTCAAGGTGAAAGCGATTCCAGAGGTAATAGAGTCTTTGCTAGCATTTGTGCAAGAAGCTTTGGTGGCTCCCTAGCGGATTTATGGTTTTAACTTTTTTCACAGCGGAGGCTTGTCGGTGCACAAAATAGATGAGAGCGCATCTTAAGATAGTCATTGACAGTGAAAAAGAAGTATGCTATTCTGCAACCATGTAAAAGATCATGTAGAAAATTCTGTTAAAATATAAAGGAATGTCGTTGCTTTGGACCCTGATCGAACTTTCTGAGAGATTGAGGCTGAGGCATAGATGGAATGGGGTGGGAATCCCCGCGCTTACCGGCACTGTGAACCGTGAGACCATGCCAAAGCAGAGCGGATGCTCTGTCTGAACGTAAGTTCGCCACTGGGGTAAAAGATTGCCTTGGGAAGGTAGGATGTGGTCGCAGAAAGCCTTGCTTTCATAACGGGAGTCAGGAGACTTACGCTTTCCTTGTTGTTACGTGCAAAGGTGCGTGTCGGACATGCAAAAACGGGTATGTCGGCTTTGAGAAAAGCTGATATACCCGTTTTTTGTCTACATTTGTGAGTATTGAACGAGACTTTTTTCAGTGGGGGATTCACCCCCTACTGAAAGTTAGTCGAGTCCATACTGGACTTAGCCGCCCTTGGGCACCCGCCGCCTATAGAGGCGGGGGTCAAATGCGGATTAGTTCAGTGATTAAACAAATTATGACAGGAAAGTGGTAATGTGCATGCTGAAAGGCCAGATAGCTAAACGTCTTTTACAGATTATCATGGTTTTGCTGGGAATAAGCTTAATGAGCTTTCTGCTTATCTACTTAGCTCCGGGTGATCCCGTGCGGGCGATGTTTGCGGTCAGCGGCAGCATCCCCTCCGAAGAGGTTTTAGAGCAGATGCGCGAGGAGATGGGATTGAATCAGCCCTTTTGGATTCAATATGGAACATGGCTGCTGAAATGTCTCCAGGGGGATTTTGGCATCTCCTATAGCCAGGGCAAGCCGGTATCCCAGCTTTTGGCAATCAAAGTGATGCCGACTTTGCAGCTGGCTTCTCTCTCGCTGGTGCTGATGTTGATTATGGCTGTTCCCCTTGGCGCTCTTTCGGCCCTTTATCAAAACCGTCCTCTTGACTATATCATAAGGGGTGGCACCTTTTTCGGAATCTCGATGCCCAACTTCTGGGTGGGAC
This sequence comes from Desulfitobacterium chlororespirans DSM 11544, assembly GCF_900143285.1. NCBI lineage: Bacteria > Bacillati > Bacillota > Clostridia > Eubacteriales > Desulfitobacteriaceae > Desulfitobacterium > Desulfitobacterium chlororespirans. The sequence continues at coordinate 2,782 of NZ_FRDN01000014.1, forward strand.
TGTTATTGCTCTATTTTGTGGCTTTAAAGCTGGGTTTGCTGCCGGTAGTCTCCACAGGCATGGGGCTAAAAAAGATGCTTTTGCCTGCTTTTACCCTGGCCTTTGCCATGGCGGGGAAATACGCGCGGCAGGTTCGGGCGGCAATCCTGGAGGAAATGAATCAGGACTATGTCTACGGAGCCTTAGCCAGGGGGCTTTCCGAGTCCACCGTCTTATGGCGCCATATTATACCCAATGCCATGCTGCCTCTGCTCACCATGCTGGGACTTTCTTTAGGCTCCCTTTTAGGGGGAACAGCTGTGGTCGAGGTTATTTTCTCCTATCCGGCTCTGGGGAAGTTGGCGATTTCCGCCATTACCTCTATGGATTATCCTCTGATTCAGGGTTATGTGCTCTGGATTGCGTTGATTTATATGCTTGTGAACCTGGCGGTGGATATATCCTATAGCTTTTTGGATCCGCGCCTGAGAAAAGGGGTGTGATCTGTGAACAAAACAAAAAAGAGGCTGGCCTTTTCCTTGCTGTTTGTCATGGTCCTGGCTGGAATCGCCATATTTGCCCCTTACATAGCTACCCATGATCCCCGCCACGCTATTTTAAGTGCAGCTGTAAAACCGCCCAGCAGTGAGCATTGGTTTGGCACAGATCCTATGGGCAGGGATTTGTTTTCCCGGATTGTTTACGGAGCCCGCACCTCTCTCTCCTCCACCTTGATTTTGGTACTGAGTATTTTTACACTGGGCGGAGTCATGGGGATTGTGGCCGGCTATTTTGGCGGTATAGTGGATGCTGTCATCATGCGTATATCGGATATGATGGTGTCCTTTCCGGGGATGGCTTTAGCTATTGCTATGGCAGGGATTATGGGACCGAGTATTACCAACGCGGTTATAGCCATTACCATTGTCAGCTGGACGAAGTATGCACGGATTGCCCGCAGCCTGGTTCTGAAGATCAAGCATCAGGAGTATATTCTGGCGGCGCAAATGGCAGGAGGCAGGGCCCGCCATATACTTTGGCGCTATATGCTGCCTTCGGTGCTGCCCACTTTAGTTATAACGGCAGCTACCGATATGGGGGGCATGATGCTGGAACTGGCCGGCTTCTCCTTTTTGGGCCTGGGAGCTCAGTCGACCTCCATTGAATGGGGCTATATGCTCAATGAGGGCAGGGCTTATATGGAATCGACTCCATGGCTGATTATTTTTCCAGGTATCTCTATTTTCGTTGCCGTAGTGGCTTTTAATCTTCTGGGGGACAACCTGCGGGATCTTCTCGATCCCCGGGATGAAAATACAACATTTTATAAAAGGAAAAGGAGAAGGATAAACGTGAAAAAGTTCTTAAAAGTCACGGCCATCGTAGCGATGGTTTCCCTGATGCTGGGGACATTAAGTGGTTGTGGCGGCACTGCCGCCTCAGCCGGAGACACCACCAAGACAGCCCATCTGAATTTTGGCTGCTATAATTATTCGGACTCTATTGATCCCGCCACCAATACCAATTCCAGCTGGTGCTTTGTGCGCTATGGGATCGGGGAAAACTTGTTTAAATTTTCCGATCAGGTGGTAGCCGAGCCTAATCTTTGCGATAACTACACGGTTTCCGATGATTTTACCCAGTGGCAGCTTCATATTCGTGAAGGAGTGAAATTTTCCAATGGCAATGCTGTCACAGCGACTGCGGTAAAAGCCTCCCTTGAGCGCCTTTATGCGGAAACAGATGCTGCACAAGGGGGGAAAGGCAATTCCAACCCCGACGGTTATCTGGTTTATGAATCCATCACGGCCGATGATGCAACAGGTGTTGTGACCTTAACGTGCTCTGAGCCTACCGAGAATATTCCCGGCATCCTGGCATATCCTTATTTTGCCATAGTCGACGTCACCCAAGCCGATCAGGAGATCATCGGCACCGGGCCCTATAAGGTTAAAAGCACCAACACCGGCGTGAGCATGGAAGTTGAACGCAACGAATACTATTGGAACGGCCCTGTACCTTACGATAGCATTACGATTATATTTATTGATGACAGCTCTACCAAAGCGATGGCCTTAAAAAGCGGAGATGTTGATTTGGTGGAGAATGTTACCACCGCCAGTGATTTAAATGCTCTTCAAAATGACAGCGCCTATTATGTCTCCACAGCTGCCGGTGTGCGCACCGCCAATGCTTATATGAACCACAAAGGTGCCTTAAGCAATAAGGCTCTCCGTCAGGCGATCATGATGGCTTTGGATAAAGAAACCATGTGCAGTATTACCACCTCGGGAATGTATACAGCCGGTATTTCCGTATTGCCCTCCTCCTTGGATTACAATTATGATCAATTAACCAATCCCTATCCTTTTAACAAGCAGGCGGCTATTGACGTTCTGGATGAGGCAGGGATTGTCGATCGTGACGGGGATGGCTGGAGAGAATTGAACGGCAAGACTATTGATCTTGATCATGTGGCTTTCACCAGCCGTAACCTGGATCAACTTGCTCAAGCGGTAGCTTTACAGCTTAATGAGATCGGAATAAAGGTGACCGTGAATATCCGGGATTATGATACCGCCCTGGCCCTGAGCAATGCCGGAGAATTTGATCTATTCACTTGCAATACCCTGACTGTGGGCGTAGGGGACCCTCAGGATTATCTGGGCAATTGGTATTCCAAGAACTCAGGCAACTATGGCTATTACAGCAATCCCCAGTATGATCAGCTTTATGAACAGCTGACGACGGAACTGGACAGGGAAAACCGGGTCAACCTGATCACCCAACTGCAGCAGATTTTGATTGATGACGCGGCAACGATCGCTTACGGTTATTACAATAGCCGCATGATCAGCAATGCAGCCAAGGTCACAGGAGCGGATATTGCTACCATCGATTATTATTGGCTGACCACAGATATTAAACCTGTGGAGTAAACATGATGCTCAGTTATCGCGATGTGACCATTGCCTATCATGATGCCACACCATCCCTTGTGGATTTCAGCCTGGAGATTAAAAGCGGAGAAATTGTAGCCTTGGTGGGAGAAAGCGGCAGTGGCAAGACCACCGCTATTCGTGCGGCAATGGGACTATTGCCGGGCGGGGGGGAAATTAGCAAAGGGGATATTCTCTTTGACGGCAGCTCCCTTTTGCAGTTGTCTGCTGGTCAATGGCAAGCCTTAAGAGGTAGACAAATGTCCATGATCTTTCAGGATTCGGGTGCCATGCTCAATCCCATCCGCACCATTGGCAGTCAGTTTGTAGAGTATATTCGGGCCCATGAAGCCGTGCCTAAACAAGAGGCCTGGGAGATGGGCCGGGTGATGCTGGAACGGATGGGGCTGCCCCACAGTCAGACGATTATGAAATCCTATCCTTTTCAACTTTCGGGAGGGATGCGTCAACGTGTGGGCATCGCTATGGCTATGGTGTTTCAGCCCCGCCTTTTGTTAGCGGATGAACCCACCAGTGCCCTGGATGTGACAACTCAGTCCCAGATAGTCCAGCAGATGATGGATTTGCGCAAGGATTACGGTACATCCATTTTATTGGTTACCCATAATCTGGGGGTTGCGGCCTATATGGCCGACTATATTTTAGTGATGTGCAATGGGCTGACCGTGGATCGGGGAGATCGAGAGACGATTTTGCGCCACTCTAAATCCCCCTATACCCGCGAGTTGCTGGCGGCAGTACCGGCCATGGGAGTGAAAGGCGATGAGTGAAGTCATATTGGAAGGTCAGGGATTGACTCGCAGATATACGACGGATACAGGCCGCGTTCTCACAGCTTGCCGTAATGTAGATATTACCTTAAGCGTAGGGGAGACTTTGGGAATTGTGGGCGAGAGCGGTTGTGGCAAAAGTACCTTGCTGAGACTGCTCACCCGGCTGGAAAAACCAGATGAAGGAAAGCTGCTGTTTCGCGGCAAGGATGTTACCGGCTTAAAGGGAGAGGCTTTGCGCCGGGACCGTCGCCATATTCAGATGGTTTTTCAGGATCCGGCGGCGGCTTTTTTCCCGCGCATGAAAGCCGGAGAGGCGATCATCGAACCTCTGCTTAATTTTAACAGACTATCCCGTCAGCAAAGGTTAAAGCGCCAGGAGGAACTTTTGGAACTGGTCCAATTACCTAAAGATTATGCCGGCCGCTACCCCCACTCGATGAGCGGGGGGCAGCGGCAGCGTTTGGGTATTGCCCGGGCTTTAGCCCTGGATCCGGAGATTTTGATCTGTGACGAAGCCACAGCAGCCCTGGATGTTTCTGTGCAAAAGCGCATTATTGATCTGCTGATGGAACTTCAACGCCGGCGCCGGTTAGGCATCATCTTTGTCTCCCATGATCTGGCCCTGGTGCAATCCATAGCCCATCGGGTTATGGTGATGTATTTAGGCGGGGTAGTGGAGTGCCTGCCGGGGGAGCAGGTGTGGGAGCGGGCCTGTCACCCTTACTCCAGGGCCCTGATCAATTCGGTGTTTACCGTCGATATGGACTTTACTAAGCCGATAACCTTACTGGAAGGAGATATTCCCAGCCCCCTGGATATGCCCCAAGGCTGCGCCTTTCATGTTCGGTGTCCCCAGCGCATGGAGCAGTGTCGGCAGGTGGCCCCTCCGTTTTATCAGATCGCTCCCCATCATCGGGTAGCCTGCCACCTGTTTGCGCATCAGAAGAAGGGATGAGTCTGAAGGGAGAGTTTAGTTTGACACCTTGGAAAATCGGCGGCGTGAAACTGCAGCCTGGTGAGAAAAAGCAAATCCTGATCTGCCCCAATGTGAAGGGTTACCAGATACCGGCTACAGCCATTTATGGTCAAAAACCGGGGCCAACCCTTACGGCGACGGCAGGAATTCATAGCGGGGAATACCCTGGAGTTGCAGCTCTTATTCGTTTAGCCAAAGACATTGAACCCTTCCTCCTGGCGGGGAAACTGCTCTTGCTGCCCAGTGTAAACATGAGTGGATTTTGGGGCCAAAGCATTGACTTGGTACCGGAAGACGGAACCAACTTGAATGCCTGCTATCCCGGCAGCTCCAGCGGTTCGACAGGCCAAAGGATTGCTGATTATTTCGTCCGGGAAATCTTCCCGGACACGGATTTTTTGGTTGATCTCCATAGCGGGGGACGGACAGAGCCGTTGACCCCCTGCTTGTTTTTCCCGGCGGGAGCCTCGCCGCAAGTCAGTCAAACCTCTTTGGCGGCGGCCAGGGCAACGAATATACCTTATCTCATCTCTTCTTATGCTTCCCGAGGGGAGTATAGCTATGCCGCCATGGCCATGAATATTCCCGGCCTGCTCTTGGAACGGGGGTATTGCGGCTATTGCCATGAGGAATGGGTTGAAGAGTATGCGAAGGATGTGCGGCTGATCCTGAAGCACTTAGAGATGCTGGACTATGAGGCAGCTGAAGAAGTTTGCGCCAAAACTGTGTTTGAACAGACGATCTATCTCACCTGTCAAGAACAGGGCTTATGGTATCCGGCTATAAAAGAGGATCAGGTGGTGGAGAAAGGCCAGCTTCTGGGTCATACCGAGGATATTTGGGGCAACGCCTTGCATGAATACCGGGCGGAAAGCAGGGGGCGGGTCTTTTACTATACATCCGGCTTAGCGGTCAATGAGGGAGATCCTCTGGTTGCCTATGGGGTCTGTGCGGGAACATAATGGAAGAAAATCAAAGCATGGCCCTAAAGCCTCAGACCATGACCCAAGGCCCCATAGGCAGGCAGATCATCATTTTCTCCTTGCCCCTGCTGGGCAGCAGTTTAATTCAGCAGCTGTATAATACGGTGGATTTGATCTTTGTCGGCCGCTTTCTGAATCCCAGTGCTGCCGCCGCCGTGGGTGCCGGCAGCTTATTGGTTTTTTGTGCCTTAGGTATCTTTATCGGCCTGAGTGTAGGTACGGGCGTGGTTACGGCCCGCTATCTCGGGGCGGGAGACTATGAACGGGTCAATAAGACGATTCACACCGCCATGGCGATGAGCATTTACGGCGGTGCGGTCTTTACTCTTTTGGGAATAGGTCTGGCACCACTTCTTTTAAAGCTGCTGAATACCCCCCAGGAAATCATGGCCCAGGCAACGTTATATATCCGCATCTATTTTTGCGGATTTATGGCCATGAGCAGCTATAATATGGGCGCCGGGATTCTGCGCGCTTTGGGAGACTCCAAATCGCCTATGATCTATCAGCTTATCGGGGGCTTAGGGAATGTAGGGGCGAACTTCCTGTTTATTCCCATTCTGGGCTGGGGAGTGGGGGGATCTGCGGTGGCCACCTTATGCTCCCAGACAGTGGCGGCCTTATTGGTGTTTCTTCATCTAGTCCGGGGGAATAGGTATTACCGTCTGCGCTTAAAGGGCTTGAGTATAGCAAGGGAGTACGGAGGCAGGATTTTAGCCGTGGGCATTCCGGCGGGCATTCAAGGGGTAGTCGTTACCTTATCCAACCTTTTGGTCCAGTCCCATATCAATACTCTCAGTATCAATAGTATTGCCGCCTTTACCGCCTATTTCAGGGTGGAGCTGTTTATCTATCTGCCGATTTTAGCCATAAGCCAGACGGCAGGGATTTTTGCCGGCCACAATATCGGGGCGGGAAAGCTGAACCGCGTCAGGAAAGGAACCCGGGTCTGCCTGGCCATCGGAGTTATAACTGCGGTGAGCCTTAGCGGGAGTGTGCTTCTGATGGGAGAGCATCTTTTTGCTCTTTTCACTAATTCCAAAGCAGTGGTGGCGATCGGGCTGGAGTTGGCTAAAGTTACCTTTCCTTTTTATTTTATCTACGTGTTTTTAGAGATCTTTGCCTCGGTAGTACGGGGAGCCGGCAAGGCCATACCGCCGATGATCATCATTTTAGTGACTCTATGCGGCTTGCGGCTTATTTTGGTGAATGTATTTATGCACTTATGGCCTTCGGCCACCAGTGTGGCGGTTGTTTATCCTCTTACCTGGCTGACGGCTGCTCTTGCGCTGGGAGGCTATTACTTTCTGGGGAAATGGGGTAAACAGGAAGGTTAAAACCCTATTCCGCTAGGTAACATATAGTTTGGAGAAATAGTACAGGGAGCCATTATCTATAAATGGTCTCTTTGTTTTTTTTATTGAGTAGAGTTAAAATAGATCAATACTTATTGTAAAATCAAAGTGAGGCCCTATAGTTACTGAATGGATTCGGGAGGTGGCTCTATTGTTGATTAGCGATTATGAAATGGCCTTAAGACTTTTGTTAGCCTGTATCTTAGGTGGGATTGTCGGTTGGGAACGGGAGAAGATCCACAAACCCGCAGGATTAAGAACACATATACTCGTAGCTTTGGGGGCTGCTTTGGTCACTATCGTGTCTATGTTTGCTTTTACTTCATTTGATTATGCCAATAAAGATCCGGGAAGAATAGCGGCTAATATCGTAACCGGTATTGGATTTTTGGGCGCCGGCACCATCATGCGCGAGGGCACCTCAGTCAAAGGGCTAACAACGGCCGCCAGCATTTGGGTGGTAGCGGCGATTGGCATGGCAGTGGCTACAGGGATGTATTATTCTTCATTAATAACCACCTTCCTGGTCTTCCTGACCTTGGACGGCTTTTTTGAAAAGCTTCTCTTTCGCAACCAGCAGTTACTAAAAGTGTGTATTGCCAATGAATTTAAGCTGACAGAAATTGGTGAGGTTTTTGAAAAAAATGGCATCACGATTAAACATGTTTCCATTCTGCCGATCAAGTTTTCCAGGAATATTCCAGTTGAGTTCAGAATCAGGGTGCCTAAAGATATTGACTACTTCAAGATTTTAGGGGAGATTGTGGCTATTGATGGTGTAACGATGGAGGAGAGTATGCCCCTGTACCGGCGGTAACGGGATGCCGAAATCTGCTATAACTTTTTGAAAACGATAAACAGGAATTTATATGGAGGACTTAGTGTGCATAAAAAAAGAGAACTGATTGAAACCGGACCTTTCTATCACGGTACAAAAGCCGACTTGAAGATAGGAGACTTGCTGGAGCCTGGCTATAGCTCTAACTATGGCAAGCGAAAGAAGGCCAACTATGTCTATCTGACTGCGGCCTTGGATGCGGCCGTGTGGGGAGCAGAACTTGCAGTGGGCGACGGACCCGGTCGTATCTATTGTGTGGAGCCCACCGGCACCTTCGAGAATGATCCCAATCTGACGGATAAGAAGTTCCCGGGGAACCCGACCAGATCCTATCGCACCCAACATCCCTTGCACGTAGTAGGCGAAGTCTTGGAATGGGAAGGACACTCCCCAGAGGCGCTCCAGAAAATGCGGGATCATCTTGACGAACTCAAACGTCTCGGCATTGAGGCGATAAACGACTGACTATGAGATAGTCAGCACAAAAGATACGTTTTTACCGTGTTTTCAGAGTAAATATAAAAACATACAGACAGGGGCAATATCAGAAAAATGTTGCCCCCTGTCCTTTTTTGTCATGCCGCTACTCGGTATGTGAAGAAAGAACGATGAATTAAAGCATGTTCTATGCTTATAATAGAAGTATTGAAGAACTATAAAAAAATCAAAATCTAAAGAATTGGAAGCTTATTCTTTTAAGGAGATGATAGTCATGCCGGAGAAGACTTTTCAGGAAGAAGGACAAGCAGAATTACCCCTTCTTAAGGATAAGAAATTGATTAAAGAAGAGGTTAACCGACGTTTGGTTCATGGGATTAAGCAGGGACATCTGGAATACGATGCTCTCTATAATCATGAGAAATCCAGTTTGAACAAAGATGCTGAGATCTTAAGCATGCTTTTTCAGCGTCTGTTCTTTTATCGGTTAAATGAAAAGCTAGGAGCCTTCCACTGTGACCATACTTATCGTTTCAGCCGGCAAATACTAACCCAGATGCAGCTTAACCGCGGCAAAATCAACGATATCCTGGAGATTTTCCAAAAGAACGGCGGCGTGTGTGACTGTGAAGTGCTCTATAATGTTGAAAGTCGCTTAATCGGCAAAGACTCTCCAATCTAATCCCGGAACAAACGGAGTAGATCTCCATACCCTTCACGTTCCAGATCTTCTTTTGGTATGAAGCGCAGGGCCGCCGAATTGATGCAGTAACGCAAGCCATCCGGACCAGGCCCGTCATCGAAGACATGTCCCAAATGAGATTCGGAATTGCGGCTGACGACCTCTGTGCGAGTCATATTATGGCTGAGGTCAATTTTTTCGACGATATTGCTTTTTAACACCGGTCTGGTAAAACTAGGCCAGCCGCAGCCACTGTCGAATTTATCCTTAGAACTGAAAAGAGGCTCACCGGAAACGACATCGACGTAAATCCCCTCTTGCTTGTTATTCCAAAACTCATTTTGAAAGGGAGGTTCTGTGCCTTTTTCCTGAGTCACATGAAATTGCAGCGGTGTTAAACGCTTTTTTAATTGCTCCTTTTCTTTTGCCCAATGTTTGTTAATGAAGGCATCCCGGCCTGAGCCCTGACGGTAAAGAGCATAACGAAACGCATTCTTTTGATGATAACCTTGGTGGTAATCTTCTGCCGGATAGAAGGGAACAGCCGGGAGAATCTCAGTAACGATGGGCTTATCAAAATGCGAACTACTGATTAAAGCATTTTTAGATTCTTCGGCCAGCCGGCGTTGTTCTTCGCTGTGATAGAAGATGGCTGTCTGATAGGATTCACCGCGATCGTGGAATTGTCCACCAGGATCGGTGGGATCGATTTGCCGCCAGAAAAGATCCAATAGTTCCTTATAGCTTACACGATTCGGATTGAATTTAATTTGGATCGCTTCCCGATGTCCGGTGGTGTGGGAACATACCTCGTTATAGGTGGGGTTTTCCACATGGCCGCCGGTGTAGCCGGATAGAACCTCCAAAACCCCAGGCAAGGGGCTGTATACTGATTCCATACACCAAAAGCAACCCCCGGCAAAAGTGGCAACTTCCGGATTGGTTTTATCAACTGTCATAAAATCTTCCCTCCTTTGAGCATAGGATGGGCTTGAAAGCCTAAAGTTATCCTTACTTCAATAATAACTCTTTTCATTGATAATTAAAAATATCAATCCGATCAGAATTATATTTTATGCTGTTCGGACTGGCCAAAAAGCGGAGAATACGTTAGAATTAACTAAATTCCGAATATTTAAAAGATTAGAAAGGCTATTAGATGAGAGAGGAGGGTAAAAACTTCCGGAAAACAGTTCTTAAAACAAGCAGAATTGGTAACCCTAAGGTTGCCGGCAGAGAAAGTAGATTTTGAGTGATTAGAGCGAGGAGGAAAAAACCATGAGATTAATGAATAAGGTAGCCATCGTAACGGGAGCAGCTTCCGGTATGGGCAAGGCAATTGCCTTTCTCTACGCCAAGGAAGGGGCCAAAGTCGTTGTATCGGATCTCAATCTTGAGGGGGCCCATAAGGTTGCCGAAGAGATTACTTCGGCAGGTGGCACCGCTTTGGCCATCAAGACCAATGTTGCTGTGGAAGAAGATATACAAACCTTGGTTGACACAGCTGTGAGTACTTATGGTACCGTAGATATTCTTGTCAATAATGCAGGGATCATGGATAATTTTGAACCTGCCGCTGACATAGAAGATAAGAATTGGGAAAGAATATTTGCCGTAAACACCACAAGCGTTATGCGTGCAACCAGGAAGGTTCTTCCCATATTCCTGGAAAAATCAAGCGGCGTCATAGTCAATATCGCCTCGGCAGGGGGATTAAACGGTGCCAGAGCAGGTGCAACATACACAGCCTCCAAACATGCCGTAATTGGTTTCACCCGGAATACCGGTTTTATGTATGCTCAGCAGGGTATTCGCTGCAACGCCATCGCCCCGGGAGCGGTAGAAACGAATATCGGGTCCACAATTACCGATCCTCATAAATTCGGTTCCGCACGGGCCTATGTCGGTATGGCCACCAATCCCCGCATGGGCAAGCCTGAGGAGATTGCTCAGGTGGCATTGTTCCTGGCTGCGGAGGAGTCCAGTTTCGTCAATGGAGCTGTTATTGTAGCTGACGGAGGCTGGTCTGCCTACTAAAACCCTTTGTATTATTGGGAAAACCATCAAAATAGAAAAGCATTAGCAAAGCAATGATATTCAAAATGACAGTGGCGGAGTTTTCTGCATACTGTCATTTTTGCTTATTTAACCTTCCTGGTTGCAGGCACAACGGCACGAGCAGATAGATTACTGCAGGCAGGAGCATCGGTATATTGAAGGGGAGCAGTTGCAGCTTAACCTGTTGATTATAACCAATTCTAACCGATTATAATTGACAGAATATAGACTAGTGATAAGATGAAACCAAAGTGGTTACAACCAAGGGACCACCAGAGAGGGGAGAAGAACAAAGATGGGAGAATGGAAAAAAAGCGGTTGTATACTCTGTGCCCAGAACTGTGGCCTGGAACTGGAGATAGAGGACAATCATATCCTCAAAATCCGTGGGGATAAAGACAATCCCCGCAGTCTCGGCTATTGCTGCCAAAAAGGTCTAAAGATCGCCCATTATGCCCATAATGGGGATCGCCTTCATTATCCTTTGAAAAAAGCAGGAGACCGTCATGTGCGAATCAGCTGGGAACAAGCCATTGGTGAGATTTCGGAAAAACTATTGTCCATTAAAGAAGACCATGGACCTAAATCCTTTGCTTATGTGGGCGGCGGCAATGTAGGAGGGCAGATGGAGGTCGGCATTGGGTTAAGACTGCTGGGCCTCCTGGGTTCACGCTATTATTATTCTTCATTGGCACAAGAATTTTCCAATGTCTTTTGGGTGGATGGCCGGATTGCGGGAAAGCAGGGGCTAACCTCCATGTCCGATGCCCATGGGGCAGATACATTGGTGGCGTGGGGTTGGAATGGCTGGATGAGCCATCAGGAACCGCGTACCCGTCTCTTGATCAAGGAGTTTGCTGAGAATCCCCATAAAAAACTGCTTGTTATTGATCCGCGCCTATCGGAGACGGCTAAATTTGCGGACCTTCATCTGGCCCTGCGCCCAGGGTCTGATACATTGCTCTTAAAAGCCATCATCCGTATTATTCTCGAGCAGGAATGGGAAGACAAAAAGTATCTTAAAGACCATGTGAGCGGGTGGGAAGAGGTTGTTCAGCTCTTCAATGACTTTGATCCTAAGCGAGCGGTGGAGGAGGTCTGCGGACTCAATTATGAGGATGTGGTGGAGACGGCCCGCCTGATTGCCCAAACCAAGTCCTGCATTCATCAGGATTTGGGGATTTATATGAATCGCAACTCCACCCTCAACAATTACTTGCTGCATATTTTACGGGCTATAACAGGACGTTTGGCTGTGGAAGGGGGACAGATTTTTCCTGCTTTCCTTTATCCCATGGGAAGCGACAGCGATGAGCGCCATCCGAAAACCTGGCGTACGGTGAAACATAAGATGTTTCCCGTGTTGGGGGTATTTCCGCCGGCCATCTTGCCTGATGAGATCCTCCATGATCATCCGGAGCGCATCCGCGCTTTAATCGTCAGTGCCTGTAACCCCCTGCGCTCCTGGCCGGATACCCTGGCTTATGAAAAAGCCTTCCAGGCCCTGGAACTTTCGGTGTGTATTGATATTGCTTACACCGAAACCGCCCGCTTGTCCGATTATGTCCTGCCCAGTCTCAGTTATCTGGAATCCTATGATACCACGTGTTTTAATTATTCCTATCCAGAGTTTTATTTTCAGATGCGTCAGCCTGTCCTGGAGCCCGTCAGCCCGGAAGCCCGAGAGGGTTCAGCGATTATTTTAGAACTGATTAAAGCCATGGATTTTTTACCGGAACTGCCGGATCGGCTCTATGTGGCAGGACAGCAAGGCATTACCTCATATTTAGGGGCCATCAACGCTTATTTCCTGGAAAATCCCCAGCACGCCAAACTGGCTCCCCTCATCCTGGCGGAAACTCTGGGGAAGGCCCTCGGCTCCGTCAACCAGGCCTTGATCGCAGGCCTGCTGATCAACAGCAGTAAAGCCTTTAAAGCCGGCGCTGCGGCCATGGGCTATCCTTCGGACATCACCATAGTAGAGAAGATGTATCAGGATATTCTTGAGCATCCCCAGGGTTTAATCCTGGCCAGATTCCAGGGTGACAACTTTCAAATGCTGCACACCCCAGACAAAAAACTGTCCTTGAACATTGAGGAGCTCTTCGAACCTCTGCAAGCAGCCACTATCGATAAGGAAAGGGTGGAGCTGGAGCTGCCTGAACATTATCCTTTGATCCTCCACGCAGGGCTTCATCATGAGACTGTGGCCAACACCATGCTGCGCAATCCCCGGTGGAACGGCTCCCGGCGCTGGGCAACCATGCTTATGCATGAGGCGGATGCCGGAAACCTGGGACTTACCGACGGAGGCAAAGCTGAAATTACGACAAAAGCCTCCACAGCGCTGATCGAAGTTGAAATTAGTCCCCACGCAGCTCGAGGTTGTGTCTACATCCGCCATGGCGGAGGACTGGTCTATGAAGGCAGCAAATACGGAGTCAATGTCAATGAGTTAGTCCAGAGCACGGACAGAGATGAGATGGGCACGCCCATGCATCGCCGGATTCCTTGCCGGGTGGAAGCGGTGGGGGGTAAGAGACAATGCAATTAAGCAGCAGGTTTCCTGTAGCGGTACAAATCCTTATTATCATTGCCTGGTGTCCTGAAGATGTCAAAGTGACCAGCGAAGCCCTTGCTGTGAGTGTCAACACCAATCCAGTTTTGATCCGGCGCATTATGGGGTACTTAAAAAAAGCCGGCCTGATCGCTATTTCTTCAGGTACCGGAGGAGCAAGGCTAACCAGAAGTACGGAGGAAATCACTTTATTGGCGGTCTATCGGGCAGTAAAATTAACGGACCAGCATGCACTGTTTGGCCTTCATGTTCATCCGAATGCCTATTGTCCGATTGGCTGCCGGATCAATGACGTGCTCCGGCCACCTTTAGAGGAAGCGAGAAATGCCCTTGAAGAGTCCTTGGCAAAAGTGACCATCCAAGAGTTGTTGGCATCCTTTCCACCCTTTGATTACACGATTCTTAAGCATTTAAAGCTTTAATCGGTGCTTATTAATTTAGCTGATATTTATTAATTGGTGCTTATTAACTGATGCTTATTCACTGGTGCTATAAAATTTAACCCATGCTTATCGTTAAATAGTTTGGAGGTAATATTATGAAGGAATATAATTATTTCCGGGTCACAAGTAATGGCCCCATTGCCACCATGACCTTAAGCCGGTCGGAGAAGATGAATATCGAAATCCATGATCAGCAATCTCCTCAAAGTCCAGCGTGCTTACACCCGTTTTCAGGAGATGAATGCCGTTGTGGTCGCCGCCGTCAATGGGGCTTGTTATGGCTCGGGATTTGAAATGATCACAGCTTGTGACATTCGGCTGGCTTCAGCCGATGCCCGCTTTGCCATACCGGAAACCTGTTTCGGCCTGGCGCCGGACATGGGAGGGACCCAGCGCTTACCCCGCCTCGTCGGTCCGGGACAGGCGAAACGGCTGATTCTGGCTTGTGAGGAGATCGATGCCCAGGAAGCCTTGCAGATGGGATTTATTGAGCTTATTGAAAAAAACTACGAAGGGTTACAGGCCAGAGCGCTGAAATTAGCCCAGCAGATTGCCAATAATCCGCCCTGGGCAGTGCGTTTCGGCAAAAAAGCAATCAATGCGGCGGCAGATAGCAGCATTGCGGGAGGTCTGCTTCTGGAACAGATTCAATCAGCATTCTGCTGCGGAACCCAAGATCAAAATGAAGCTGTAGCAGCGTTTTTTGAAAAGCGCAAACCCGTCTTTCAAGACCGCTAAGAAAATCGGCAAAGAATCATCTAATTGACCAACAGCATTGCTTATGTCCGGGATATCCCTATAGGATATCCCCTTTTAGTTCATACAGGTTGGAAATCATTGCCCGGGAACCGTTGCGAACTATGGAAGTAGATGACCGATCCTTTCGAAAGAAAGTGCTTGCATTCCAACCTGGTTATCACTATAATATTTAAGTATTCTAACTGTTAGTTTTCTAACTGTCTGAATTCTTATTTTTATTTTGTTAAATTAAAGGTAGGTGGTCGTGTTGAACTATAATAAAACCAAGCAAATTCATAAACTGATGTTCACTTTTATGGGGTTGTTCCATGAGAAGTTTTTGCTTCAATTTCGCAACGAAGTGGATTGTCGTTCCGATTTGAAGAAAAATCATATCAAAATACTCAATATCCTTTATCATGAGAATCCGAAAACCTTGACCGAAATCGGTAAAAACCTGGATATTGAGAAAGGAAGCTTAACCGCTTTGGTTGATTTTTTGGAGGAAAAGGAGCTTATTATAAGGGCTATGGACCCGAAGGATCGCAGGAAGAGCCTCATTTACTTAAGCCCCAAGGGAAAAGAGAAAATGGAGCAGCGCATTGCAGCTTTTGCAGCAAAAATGGAGGCATCTTTGGCTACTTTTGACGCCGAGGATATCCAAGCTTTTGAAGATAATTTGCAGCAAGTTGTGGAATTTCTTAAAAAAGTGCCGGTTTGACCTGAATGACAGACAGTCCGAGCAATAATGATCGAGAGCAGATTATAGAGTGAGAAAGAAGTGTTTAAATGATTAGCCTTAAAAATGACAGCATCGGAAAATTATTGTGGGAATTTTCCTTACCGGCAATTATCGGGATGTTGGTTAATGCCCTTTATAATATTATCAGCCGTATCTTCGTTGGCCAGGGGGTTGGTTATCTGGCCATCGCCGCCGTTACTGTGGCCATGCCTGTGATGATTTTGCTGATGGCCGTCGCTATGCTGGTGGGTGTGGGAGCCACCGCCTTGATCTCCATTCGCATGGGCGAAAGAAAGATGGATGAAGTAGAGAAAATCGCGGGAAACGCCACGGCTCTGATCATTCTTTTGCCTTTGCTTTTATCCTTCGTTTACTTTCTCAATGCCGAGCCGCTTTTAGTATTGTTTGGCGCCAGCCCGGAGGTTTTGCCCTATGCCAAAGCATACAGCAATATCATTATGCTGGGAGCAGTGCCGGGGGCTTTTGCTTTTGGCATTAACAACTTTATTCGTGCCGAAGGCAATCCCCGGGTTGCTATGCTGACCCAGATTATCGGTGCGATCATCAACATTGTCTGCAACTATATTTACATCTTTATTTTTGATTGGGGGATTCAAGGCTCCGCCTGGGCGGCCGTGACCGGCCAAACCGTTTCGGCCCTATGGGTTCTCAGCCATTTCCTCCTTGGACACAGCAGAATTAAACTGAGAGCAAAATATTTGCGTCTGGACCCCTCCATTGTCTTAAAGACCCTAACCATCGGTTTTGCACCTTTTGCCATGCAGATAGCAAACAGTATTCAACAAACTCTCTTGAACAAAACGTTATGGGAATATGGGGGAGATATCGCTATTTCCGCAGTGGGAATTGTCATGAGTATATCCATGCTGCTGCTGATGCCGATTGTCGGAGTCAGCCAAGGGGCGCAACCCATTATCGGTTATAATTATGGAGCCAAGAATTATGAACGGGTCAAGGAGACCCTGAAAAAGGCCGTCCTGGTGAGCACAGCCATGGCCGTGGGCGGATTTATCCTGCTGCACCTTTTTGCCGTTCCGGTGGTGGGGCTGTTCAGTAAAAACGATCTGGCCCTTACCGAATTAACCGTTCATGCTGCCCTGATCTTCTTGACTCTGATGCCGATCGTCGGTTTCCAGATCGTGGGCTCCACCTACTTCCAGGCGGTGGGAAAGCCCATTCAATCCACTATTCTGAGTCTTTCCCGACAAGTGCTGCTGTTTATTCCCCTTTTACTCTTGCTCCCTCGGCATTTCGGTATTGAAGGGGTATGGGTCACGGCTCCCATCGCGGACGGCCTGGCTGTCCTGGTGACCGGAACCTTCCTGTTTTACGAACTTAGAAAATACAAAAAGCCGCTCCTGGCCATGGGTGACTGAGCACCTTATTCATAACTGGGAACAATTAACCGCTTCTTCGCTTGAAGAAGCGGTTTTTGCAAGGGGAAGGCAGTATAATCTGTATTGTAAGTAAAATGAAGTTCCATTATACTAGTACTCATGAGGACAGTTTGCTATCTACATAGGTAAAAAATTAATATGTTTTGAAGGGGATAATCTTATGGACAATGATAAGAATATTGCTGTATTAATCGATGCTGATAATGTTTCAGAAAAATATATCAAATCAATTTTGGATGAAGTATCCAATCATGGCATTCCGACGTATAAGAGAATTTACGGTGACTGGACAAAACCTCAATTATCCTCCTGGAAAAATGTTCTCCTTAATTACTCCATCACACCCATTCAACAATATGGTTACACTACAGGTAAGAATGCCACGGATGCAGCCTTGATTATTGATGCCATGGATATCCTTTATTCCAAGAATGTGGACGGATTCTGCATCGTATCCAGCGATAGTGATTTCACCCGGCTGGCCGCCCGCTTAAGAGAGGCGGGAATGTATGTCATCGGTATGGGTGAGAAAAAAACCCCCACACCCTTTATTGCTGCTTGTGAGAAGTTCAAATATTTGGAAGTGCTCGCCGGCGTCGCTACGAATACTTCTGATAATGGTATTCCCTTAAAAAGTGAGAAGCATGATCCCGCGAAAGATGGGATGGCTTCCCTGGATGATCTGATTCGCACCATTCGCATTATTGTTACAGAAAGCTCTGATGAAGACGGTTGGGCGTTTTTAGGTGAAGTGGGCAAGCGGCTGAACAAACGCTATCCTGATTTTGATACCAGAAACTACGGGCATACTAAGCTGACTCCGCTTATTTCCTCATTAAAGCAATTCGAAATCCAACCCCGCAAAACCAGCAATCCCAATATTATTCATTACTTTATAAAGAATAAACCCAAGGTTAAATAAGCTTTGCAAGGGGAATGATTTAAGCTATAATTAACTGTTGTTTATTTAGGCAATGATTCAATTTTCGTATAAGGAGAAGTGACTATGGAAAGACAAAAGCGGGTAGCAGCCATCCACGATATATCCTGTGTAGGCAGATGCTCATTAACCGTGGCCTTGCCCATTCTCTCGGCGGCCGGATTGGATACAGGGGTATTGCCTACAGCAGTCCTGTCCACCCATACGGGGGGATTTGAAGGGTTTACTTATCGGGATTTGACCGAAGATATCGAACCTATCTCCAAGCATTGGCAATCTCTTGATCTGAAGTTCGACGCCTTATACAGCGGCTTTTTAGGCTCCTTTGCCCAGATTGATTTAGTAGCCGATCTCTTTAAAACCTTTAGGGGCGAAGGGACCTTGGTTATGGTGGATCCGGTGATGGCGGATAACGGGGTTCTCTATTCGGTGTACTCTCCGGAGATGGCTAAAGGCATGGCCAAGCTTTGCGCCATGGCCGATATCATCGTCCCGAATTTAACGGAAGCAGCCTTTATGCTTGAGGAAGACTATGTGGGAGATGACTATTCCCAAGACTATGTCGAGAAGATCCTCAGAAAGCTTTCCGACATGGGAGCGAAAAAAGTCGTCTTGACAGGTATCTCCTTTGACCCGGCCAAGCTTGGTGCAGCCTGCTATGATCGGGAAACGGACCAGGTAAGCTATGCCTTTAATGAGCGGGTGGATGGCTATTTCCACGGCACAGGGGATGTCTTTGGCAGCACCTTGTTGTCCGGTCTGCTCAATAACTTTTCTCTGGCCGAAGCCACTCAGATTGCTGTGGATTATACCCTGAAATGCATTCAACTTACCGTGGCCGGGAATCAAGAGCGCCGCTATGGAGTCTGCTTCGAACGGGCACTTCCTTATCTGATCCAGAAGTTGGGTTTGCTAAAATAATCAAACCGAAAAATGCGGGGAACTGCCCCTGTGCCTTCCGGAAGGGACGATACCGCCCTTAGGGGATGGTATGGGGATTGTTCCCTGCACTGATTTAAAGCCCTCGCCAGTATTCGGGTCTTAAGACTTCCTCCCGGTTTTCCTCAATGACCTCTTTTAAAGTGGAGAGAAGGGTTGCTTTATCATAGGGAAGGTGAGCTTTGAGAGGGAGGTAGTTGGAGGCGTGGTTGCTGCGGAATAGGCAATCCTTTAAGTTTAAGCCTTGAACCATGAGTTCCAGCTCGATCAGGCTTTCCCATTTGTTGAGAGGAGTAAACTCCCCGGATTTGATCTTTTGGGTGAGGGGAGCATCCGGAGCCAGCATGAGGGTGAGGGCTCCCAGGTAGTGGGGATTGATAGCGCTGATGACTTTTCCGGTTTCTATAGCATGTTCTGGGGAATGTTCCTGGCCCCCCAGTCCTAAAATAATGGTGCAGGATAATTTGAGCCCGCTGGCCACAACCTTTTGACCGGCTTGGATCATTTCTGCGGGGGTTACTCCTTTCCGGATCAGGTTGAGGATCAATCCGCTGCCGCTTTCTACACCCAGATAGACGATGCTCAGCCCTCGCTCCTTGAGCAGCAGCAGCTCTGCGGGGCTTTTTTCCAGGATATCCTTAGGTCCTCCGTAAATACCTACCCGCTTCAAGCGGGGAAAACGCTGATAAAGTGTTTCCAGGACTTTACCTAAGACATCCGTGTCAATGGCCAGGGCGTCGCCATCGGCGAGGAAAATCCGTTCCGTATGAGGATAGGCCTTATATCCGGCATCGATTATGTCCATAATCTCCTCGATACTGCGGATGCGAAAGCTCTTTCCTTTGTACATACTGCAAAATGTACATTGATTATGGCGGCAGCCAAGGGTGACCTGCAGAATCAGGCTGGATGCCTCACTGGGAGGACGGAAAACAGCGCCTTCATAGATCATAAAGCACCTCCGGTAATTTCTTTAACTTCTTGCCAAAGCGTCATTGTTTATTAATTCAGTTGTCTTTAGGCTAAATCCTTTTCTAATTATTTTAAATTGCCAACTTGAGTTTGCTACTTGACTGAAAAAATAATAAAGAGTACAATTTGTCCATAATTTGAATCCAAGTTCAGTTTATGGATATTTTTTGTAAAAACGGAGTTAGTTATGGTTTACAATAAAACGGACCGAGTCCTTGAGAAACAAGAATTGCGCCGGAAAAGGATAATCAAAGCCGCCAAGGAAATCCTATCTGAAGAAGAAGAGATCGGCAAGGTTTCCATTAAGTCCATCGCCAGACGGGCCGGCATCGCCACGGGGACTTTTTATCTCTATTTTACGGACAAAGAATCTCTGGTGGATATGATTGTCAAAGAGATCTACGCTGAATTGCTGGCCAAAATCAAGCAGGAGCGGGCACAGTACACCGATACCTTTGCTAAGCTGCAGGCCTCTATGGAGGTGTGCATCCGCTTATTTCTGAAAGAGAAGTACCTGGCCAAAATCCTCCTGGAACAATTTCCTCAGATCCATACGGCTTTGAATACTAAATATGCCGATATTGAGGAGGATTTGATCCGCCTGACCAAGATTGATCTGGATGAGCTCATGGCGGCGGGCCTGATCCCCAGGCAGGATACCAATGTTACCGCTACAGCCTTTGTGGGAACCTTCCGTGAAGTTATTCTGGCCTGGATTGGCAAGGGTGAACCCAAGGATATTGATCTGGCCTATAAAACCCTCATCGATTACAACATGCGCGGGATTGGGAGATATAAAATTGATGAAGAAGGATAGCAATTATTTGACCATTGAATCCCTCAATGTGGTCTATTCCCAGAACGGTCAATTAACCCCCGCTTTAAAAGATGTCAGCCTAAATCTTCCTCAGGGGCAGATTGGGGCGATCATCGGTCCCTCCGGCTGCGGTAAAAGCACCCTTTTAAATGTGGTGGCAGGCCTGAATAAGAACTATCAGGGAAAGGTGCTTTTAAAAGGCGCTCCCCCCCAAGCTAGTAACGAAGTGGCCCTGATTCTGCAGGAATACGGACTTTTGCCCTGGAAAAGCGTATGGGATAATGTCCGGCTGGGCTTGCAGATTAAAGGAATAGCCGGTACCCAAGCGGCCCAACGCACCGAAGAGATTCTTAAGCAGTTGGGCTTATTGCACCTGCGCAAGCGTTTTCCCATTCAATTAAGCGGGGGACAAAGACAGAGAGTGGCCATTGCCCGTTCTATGGTGCTTCATCCGGAACTGCTCCTTATGGATGAGCCTTTTTCTTCTCTCGATGCCTTAACCAGGGAAGAGATGCAGGACCTGGTCCTCAAAGTCTGGCAGGAGACAGGACTTACCATCCTGATCATTACTCACAATATTGAGGAAGCCGTGTTTTTGGGGCAGAAGATTTTCGTCATGTCCCCTTGTCCGGGAATCATTACCCAGGAGATTCACAACCCTTTAGCCGGGGACTATGAAGCCCGGGGAAAAATGGAATTTCTTGAAGTGTGCAACGCTCTGCGCCTGAGCCTGCGGGGGAGGTGCGAGATATGCCCTTAAAATCCCTGACTTCCAAAGTGTTCACCACCCTGATCACCGTGCTTCTCATCGGTTTGGCCTGGCAGATTCTGTCCATGCTTCTTCAAACCACTGCCTTTCCTCCTCCCTGGGAAGCCCTCCAATCCTTTGGGGAATTGTTTTTCAATGAGCTTATGCCTCATTTGCAGGTGAGCCTTTACCGCGTGGGCGTCAGCTTGATAGTGGCTGCTCTTTTGGGGATTCCTCTGGGTTTATTTTTAGGCAAGAACAAACGGGCCGATGCTTGGTCCGCTCCTTTTCTCTACCTGACTTTTCCGGTCCCTAAGGTGGTTTTTCTGCCGATTTTTCTTATTTTACTGGGAATTGGTGATGTTTCGAAAATTGTTATGATCACCTTGATCGTCTTCTATCAGATTGTGGTGACCACACGGGATGCAGCCCGCAATGTGCAGCATGAATATGTCCTCTCCGTGGAGTCTTTGCGGGCCTCAACCCTGGAACTCTACCGGCATGTCTATTTTCCGGCCTGTCTGCCCTCGATTCTGACCTCCCTGAAACTAGGCTTAGGGACGGCTATGGCCATCCTTTTCCTGGTGGAGACCTATGCGACTCAGGAGGGAATTGGTTATTTTATCATGAATTCCTGGAGCAGTTTAGCCTATGACAAGATGTTTGCCGGAATCATCGCCATGGGATTAATGGGGTTCCTGATCTATCTGCTCCTTGATACCTGTGAAAAATTCTTCTGCTCCTGGGTTAATCCATAAAAATAAGGATAACCTAATGCTGCGCAAAAAAACTATTGACACCTCTTAAAAAAGAGAGTTTAATAGAATTCAAGAAATGAACTCGAATTCATATTTTTGAAATGAGCAGGAGGAATATCTAAATGAGGCGCAAATCCTTTTTCAGCCTTGTGTTGAGCCTTGTTCTTGTCTTAGCTTTGAGCACAGGCTGCGGACAAAAGAATACCGCCAACCCGGGCGACTCCCAAGCAGGGGATACCTTAACCATCGGGTCCATGACTATTGAAGAGAATCTGCCTGTCTTGGTTGCTCAGCAAAACGGCTATTTTGCTGAACAAAATCTGGAGGTTAAATTATTGACCTTCCAGAGTCCCGTCGAGCTGCAAAGCGCTTTTCAAACGGGACAACTGGACGGTATGATTACAGATATCATGATTGCCGCTTTGCTGAAAAGTTCGGGTGAAGATCTGCGGGTTGCTTCCATCGCTCTTGGGGCCACACCGGAGGAAGGGCGCTTTGCCATTATCGCCTCACCGGCCAGCACGGTGAAGACCGTTGCCGACTTAAAAGGGAAGCGCATCGGCATCTCCAACAATTCCATAATCGAATATGTCACCGACAAACTTCTTCTGGCGGGAGGAGTCAATCCAGGGGAAGTCAATAAGACCACAGTTGCCAAACTCCCGCTGCGGGTGGAAATGCTCCTGAGCAATCAGATCGATGCTATTGTAGTACCGGACCCCCAGATATCCTACGTGGTTTCACAGGGTGCCAAAATCATTGCTGAAGACTCCCAAGGAGAAAATCTTTCGCAATCGGTGACCATTGTCGGCAAGAAGACCCTCAATGAGAAGCAGGATGCTCTGCAGCGTTTTTATCAAGCCTACACGAAAGGGGTTCAGGCCATCAATGCCTCCCCGGATCAGTATAAAGAGCTTTTGGTTAAGAATGTGAATATACCCGAAAGCATCGCCGCTTCTTATCAGGTCCAGCATTACTCCGAGCCTCAGCTTCCTGAGGAAAAGGATGTCAATAAGGTGCTGGAGTGGCTTCAGGAAAAAGGACTGCTCAAAAACCCTGTGGATTATGAAAGTTTTGTTCAGTCAGGATTATATTAGGATTGATCCTCTTACCAAAAACAAAGCGTGCAGACGCTTTGTTTTTGACTGTCTATAGCAGTTAACGACCTGATGCAAAGGTCCCCAATGAATTGGGAAAGATAGTAGCATCATAGTATAATGTGTTCAGGGAGAGTGATGGTTACGGAGAAACTATTAAAAGGAATCGTCAATTTTCGTAATGGGGATTTCGAGACTCATCGACAACTTTTTGAGGAATTAAAAGATAATCAAAAACCCCATACCTTGTTTATTACTTGTTCCGATTCGCGTATTGATCCCAATATGATCACAGGAACCTTGCCCGGAGAACTGTTCATCGTCCGCAATGTAGCCAATATTGTGCCGCCTTGCCGCGAAACATCGGAATATGTGAGCACCACCTCGGCCATAGAATACGCTGTACAGATGCTGGGAGTGGAAAACATCATCGTCTGCGGACATTCCAACTGCGGAGGTTGTTCAGCCAGCCTGAATGCGCCTGAGAAGCTGAACCAGCTGCCCCATACGAAAAAATGGCTGGAGCTTATGGAATCGGTAAGACAGAGAGTCCTTAGCGAATTTGCGGAGGATGAACCAACGGCCCGCGAATGGATGATGGAGCAGATTAATGTGGTGGAGCAATTGCGCCATTTAATGACTTATCCTTATATTTACGAGAAGGTTATGGCCAGGGAGCTTATGCTCAGCGGCTGGCACTATATGATCGAAACCGGGGAAGTTTTTATTTACGATTACCGGGCGGGGGAGTTCCGCTTGGCTAATGGGAACAGAACCTAGTTCCTGTCCGTGATTGGTGCGAAAGGTTGTGATCTGGATGGTCATTGGGTTTGGCTTCGGAAGCCCGCTGCAAAGCCTGCTTATGCTGCTCCTGACCTCATTGCTGAGCTATGTGATTTTCAAGAATCTGCGCCGGCGCCGGCACACCAACCTGGATCCCTATGAGGAAAGGGAAAGACGCCGCCAGTATTACTATGAACAACGTCAGCGGGCCAGAGACTATGCCCGGGAATTTGATCTCAGTGATGAGGAAATTGAAAGACGTTTGGATGAAGAATTGGATGAGTATAGGCATCGATAATGGCGCTGTCGCAGTAAGACAGCCCGGAAAATAACCAAAAGGCGGCGACTGGCTGATGCCAGAAGCCGCCTTTTGCTGTAAACTATAACACGAAAATTTGCCTCGCTGGGCAATACGAGTTTTAAATGTTACAGAGTCTAGTTATTTATTAATAGAAGTACAGATATTATAAGCAGGGGAATCCCAATCATAGAGCTACCTACAGCAATTATCCTTCGGATTCCGCTCTTATCTTTTATAAAAGCCGCCAAAAGTTTATAAGCCAAAATTCCCATAACGCCACCTAAACAATTCAGCAATACATCATCTATGTCAGCCGCCCCAATGCCAAAAGAAAATTGAATAATCTCCACGAGTAAGCTTATAGCAAATACAGAAATAAAACTAACCACAGCATTTATATTTTTCTTGAATAATTGTAAATAAATGCCTAAAGGAATGAACAAAGCAATATTTCCGAATAGGTTGGTTAAGATCACAGAATTGGATACATCAGTAGGACCCACCAAATAACTTTTAATCGTATGAAAGGGCAATATATTATAACTTTTATAAATTACCCTGTTTTCGTCAAACAAATTTAAAGGTGAAACATTCTTAAAAACTATAACAGAAAAAAACAGAACTATATAAAAAGCTAAAACTAAATATAAAAAGACGGATTCGATTTTTTTGTATCGCAGCATTTCAACTTCCCCTTATTTCAAATGAATGGCCGTAGTAAATCTCTGTAGAATTCTCGCCGCATAATAACTATAACGTTTTATCGTATCCAAAATGATTGAATTTATTTTAATCATTTTGGGTTTGGTTAAACGTTATAAACTATAAGGGTATCATCCCTATGTTTAAATGGTATTTTCTAAAGAAACTTCATTTCTAAATCATTTAGATAGCATAGAACGTTCTATATTACGAGGGAAACTTCCGGAGGATTAACCTTGATAGATGAAGATGCCTTACTGCAAAAAATTAGAGATGGTGACGAAGCCAGTCTGGATAAACTTGTGGTCTTTTATTATCCGGATATTCTGCGCTATTGCTTATGGCATACACCGAACCGGCCGACAGCGGAGGACGCCACCCAGGATACTTTTTTGAAAGCTATCAGGCACCTGGACGCTTATGTTCATCGGGGCAAATTCAGAGCGTACCTTTACAAGATTGCCGCCAATGTGTGTATTGATTACAGCCGCAAAAAAATTCCTGAACAGTTGCCGGATAATTTGCCGGAATACGAACATCAGTTGGAGCGGATAGAATCAGATGCAAATTTGGTATGGTTACTACGCAGCTTACCTGACGAACAGCGGGAAGTTGTCCTCTTACGCTTTGCACATGAGCTGAAAGTCCGGGAAATCGCAGAAGTAATCGGTGTACCCATGCGCACGGTACAATCCCGCTTGCGCAGCGCACTCAAGCGGCTAGAAAAAGATTTCATTGGGAGGGAAGAAAGTTGAATAGAAAAGTTCGTTCAAAATTGCAGGCCGCGCTGAAAGACCAGCCTTCCTTGCAAATATCGGAGGAACATTTGAACCAAACTATGGAGCAGGCCCGTATGGCCTGCCAAAGCCGCAGACAGCGGGAAGGCATCCGGTATCCGGCTTTTCTGTTAAGGCAGGTGCGGTTTGTCGGCGCGACCGTTTGGCTGTTGCAGAGCTTTCTGCTGCTGTGTGCTTTCTGGTTGTTTGACCTTGCGGATATAGGAGCTGTTTCTAATTTTGCTCCGCGCCATATGCCAGTATTGCTCGGCTGTTTTGCGATCTTTATCGCTATGACCGGCATCCCTTTTATGGGACGTTCAGCGCGGTATAGAATGCTTGAAACAGAGATGGCAACCCGAATTTCTATTCCCAAACTATTGCTGACCCGAATTTTCATTATCGGTATTGGCAATGTGATATTGCTTACAGTTTCCTTTCTTCTTGCCAATGCAAGAGCGGAACTTGGCACAGGAAGCATCGCCCTGTACCTATTGCTTCCCTATTTGATAGCCTGTTGCGGTTGCTTGTTTATTCAATCTTACGCGCATAGCGGACAGCAAGGCTCTGTCTGCACAGCCTTTTGCTTCTCCTTAACCGCGCTGCTGTTTTTGTTATATAAAACTACCCCGGTGGTTTATGAACAGGCATCCGCCCCCGTTTGGGGAGCGTTATGCTCGGTATGCGCTGTGATGCTCATAATAGGGATTCACCGTCTGCTGGATAAGGCGGCATCCTTCGACCTGTCCCTGAAAGGGCTATAAAAACAAGAAAAGGAGTATATACATGGAGCTTACGACACAAGGGCTTACCAAACGGTATAAGGATAAAACCGCCGTAAACAATATAAACCTGACCCTTACCCCCGGAGTATGGGGGCTTCTCGGTGCCAACGGCGCGGGTAAAACAACCTTGATGCGGATGGTGGCCGGAATTTTAACGCCTACCTCCGGCAAAGTCCAGTACGACGGCATCGAAATAAAAACGTTGGGCGAAGCCTACCGGGATGTCTTTGGCTATCTGCCACAGACCTTTGGCTTTTACCCGGAATTTACGGTAGCGGACTATCTGCACTATATGGCTGCGCTGAAAGGGCTGCCCCAAAAGGAAACCAATCAAAAAATAGACGAGCTGCTGCACAGACTAACCCTTGCGGATGTTCGGAACAAACACATACGCAAACTGTCGGGCGGAATGCAACGCAGAGTGGGGATTGCCCAGGCGCTTTTGAACGACCCGGATATTTTGATTCTGGACGAACCGACAAGCGGCCTTGACCCCGGCGAGCGTATACGCTTCCGCAATATTTTATCGGAGTTTGCCCAACAGCGTATTGTCTTGATTTCTACTCATATCGTGTCTGATGTTGAGTATATCGCCAACCGCAACGCCATTATGAAGGATGGACACATTATTGCGGCCGGCACCACAGACGAGCTTGTGAAAACGATGGACGGCAAGGTATGGCAAAGCACGCTACCAGCGGAACAGCTTCATCATTACGAGCGTACCGTCCGGGTTGTGACCGTCCGCAATGAAGAAAGCGGGTATGTATCGGTACGGTATGTTTCGGAAAGTCCGGGTTTGCCGGACTCACAGACCGCCGCCCCGCGCCTTGAGGATTTATATCTCTGGCTGTTCCGTGGTGAGGAAGCCGTAAAGGAGGATGCGGTATGAACCGCATGATGGCTCTGGAACTCAAACGCGTAGCAAAAACCCGCTCTACATGGATACTGGCGGCGGGGGCGCTGCTGCTGTCGGTTGTAATGGCCCTTTTGGTTATCTCATTTGCCCGCCATTGGAACCTTGATGAAAACGGCAGGGAAGTAAGGCTGACCGGCAGGGATGCGATACAGGCCAATCAGGAAATGCTGAAACCGATTGAGGGAGAGCTTACGCCGGAAAAAATACGAACCGCCTTTGCAACCTATCATCAAGTATACGAAACCTATGGAGCAAAGATAGAGGATATACCGGAGGATGTATACTATCAAAAAATAGCGCCAATCAATGCAATATTGAACGGAGTCCGTGAGGTGTATGTGGATAAATCCACCGGCATCCCTGTACCGCTGTATGAGATTTCGCCGGAAGAAGCGGCTAATTTTTATGAGCAACGGACGGAACGTCTTTCCGACTACTTATCACAGGAATATAAAGATTCTCCCGATGCTGCCCGTCAGGCTCTTGCCATCAACGAGAAGGTAAAAGCGCCATTCTATTATATATATGGCGTTGGGGACAGCGATACGTCGGAGTATCTTACTATGTGCATTTTCCTGCTGGTTATGCTATGCACCGTTATTGCCGCGCCTATCTTTTCTGCTGATTATCAAAGCGGCGCGGATGACATTTTGCGTTGCACAAAGCATGGCAGGAGGCGTTTGGCGGTTGTAAAGCTATCGTCCGCCATTTTGCTTACCACCACGATTTTTGCGGTTTGCGTAACTGCGTTTATCTTGATTTCATACGCTGCATTCGGTTGGGAAAGTTTAAAAACAACGCTGCAACTGGCCTTTTCTGCAATTTCCTTTGTTCCGCTTACCGTAGGAGAAGCCAATATGCTGGTTGTTTTTTCCGGCCTGCTTTCTTTCCTGGCGACGGTCTGCTTTACGCTCTTTCTTTCCAGCCTATTCAAAAACCCTATTACAGTCTTAGGTCTGGCCATCGGCGGCTGCTTGTTGCCCACAATTCTGTCTTTTGCCGGAAGCGGCGCCGCTTTTGAAAATTGGCTCAGGTTATGCCTGCCTTCAGGGGGAGTGGGACTTAGAAACAGCTTTTTCTTTGAGTTGACTGACTTTAATTTTTTGTCGCTTGGCTCCTTCGGTATATGGACCCCCTATATTATACCCGTAGCCTCAGGAATAGAAAGTGTGCTCTTCTTTTCCCTTACCATACGCTCTTATTCCCGGCATGAAGGGTGTTAATATACGTATTCCATGATAGATTAGCGGCATAAAGAAAAGCGCCTTTCTCCACTGTTATGGTGCGAAAAGGGCGCTTCTTTTATAGCAAGGAAACGGGCCGGCCAGATATCTCTTATAAATTCTGGAAGAACAAACGGGCAATATCCGCACCGCCGATAAAGGCTCCCGTGGCGCTGCCGATATTGGCAAAGACGATGGTGAGCAGGATCCTGGTCACTTGATTATTCCAAAAGCCTTTAAGGCTGAGAATATCCTCGGAAAGATTCTCAAAATCCCTGACATTAGGGCGTTTGAAATAGGCTTGCACCAAGCCGGCAAACCAGCCGGCCGCGATTAAAGGATGCAGGGCGGCGATGGGGGCCGCCAGAAAGGCCGTTAAGATAGCCAGAGGATGACCAAAGGCCAGTGCGGTGCCCAGGGCCGAGAGAGTGCCCGTCCAGAGAATCCAGCTCAAGGTCTGCTGAACTCCGGCGTCAGGGTTGGCGTAAAAAGTATAAGCAATGAGGGCAATAATCAGGGCCGGTATGGACCAACCAAGGATTTTAGGGACAATCGATTTGGGCGGAAGCTCAGTTAAAGCCTGCAAATCATGCTCTTTATGGATCTCTTCAGTGATGCCCGGCACATGGGCCGCACCTAATACAGCGACGATTTTTCCCCCGGGAGCTTCCTTGATCTTTTGGGACAAATATTGATCCCGCTCATCGATCAAAGGGGTTTTAAGCTTGGGAAAGCTCTCGGTGAAATCCTTGAGGATGCCATTGAGCATATCCTGGGATTTTAATTTTTCCAGTTCCTCTTCGGAGATGGCTTCATCATCAAAGATACTGAGGATAATTTCCATCAACAATTTGCATTTGCCCCAGAAGCCTACATTATGCCATATGCGGGAGAAGGTGATTTGAATATTGCGATCGGCAAGAACCAATTCGGCTCCTACTTCCTGGGCGGATTCAATTCCCTGCAGCATTTCCTGTCCGGCATTGGTGCCAAATTCCTTGGCTAAACGCTTCTGAAAGGAGGATAAAGCCAGATTCATCAAAAGCAGGGTGGCTTTCTTTTCCTTAATGATTTTAAAGATATCGGTTTCCTTCCATTTTTCCCCTTCAGCAATGGATTTATAGCGTTGCTCGTCCAGCTCAATACAGACGGAATCAGGTCTTTCCGCTTCAATGACTTCTTTGACCAAATCGGCGCTTTGCTTGGACACATGGGCAGTACCGATTAAGATGACTTCCTTGCCAGCCAAAGTCAATCGAGTAATGTTTTCGTTCTCTATCGTCATAAATTACCTTCCTTTTGCATTGACATTCGGTTATTGACTCTCATTGTACAACTCCTATTGTATCCGTTATCAAGCAGATTGTAAAAGAAAAGTGTGGGAATTATAAGCTTGGATAGGGGAAAGCTAGCAGTGAATTTACACATTGGCAGAGAATGGGGTTACCGAAAAGGAGGAGAAGGGTGAATAAGGCTGGTAAATTTACTGTGGCGATTGCTGTAATTTTTGAAACACTTCTCCTCGTCCATGGCCTAATGGCCTTATGGCAAAAACAATGGCCGGATCTGGGGCTTTCTGCTTTGTCCATAGCCACACTGCTGATACCCTGGTTGCTTCACTATCTCGCCAACCGGGTACATTTAAAGCTCCCCCCAGGATTTGTTATGGCTGGAGTTGTTTTTATTTTTCTCGCTCAGTATCTGGGGGAGATCAAGAAGTTTTATCAAACCTTCTGGTGGTGGGATATCCTTCTTCATGGCCTGTTTGGTGTTCTCGCCGTACTCTTCGCTTTGTATATGCTGCAATCCAACCTAAAAAAACAGGGTCAGCTGTCGAATGCAAGGTTTACTTTATTCTTAGCCCTGCTTTCACTATGCTTTGCCATGGCTTGCAGTGCCGCCTGGGAGCTGTTCGAATATATGGGAGATATCGTCTTGCCGGTAAAAATGGTCAAAGGGGGCCTGGAGGATACCATGTCCGATCTGTTCAGCGGCTCATTGACAGCTTTGCTCACGGCAGCCGTTTATTATTTCCTATGGCGGTTTATCCATAGGGATAAAACCAGGATCTGAAGGGTGTTCTTTTTAGGATGTTTTAGGGAGTATGAAAAAAATACCTAAAATGTATGAGTGAAATCACAGATCGAATCCGGACAAAACCTTATGATGGTCTTGGAGGAGGGTGATGTTATGAAAACCATTGATTTATCGAAAACTGTTTACGAGATATGCTCCGCAGACCCGGAAGCGGTGACGATTATGAAAGAATTAGGCTTTAAGGAAATCACCAATCCAGGCATGCTTAATACGGCCGGACGTTTTATGACCATACCTAAGGGAGCGGCCATGAAAAAGATCAGCTTGACACATATAAAAGAAGCTTTTGCCCAAAAAGGCTATGAAATTATTGAATAGGAGTGAGCGTATGAGTGAATTAATCAATAATCGGGAACACCGCCAAAAGGTCTTAAAAGAACTTATTATGGAATTGCACAACGGTCAGCCGGTGGAAGAAGTAAAAGAACGCTTTGGCAAGCTGATTGAAGGCCTTGCCGCCACCGAAGTCTCCCAGATGGAGCAAGCTCTCATTGAGGGAGGAATGCCTGTGGAGGAAATCCAGCGTCTCTGCGATGTCCATGCAGCTGTGCTGGGCACTTCTGTCCAGCAGATCCATACCGCGGATCAGGGAGAGGAGCAAAACGGACACCCGGTCCATACCTTCCAACTGGAAAATCAGGCTTTGGAGGCTTTGCTGAAAAATGTCATTACCCCCGAATTAGAACGCTATGAAGCCAGTGGCGACAGCGAGGCTTTGACAACATTGATCACAGCTTTCCAAAGCTTATGGGAAATCGACAAGCACTACAGCCGCAAGGAGAATCTGCTTTTTCCCATCATGGAGCAACACGGCATCACCGCGCCCCCTAAAGTCATGTGGGGAGTGGATGATGAGATCCGCGCCGTCATCAAAGAGACCCGTAAACTTTTAAGCAGTGAACCGCCCCGTCAAGAGGAGATTCTCGCCAAAGCTAAAGAAGCCGTAACCCGGGTTCCTGAGATGATCTTTAAAGAGGAAAATATTCTTTTCCCCATGGTATTGGATACCTTCTCCGAGGATGAATGGGTTTCCATCGCCGACGCCAGCAGTGAGATTGGCTATTGCCTGATTGACGAGCCGCAGAAAATATGGAAACCCCAAAGCGCTCAAGGTCAGGGGAATGATGATAAACAAAATGATCAGAACACTCAGAATGGCTATGTGGAGTTTGACGCCGGAAGATTGCTTCCGGAGGAGATCAACGCGATAATGAACACTCTGCCTCTGGATATAACCTTTGTTGGCCGTGACGGCACGGTAAAATACTTCACCCAAGGCAAAGAGAGAATTTTCGCCCGTGCTAAAACCGTTCTGGGACGCAGGGTAGAAAACTGCCATCCCCCTGCCAGCGTCCATGTGGTGGAAAAAGTGGTGGAAGAGCTTCAGTCCGGCAAAAAGGATCATGAAGACTTCTGGATCAAAATGGGAGACAAATATGTCCTGATTCGCTACTATGCCGTGCGCAATGCCGAGGGCGAATACCTGGGGATCATGGAAATCTCCCAGGATATCAAAGAGATTCAGGAGATTACCGGAGAGAAGCGGTTATTGTCTGAGTAAGCATATCTGAATAAGCATTGAGATTGGCTGCCCTTTATGGACTATTGACATGGAAGGGCAGCTTTTTTCTGTCATCCCGCTTACCAGGTTTCGTCGTAGAAAGTTCTCAATGCTGATGATATAATAATCTTTATAAAGAAGAGGAGTTTGAGGAGGAATTGAGGATGGACATTCTTAAGGATACCTGCTTGAGGCATTAAATATCGAAATTAAAGAAGTGTCTGCCGAGCGAGTGGTTGCCACAATGCCTGTTAATGAGGCGACTCGTCAGCCTGTCGGCTTGCTCCATGGCGGCGCTTCCGTAGCCTTGGCTGAAACGGTGGCAAGTATCGGCACCTGGAATCTGATCGATCAAAAAACCCAGGCGGCCGTGGGGTTGGAGATCAATGCCAACCATCTACGGGGCAAAAGAGAGGGTATCGTTACAGCTATAGGGACACCCTTGCATAAGGGAACAAGAACTATGATTTGGGATATTCGGATCAATGATGAGGACGATAAATTGATTTGTATCTCCCGTTGTACTATGGCGATCATCGATCAGCAGTCCTAAAAATCTTATTGTCAATAGTATAGGAGAATAACAATGTTTGACGAACGCGCCTTGATTGCACTTTTACTATCCTTCATCGCCGGGATGGCTACCTTATTAGGGGCTTTAATTATCTTTGTCACTAAATCAAAAAACGAAAAGATCCTATCGGCTTCTCTGGGCTTTGCCGCCGGGGTGATGCTTTCCGTCTCTTTTTTGGATTTATGGACTCAGAGCCAGGCGTCCTTGATTTCATACATGGGGCATAAAATGGGCTTGCTGCTTTCCGTAGTATTCTTATTAGGCGGAATTCTCTTCGCTTTGGGCATCGACCACTTTGTCCCCCACGAGGAGCCCAGCCCTAACGAAAAGGATAAGCCTCACCAGAATTTATACCGGGTGGGGTTTGTTTCCATGCTGGCGATTATGTTTCATAATTTCCCGGAGGGAATAGCTACCTTCAGCGCCGGTTATGAAGACTTAACCATGGGCATCTCCATAGCCGTAGCCATCAGTATGCATAATATACCTGAAGGAATCACGGTGGCTATGCCCCTATACTATGCCACAGGGAAAAAGAAAGATGCCTTTAAATACACCTTTCTGTCGGGAATGGCGGAGCCTTTCGGTGCTTTGCTGGCCTTTTTGGTGCTGCGGCCCTTTATCAACAGCTTTAACCTGGGGGCAATTTTTGCTATCGTGGCCGGGATTATGATTTATATTGCCATTGAAGAGCTGATCCCATCTTCCCGGCAATACGGCCATCCCCGTTTGGCCTTATTCGCAACCTTTGCCGGCATTATCATCATGCCCCTAAGTCATATTTTCTGATTATGGGCATAGGCTTTTACCTAAATAAATACAGGCAATGCCGTCCAACAAAAATCGTTCTTTCACTCACCTAAACGTGGGGGGAAGGACGATTTTTCTTTAAGGGGATCAGCAATCAGGGGATAAAACAGTCCTAATGATGGATAATAAGGGTAACTAATGATCTTAGACGAGGGTGAAGAAATGAGTGAAGGTTTAGTCGTTGTTGTCCGTTCCCTGATCGGTTTTTTTTCGCTGCTTATTTTTGCAAGAATTATCGGCAAATCCCAAATCAGTCAATTAACCTTTTTTGATTATGTGCTGGGAATTACCATTGGTTCCATGGCCGCCTCGTTGGCCACAGATTTATCCAGCAGGGCATGGCCCCATTGGGTGGCCTTGATCACCTGGGCCGCTCTGGGCTATGTCATGGAAAAGATCACTATCAAATGGCGTTATGCCGCTAAATTCTTGGAAGGGGAACCGGTTATTGTCGTGATGAGCGGTAAGATTATGGATGACGCGTTGCGAAAAACTAACTATCGTATCTCCGAGCTCATGGGGTTGCTCCGCAACAAAGGCATCTTCGATGTCAGTCAAGTGGATTTTGCCATCCTCGAGCCCAATGGTCAGCTCTCCGTGCTGCAAAAGCCGGAGAACCTGCCTTTAACACCTAAGGATATGAATATTAAAGCGTCCTCCTCGGGGATTAGCTCCGAACTTATCTATGATGGCATGATTGTGGAACAGAATTTAAGACAGTTTAAAAAAGACAAAAAGTGGCTGCAAAAAGAGTTGAAAAAGCAGGGGATAAAGGATGTGTCCGAGGTGTTTTTTGCCTCTCTTAACCCCGCCGGGAGCCTTTACATTGATCTCTATAAGGATCGCCTGCAAAATCCTGTGGATATAGGGGATTATAAAGGACCTTACTAAGGAGAGAAAACTCATGAGAAAATTCTTAGTGATCAGCATTCCTATTGTTACGATTGTGTTCTTTGTGCTCCTCATGCAAAGCGGAAATTTTTTAAAACATCCTTTCGGCAATGAAGAGGGGGTACCGGCCAAGCTCGAACAGATGATTCAAGAAGTTCAAAAAGAGAATTGGGATTCTGCCCTGAATCATTGGGATGGTCTGGCCCGGGATTGGGATAAAGTCGTTAAACGGGTCCAGTTCAGTGCAGAGCGCAACGAGATCAATGACTTCACTGTAAGCATTGCCCGCTTAAGGGGAGCTATCGAAGCCCAGGATAAATCCAGCGGCCTTCAGCTGCTTTATGAGGCCTATGAACATTGGGAGGATCTTGGCCAGTGAGCGAAAATGCCCTTCCGGGCACTTAAGCCGGAAGGGCATTTTTTCACGCTTATCCATGGGGGAAAAGCAATCAGCCGCCGCTGCTGGAGATTGTGGGCATCAGCCCAGGTGTAAGATAGGCCTCCAGGAAGATGAGCACCATCACGATAAGCAGGAGATAAACGGAATACTTGGCCGTTTTACGGAAAATCTCATTTTCTTTACCAATCAATCCTGTGGCGGCGCAAGCAATGGCAATGGATTGTGGTGAGATGAGTTTACCCATGGAACCCCCTAACAAGTTTGCTGTTACCGTCAGAACAGGGTTCATGCCCAGCTGAGTGGCGGTAACTTTCTGCAGCATACCAAACAAGGCACCTGAGGAAGTAACGGAGCCGGTGAGGAATACGCCAAGCCAGCCGAGAACCGGAGAGAAGAAGGGGAAAAGCATACCCGTAGAGGCAAAGGCTAAGCCAAGGGTAAAGGACATTCCGGAATAATTGGCTAACCAGGCCAGACCGAGAACGGACATAATCGTGATTAAGGAAAAAGCTAATTGTTTCATGGTTTTCCCGAAAACTTTTACCGCGGTGGCAGGAGATATTCTCAGAATAAAGAGGGTAATGACCGCCGAGATAAGCATAGCTGTTCCGGCATAGCCAAAAATATCCCATTTATAGCTGGCGGCATAAATGGTCGGTTCTGTGACGATGGGAGCGGCTTGCATAACAAAACCATGCAGGCCGGGCCATTCTTTAATATTGATGAACCATTGCAGATCATTAGCGACGAAGCTTTTAAATTGGGGCGTTCCCCAGATGCCCATTAAAACCATCAGAACCAGGTAAGGCGACCAGGCTTTGAAGATTTGCCCGCCGGAATATTGATTTTTAACCACTTTGGGAACTTCCGGATCATTTGCAAAACGCCATAAGGTTTTGGGTTTCCAAACTCTGATAAACAGTCCTGTGGCGACAATGGAAACCACCGAACCCACGACGCTGGGCAGCATAGGACCATTAAGTTTGGCCAGGAAGTAAAAGGGGATAGCGAAGCTCAAGCCACTGACCAGGGCGGCCGGGATGACTTCCTTAGTCGCTTTCCAACCGCATAGGACAAGGAGCATGGCGATGGGGATAATAATGCAGAATAAGGACATATTGATTGCTAAGCCATGAGCCAGTACCGCATCGTTCATAGCGGTAACCTTACCCATTGTGATCGTAGGCGTTCCCACCGGACCAAAGGGCACGGGAGGAACATTGGCGACTAAGCAGATGACAGCGGCCGGTACAGCAGGGAAGCCCAAGCCGATAAGTATGGCGGCAGCCACAGCGACAGGAGCGCCTTGACCTGCTGCCCCTTCCATGAAAGCAGAGAAGGAAAAGGCGATCAGCAGAGCCTGCAGACGCCTGTCACTGGATAAGGAAGCGATTGACCCTTTGATCACATCAAAGGCGCCCGCCTCAACAGTAAGGTTATAAAAGAAGACAGCCGTAATAATAATCCAGCCGATCGGGAATAAACCATTCATAATACCAAGAATTGCAGCGGAGAAAGCCACACTGACGGGCATGCCATAAAGGAGCACTACATCCACAAAAGCAATGAGCAGAGTCAATACACCGGCTATATGGCCTTTCATCTTCTTGATGGCCAATGCCCAGAAGAGGAAGAATATTGGGATAGCAACGACAAGGGCTGTCAGAAATAAATTGTCCCCAAGAGCAGTATAATTTTGAGTCCATGCCATAAGGAATCCGCCTCCATCTTCTTTTATTCAGTTTTTATCGCAAAGAAACTGCTTATGGTCCCATACTTAGCCCCCCTTATCATATGGCTAAGCGGTCATACCACGAAGGAGAAAGTTACCGCTTTCACTTTTAATTGTATAGGTTCTTCGCTGAGAGTCAATACAATTGTACCGACAATCATTCTGTAAATTCTG
Source organism: Desulfitobacterium chlororespirans DSM 11544 (assembly GCF_900143285.1). Classification (NCBI taxonomy): domain Bacteria; kingdom Bacillati; phylum Bacillota; class Clostridia; order Eubacteriales; family Desulfitobacteriaceae; genus Desulfitobacterium; species Desulfitobacterium chlororespirans. Next base: position 39,742 of record NZ_FRDN01000014.1, read on the forward strand.
TGAAATCACTAATATTTCGACAGATATTTCCTGGTTATTTCTTGCACTCAGGTTGGAAATTCAGGTGTCTTTAAGGTAGGATTGTGCTGTTTTTTGGTAAATAAAGCAGTATTATAGAATTAAAAGTTAAAAATTGAAGATTGATAGGGTTTATATGGAAAGAGCTTATAGGTTTATATCGAAAAGGGTTTATAGCAAACAAGCACGGTTTGAAACTATGCTGAGGGGACTGAAAAGAAGCAAGCATGCCGGCTTGAGCATGCTTGCTTCTTTTCAGTCGATAAGTCGATAAGTGGCGCGTTTAATCCTTTGGTATTGGGGTCGTGAAATATGCATAGATTCCTCTGAAGATGCCCGCCGCCGCATTTTCGCGGAAGGTTTGATTCTGCAGACGGGCCTCTTCATAGGGATTGGATATAAAGGCAATTTCCAGGAGAATCGCCGGAATCTTAGTATTGTTTAAAACGTAAAGATTGCCTGGTTTAACCCCCCGGTCTGTGGTTTTAATAATGTCAATCACCGAGGTGCGGATACTGCCGGCCAGATGCAAGCTTTCCACATTCTTTGGGTTAGCCGCTGAGTAGAAAACCGTCGTGCCATTGACTGCAGGATTAGTGAACGCATCATTATGGATACTGATAAAAAGATCGGCATTGCAGGAATTGGCCAGAGCCACACGAGCCTTGAGATCCTCAAGTTCTGTATATTTGGAGGCCGTGCAGGGTGAACTGTCATCCTCACGGGTCATCAGAACTTCCGCACCCGCTTGAGTCAGGATATCTTTTAAAGCAAGGGCGATGGGTAAGGTGTTGTCTTTCTCGTGGGTTTTGGACGGCCCCGAAGCTCCGGGATCCGGTCCACCATGGCCAGGGTCCAGCATAATCACTTTTCCGGCTAAGGCGTACTCGGGAAGATCGATAAAGGGATCCACCGGAATTTCCAGAGCAGGATCATATTCGGTGCTGACAGGGGGAGCGGGCTCTTCCGGGTCATCAGGCTCCTCTTCCGGTGGCTCTTCTTTCTTAATCTCTGCAGGCAGGGCCGGGAATTCCCGCAGATTTTCCTTGTATTTAGAGGATGCCTTCCCTTCAATAATGGACTGAGCCGTTGAACTAATCACTCCGGAGCCCCCGAGGATATAGACTGTACCATTGACGCTTAAATCGATGGTTATCGCGGGAAGAGTCTCTTCACTGGGGGGATTAGGATTGACAGCAGGTTCTTCAGTCTTGGGATCATCTGCTTTATCTCCATCGGTATTTTCCACAATCTCCACATATTCGCCGGATACCCAGCCGGTCTGGGAGTCAAAGCTTATTTTATACCAGCCGTTTTCCTCTTCAATTATTTCAAAAAGGGTGCCCCCAGAAACTGTCGTTATTTTTTCTCCGGTGGCGGCGGGAGTGGCCCTAAGATTCAGACCATTGGCAGCTGTGCTTTTGCCCTTTTTGGGGGCAGGTGGAGAGGCGGGAGGAGGATCTGATGCCTCAGATGAGATTAAAGAGACATATTCAGCGGAAATCCATCCCGTCTTGGTCTCGTAAGTGGTTTGGTACCAGCCGCTTTGTTCAGCGAGAATCTGAATAGTCGTGTCTTTAGGAATCGTCACTAATTTTTCTCCGCTGGAGGAAGGATTATCCCTCAGGTTCAAGCCATTGGCTGCCGTAATCATCCCCTGGCGCGTTTGCGGTTCAGCCGGCTTGACAGGCTGGTTATCTGAACCGGATGGATCGACAAGGGTTAAATACTCAGCGGCAACCCAACCGGTCTGGTCAGCAAAGGTGGTCTTATACCAGCCGGCCTGCTCCTCAAGCAGGGTGATTAATGTTCCTTGAGGGATTGTCACAAGCTTTGCTCCGGAGGAGGAAGGACTTTCACGCAGGTTCAATCCGCCGGCGGGAGTGATTTTGGCCTGCTTAGGCCGGGTCGTCGGAGTTCCCGGAGTTTCTGAAGTTCCCGGGCTTTGACGGGGAGGCTCCACTTTCATATGTTCGCGCATGTATGTATAGACGGTGGTCGGAATATCTTCCTTTTCGGTCAACAAAAGAGGCGCTTTATATTTGGCAGCCAGAACGGTTCCCGCTACCGCATCGGGGAAGGTAATGCCTGATGCTAAGAAAAGATCATCGGTTTCATAGGAATCCTGCACAAAAGACACGACAGCGGCGTTGGTCTCATAACGGTCTTGACCACCGAGACGGGTTTCTATGGAAAAACCGTGCTCCGTAAGGCCTTCCGAAGGGATGGCACCCTCGCCGCCGATGACAATAATCTGGCTGGGCTGAGCTTCATTAAGATAATTGAGAACGGATTCCGGCATCTTTTTCGAGGTGAGGATGATGGGAATTTGTTTTATCCCGGCAAAGCTTGCCGCTGATAAGGCGTCAGGAAAAGTATCCCCATTGGCCAGAATGACGACATCATTGGGAACCTTTTGGGCGAGAAGGACAGAGGTTTCGTAACGGTTTTGACCACCGATCCGTTCGACAACGATAGGGAAATCAAATTTCCCCAGCTCCTCTTCAATCGCGGGCTTAAGCACCCCCGTTCCCCCCAGGAGAACTACCCTGCCGGGCTGAAGACGTTTAAGCTCAGCCACGACTCTTGTATCCAAAGTCGTACCTTGAGTAAGCAGGATCGGAGCATTGAGGCTTACGGCAAAGGGAGTGGAGGCGATGGAGTCCGGGAAGTCGGCATACTCACAGAGAATCACCGTATCGGCAGAGGTCCAGCCCTTTTCCGAGATACTTAAGGCGGTGGCCACCCGATCCTGGCCGGACAATCGCTCGATGGGATAAGCCAAGGGGCTGGCCCACACACTTATAGAAGCACTTACCACCAGGGTAAGCGAAGTAATTAGAGTAAAAATTACTTTTTTCACCGTTTCATCCTTTCTTATGTGCTTTTACGTCGATTATACCATAATATTTGCCTGGTTTAGAGTTAAATATGTAAAATAGGAAAAAAGGCCCACGCTCATACATAAAAGGGTTCGCTGATCTCACATACTAATTGAGATTAAAACTTTGGAGAGTGAAGATATATGGACCATAGTGAAGAGATACGATCCTGGCAGCGAGTCGTTTATTACATTCTGGGCGTGATTGAAGTACTCTTGGCTTTCCGCCTGATCTTTAAACTACTGGGAGCAAATCCGGTCAGCGGCTTTGTCTCAGCAATCTATTCTTTGACCAATCTGCTGATGAGTCCTTTTCTGGGAATTTTCCGCACCGCTTCCGCCCGGGGGGTTGAGACTCAGGCCGTTTTGGAACCGGCGACCCTAGTGGCGATGATTGTTTACGCGGTGATCGCCTGGGGAATCGCCAAATTGATCGAGATTATGAAACGACCCAAAAAGGTTTGACGTCAATGGCTTTCTGAATGGGAAAAATAGCCCGCTGGTCTAGTACCGCAGGCTATTTTTTATCTTGGGAAGAGGAAAATGTTTAGTGCTTAGCGAAAGAGAGAAAAATACTCGTGTAAAATCAATAGTAAAGCTTGCCATATTCATTTACTCAGCTGTTTGTGATAGTATAATAAAGTTGTTTATTTTGCTGGTGTGACGAAAGGGAGGAAGTATTTTGTCCATGGATTTAAAATATAATGCTGAGTCGATTCAGGTCCTGGAAGGTTTGGAAGCCGTGCGCAAACGTCCGGGTATGTATATTGGTTCTACAGGGAGCAAGGGGCTGCACCATTGTGCCTGGGAAATCATCGATAACGCTATTGATGAAGCGGGGGCCGGCTTTTGCACCCGCATTGAAGTCACCCTTAATTCTGACGGCTCTCTGACTGTTCTGGATGATGGCCGGGGGGTTCCCATCGACATTCATCCTGTGAAGCAGATTCCGGCGGTACGGCTGGCCTTTGAACAGCTCCATGCCGGAGGAAAGTTTGACGGGCAATCCTATAAAACCTCCGGGGGCCTCCATGGCGTAGGGGCCAGCGTTGTCAATGCTCTGTCCACCTTTTTAGTCGTGGAAGTCAGCCGGGAGGGCAAGATTTTTCAACTTGAATATGAAGACGGAGGAAAGTTGAAATCTGATCTTAAAGTGATTAAAAAGGGGATTAAAGGGAGCGGAACGAAAGTCACCTTTAAGCCGGACCCCTTGATTTTTAAAGAAACCACCTCCTTTAAGTTTGATACCCTGCGCAGCCGGCTTATGGAGCTTGCCTTTCTCAATCCCGGCCTGACGATTGTCTTAACCGACCAGCGCAAAGAGACCAGAAGTGAAACCTTTCAGTCCAAGAACGGTGTCATCGGCTTTGTGGAACACCTTAATAAGGAATCCGATTACAACGCCGTACATAAAAAACCGATCTTCTTCAGGGGAGAAAAAGATGACATCGTCGTGGAATGCGCTATCCAATACAATGATGGAGAAGACGAGCACCTGCGTTCCTATGTCAATAACATCCCCACCGATGAAGGAGGAACCCATGAGTCAGGATTCCGCACGGCTCTGACCAAAGTGTTCAATGCCTATGGCAAGAAAAACAACCTCTTCAAAAAGGATGAAAGCCTGATTGGGGATGATCTTAAAGACGGTTTAACCTGCGTTCTTTCCGTAAAAGTCCGGGAACCCCAGTTCGAAGGACAAACCAAAACCAAGCTTTCCAATACCGAAGTGGAGGGCATCGTCCAGTCCCTGACCAACGAAGGGATCAGCACCTTCTTTGAACAGAACCCCACCGTGGCCAAGGATGCTATCAACCGGGCTTTGACCACTTGCCTGGAGCGTCTGGCGGCCAAACGTGCCAAAGAGTTGAAAAAGAAAGCCCGGGACGCTGAAGTCAAGGCTCTCAGCGGCAAGCTGGCTGCCTGCAGTGAAAAAGATCGCAACCGCAATGAGCTCTTTCTCGTGGAGGGGGACAGTGCGGGGGGCTCAGCCAAAAGCGGCAGGGATCGGCGTTTCCAGGCCATTCTCCCCTTAAGAGGCAAGGTTATTAATACCTATCGGGCCAAGATGGATAAAGTTCTGGAAAATGAAGAAATCCGCAGTATGATCACAGCTATCGGGGCAGGCATCGGTAAAGAATTTGAAGTGGATAAGTCCAACTATGCCCGTGTCTGTATCATGACCGATGCCGATATCGACGGAGCCCATATCCGCTGTCTGCTGCTCACCTTCTTTTACCGCTATATGAAACCCCTTATTTTAGGCGGGAAAGTCTATATCGCCCAGGCACCTTTGTATAAGGTGGAAAAGGAAAAAGGCAAGATAGTCCGCTATGCCTATGACGAGGCGGAGCTGAAGGATGCCTTAAAGGAATTGGGTAAAAGCGCCAAGCTCCAACGGTACAAAGGGCTGGGGGAAATGAATCCGGAACAGCTCTGGGAGACCACTTTAAATCCGGTCAACCGCCGCATGATCCAGGTAACCATTGATGATGCTCTGGAGGCGGAGCGGAAATTGAAGATCCTGATGGGTGAACAAGTGGACCCCCGCCGGGAGTTCTTAATGGAAAACATTGTCTTTACTGAAGACGATATGTAAATTCAACTTGAGGTGAAAGAATGAGTATTCCTGAAGAAAATATAACCCAGCGCTCCTTGGAAGAGGTGCTGCCGGAGAGCTATTTAGGCTATTCCAAACATGTCATCTTGCAGCGGGCTGTTCCCGATGTCCGGGACGGGCTCAAACCGGTGCACCGGCGGATTATCTATGCTATGGATGAATTGGGCATGACTCCTGATAAACCCTACAGCAAATCCGCCCGCCTGGTGGGGGATTGCATGGGAAAATATCACCCCCATGGGGATTCCTCTATTTACGATTCTGCGGTGCGCATGGCCCAGCCTTGGGCTACCCGCTATCCTTTAATTGACGGGCAGGGGAATTTTGGCTCCATCGACGGGGATGGGGCAGCGGCCATGCGTTATACGGAGATGCGCATGACTCATCTCTCCCAACTGATGACCCAGGATATCGAGAAAGATGTCATTCCCTTCAAGCCTAATTATGATCAGCGTGAAAAAGAGCCTATTGTCCTGCCCAGTCCCTTCCCGAATCTCTTAGTGAACGGCGGCTCGGGAATCGCCGTGGGCATGGCCAGCAATATCCCTCCCCATAACCTGCGGGAGGTGGTAGCAGCCCTGATCCTCCAGATCGATGATCCGGATGTCACTTTAGAACAGTTGATGGAAAAGGTAAAAGGACCGGATTTTCCCACCGGGGGACTGATTATCGGTTCCCAGGGCTTTACTGAGGCTTACCGGAGCGGCCGGGGCAAAGTGACGATGCGGGGCAAAGCCATCATCGAGTCCGGGAAAAACGGCAAGAGCCTCATTGTGATTACCGAGATTCCTTTTCAAGTCTCCAAATCCACCCTGGCCGCCAAGATCGAGGCTCAATCGGAAAACGGCAAGATCGAAGGGATCAGTGAAGTCCGGGATGAATCGGACCGGGAAGGGATCCGCCTGGTGGTGGAGTGCAAAAAGGATGCCGATCCCAAACGGATCTTGAAGCTCCTCTATAAATATACCCAGCTCCAGGAAACCTTTGGCATCATCAACCTGGTGATCAGCGAAGAAGGAACACCCCGGGTATTGGGATTAAAGGAGATAAACCGCTCCTATCTTCAACATCGTAAAGAAGTGGTCCTGCGCAGAACGGAATATGAACTGGCCAAAGCCAAAGCCCGGGCTCATATCCTGGAAGGCTTGGTCATCGCCATCAATAATCTGGATGAAGTCCTGCAGATCATCCGTTCCAGTAAAACCCCAGCCTTAGCCAAGGCCGGTTTGATCACCCGCTTTGAGTTCTCTGAGGTTCAGGCTCAGGCCATCCTGGATATGAAGCTTCAGCATTTGACCAATCTTGAGCTGGATGGTATCCGCAAGGAATATGCAGAGATTCTGAAGCTGATCGCTGAGCTGGAGAGCATTTTGGCTGATATTAACAAGGTCTATACCATCATCAAAAATGAGCTTAAACAGATCGCTGATCAATACGGTGATGAGCGCCGCACCCTGATTCTTCCCGAGGATGTGGGAGATGAAGTGGATTACAGCGCTTTTGAAGAACCGGAAAAGCCCATGGAGGTCTTATTGACCAAGAAGGGCTTCATCAAGCAGATTCCCACCCCAACCCGGAGAAGCCAGATCAATGCCATTGCATTTGCCTTTAAGGATGGGGATGTACTCTTGGAGCATGTGTCCTGTACCTCCAAGGATACTCTCTATTTCTTCACCCACAATGGCAAATATTATGATGCCAAGGCCAAATTAGTTGCTGAAGCGGGAGCCAAGGAGAAGGGAAGAGCCGTCAACAACCTGTTCCCCTTGCCTGAAGAGGAGCGCATCGTGGCCATGGTTTCCTTGAGAGAAGAGAAAGAAGGGCAGTATTTTGTCTTTGTCACCAAGGACGGGCAGGTCATGAGAAGTCCTGTCAAAGATTTCCTTAATGCCAGAACTGCTGATGCCATGGGCTTAAAGGACCAGGATGAAATCGTTAAAGTATTCCTTAGCGAAGGAGAAGGCGATCTGTTCTTAGCCAGCCTTCAGGGACAGGCCATCCGCTTTGCCGAGGCTGAAGTTAACCCTATGGGCCGGAAATCCCGGGGGGTTAAAGGAATGACCTTAAACGAAGGAGATTATGTGGTGGATGCTCTCCTGATTCAACCTGGGGCAGATGGGGAGACCGGAGATCTGATCACAGTTACCGAACAAGGGTATGTTAAACGGACTTCCCTTGAGGAATACAAGCCCCAGGGCCGCTCTGGGCGGGGTATCGCCATTGCCAGGATCGATGCAGAAAAGACAGGGTATCTGGTCTCCCTGATCCAGGCTGGGCCTAAGGAGGATAAGCTCCTGCACATCATCCAAGCCGGCGGTACAGTGACCGGCGTCGAAGCCCAATCCCTGAAGAGGGAGTCCCGAGTCAAGAGTGGGGCAGGATTGGTCAATGTGCTCCTCAATGATTATATCGTTCATGTCGTATGATTGAGCTAGAATAGGCATAAATCAGCAGGAATCCTTTACCTACAAGGGTTTCACGCCGATTTATGCCTGTTTTTTATTGCCTGAAAACGAAACAAAACAAGATTTCGGTGCAAAGGAGGATTGAAAAACCAATAGTGCGGCAATCGGTTATTGTGCCGTTCTTGATTCCGTGATAAAATAAGTTAGCAACCGCTAACTTATTTTATTTTTACACCTACAAGGTTTTGACATTATCTGAAATTCACAGGGTATTGAAACCGGAGCGGAAAAAGCGGGGTGGTCATTTGAATCGTTTGGAAAAATCAAACAAGGCATATAAAGCGTCAAAGAACATCTATGATGATACATTAACGCAGTCAAAGTGGTGGTCAAGACTGTATATCCGTTTCTTTTGGAGCGGTGTCAATGATGTTGAAATCGCCCGTCAGGTGTTGGATACGCTGCCTGATAATTTTGAAGGCAGCCTCCTTGACGTTCCGGTTGGAACGGCTGTGTTTACCACCGAAAAGTACGGACGGATGAAGAACGCCCACATTACCTGTCTGGATTATTCGCAGGATATGCTGCAGCAGGCGCAGGAGCGTTTTTTGAGGATGGGTATTGACAATGTGACCTGCCTGCAAGGAAATGTGGAATGTCTTCCTTTTGAAAACGCCTCTTTCGATGCCGTTTTATCCATGAACGGCTTCCACGCCTTCCCAAACAAGGATAAAGCGTTCAAAGAAACATCGCGTGTTCTAAAAAACGGCGGTATGTTCTGCGGATGTTTTTATATAAAGGGTGAAAGCAGGCGCACCGACTTAATCGTAAAACAGGTGTTAGCCCGAAAAGGCTGGTTTACACCGCCTTTTTATACTTTGGAAGAATTTCGTTCGGAGCTGTCGCATTATTATTCGTCCATAAATGTCTGCAATGATGCGGCGATGGTGTACTTTAAGTGTCTAAAATAAGCTTACGATAGGAGTGGTTTAATGAGCGAAGTGTTTGTACTTTCAGACGGCAGAAAAATAGAATATAAGGTATACGGGCAAGAAGACGGCTATCCCATTATTGGCTGTCATGGATTAGCCGGCAGCGTGTTTGCTGATGGCTTAGACGAATTACTAAAGGAGCTGCCTGTCCGGTATATCCTTATTGCCCGCCCAGGCTATGGCAAATCAGACTTTTTCCTTATGGAAAATATTGCTCGGTGGCCAGAAATAATCGATCCGCTTTTAGAACATTTGAAAATTGATACATTCGATGTCATCGGCATTTCCGCCGGAGCGCCCTATGCTTATGCCCTTGCGGCGGCCTTCCCTGATAGAGTGAAGAATATATTTATCAACAAAGGGCTGGGAGCAATCTATAAGCCGGAGATATTAGCGCTGTATCCTGACGGAATAGAAAAAGTGATTGCTATCTACCAAAAAGGTTCATTAGAGGAAATAGCCGCCCAGCTTCAAGAAACCTACCTCTCGCAGTTGACTGAAGAACACAAGAAGATACCCTACATAAGAGATTCTCTGGTCGGCGGCTGCCTGGGCATGGCTGCTTGCGGAAAGCTGGAATTTATGGATTGGGGCTTTAACATCGAGGATGTCAGTCAGCCGGTCTTGCTGTTCCATTGCCGCGACGACCAGGAGGTTCCGTTTGCGACAGCTGAAAAAACAATGGACTATCTCAAAAATGCCGAAATGATTGCTCATGACACAGGAGGTCATCTGTCAGAAGCTCTCATGATGGATATGATGAGCCGGATTATTGCTAAATATAGCTGAACTATTCGGCAGAAGTTTGAGAGAGTGAGTTATCCTATAAATAAACGGGGGCTGTCGCGAGACAGCCCCCATTCTGTTCACAACCTACGTATGAGAATCCCTTTCATATATTCGCTTTCATTATGTGTCTGATAAACGATTTCTTTTTCATCCTCTGTACAGCCAATTAAAATTTTTATCTCCGAATCACGTTTCATTAGGTCAACAATGCACATAATTGCATCAATTTGCTTTCTTTTGTCTGTACCTACCCACACATCAATACCTCCACCATCCATTGAGGCGGTGTTATCTAAATAACCATAATCTACTTTGTAAATGAAATTAGAAAATCTGGGGTGAACCGTTTGCATAGGCTTATAAGGCGTTTTCCGTCTATCTAATAAAAAATAGTTTGAGAAGGGAGGAGGTTCCGGGGATATGTTGAATGAAGAAAGCAGAAGCTTTCAATATGACCTTTAAAAAGACTGGAGAGTGGAATAATGAATCAGGATCTCAACGCAAGGCTGGCTCAAGCCCAGCAAGGTTCAGCCCGTCTGCATAAAATTGATGCTATGCTTAAGGAACTGGAAGGGGAACTCCAAGAGCTCGAAAACCATAAACAAGAACTGAAAAGAATTCTGGAGCAGGAGACAATGGATGTCGAAAAGCTGGAAAACAAAGGCCTGGCCGCTTTTTTCCATGCCGTGATGGGGAATTTAGAGGAACGGATCGAGAAGGAGCGGAGTGAAGCCCTTGCCGCCAGGCTCAAATATGAGCAAACTTTAAAAGATAGGGAGGAGATTGGTTTAGGCATAGCCAAGCTCACTTCCGAGCGGTTGAACTATGTCGACTGCCCCTTGGAGTATCAGGAACTCTATGCTCAAAAGCGCAAAATACTCCTGGAAGAGCAGGGAACAATGGCTCAGGAAATTCTGGCCCTTAGCGACGAGAAGAATCGCCGGCGGATCAATCTTAAGGAAATCGATGAAGCCATCGAAGTGGGAGATCAAGTTCTGGATAGTCTTAACCAGGCTCTCCGCAATCTTTCCAGCGCCGAAGGGTGGGGAACCTGGGACCTGCTGGGCGGCGGAGTGATCTCCGGCCTGGCCAAGCACTCCCATATCAATTCAGCCCAAGCAGACATTGAAAAGACCCAAAGCCTTTTGCGTCAGTTTAAAACAGAGCTGACAGATATCCGCATTGGCACAGAGCTAAGTCTGAAAACAGAAGGGTTCATTAAATTTGCCGACTTTTTCTTTGATGGCATCATTGCCGACTGGTTTATGCAAACTAGGATCAATGAATCTCAAGCCAGTGTCGAGAACGTCAAAAACCAGGTGCAAAGCATTATGGCCAAGCTCCATGAACTAAAAACTCAGGAGAGCAAACGCCTCCAGCGGCTCGATGCTGAACTAAGTGAGCTTATTGTAAAAGGATAGGTGATCTTATGCCTTTGGTGTATTCAATCTTTGTCCCTCATCCGCCCATCCTGGTGCCCGAGATTGGACGGGGGGAGGAAGGGAAATGCTCAGCTACTCTGGCCGCCTACCGGGATCTGGCCGTGAATTTAGCGGCAGCCCGGATCGATACCGTTCTCCTTATTTCCCCTCATGCCCCGCTTTTGCGGGAGGGAGTGGCCCTTCTTCAGGATGAGATCCTCAAGGGGGATTTTGCCCGGTTTGGGGTGCCCCAGGTCCGGCTGGGATTTGCCAATCATCAGCCGCTGGCCGGAAGATTAGCCAAAGAACTGCCCGGAGGGGTGCTCTATTCAGGAAAGCTGGATCATGGCACCCTGGTCCCCCTGTATTTTCTGCGGGAAGCAGGCTGGGAGGGCAAGCTGGTGGTTATGAGTATGCCCCTGGCGGACCCTGAAGACTATGGCAACATCATCCGCAGCGTTCTCCAAGACTATTCTGAGCCCATCGCCTTGGTGGCCAGCGGCGATCTCTCTCATCGCTTAAAAGAAGATGGTCCCTATGGCCTTCATCCCTCAGGGCCGGAATTTGACCGGCAAATTTTTGAAGGATTATCCAGAGCTCCCTCTGCCCTTAAAGAGATTCCCAGGAACCTGGCCGAGGAAGCGGGGGAGTGCGGCTGGCGGAGTCTGCGCCTGGCCTTGGCTGTGCAGCAAGGAATGCCCAGGGTCCTTTCCTATGAAGGAACCTTTGGCGTCGGCTATCTCGTCGCTGAACTCTATCAATCCTCTCCTTTACCCCAATGGGCCAGACACTGCCTTGAAACCTATCTGAAAACAGGCACGACTCAAGGGCTCACCCCTCCTGATGATCCCTTGCTGAAGCTGCGGCGTCCCTGTTTTGTAACTCTCCATAAAGAGGGGGAGCTGCGCGGCTGTATTGGCACCACTGCCCCTTACCGGGAAAATCTTGCTCAGGAAATCCAGCATAACGCCCTTGCCGCCGGCAAAGACGATCCCCGCTTTTGGCCGGTGGAAGAGGAGGAATTGCCCGCTCTGACGATTACAGTGGATGTCTTGGGGGATATGGAAAAAATCAGCGGCATGGAGGAACTTGATCCCTGGCGTTATGGCGTGGTTGTGCGCAGCCGGGGAAGAACAGGACTGCTGCTCCCCCATTTGGAAGGGGTCAACACAGCTCAGGAGCAAGTGACCATAGCCAAACATAAGGCGGGATTAGGGGTCAATGAACCTGTGGAAATGTGGCGGTTTGAGGTAGTCCGCTATTTTGAATAATTATCCGGAGGTATCGGTGGTCCATGGAAGAAAAAACTGCAAGCTGCCTGCTTTGCCCTCAGCATTGCCGGCTTCGTTCAGGGCAAACCGGGCGTTGCCATGTGCGGGGGAATCAGGGGAATGGTGTAGAACCCCTTAATTACGGGGAAGCAGCATCCTGGCATCTTGATCCCATCGAGAAGAAACCTTTGTTTCATTTTTATCCGGGAAGCTGGATTTTCTCCGTTGGCGGCTTCGGCTGCAACCTTAATTGTACCTTCTGTCAAAACTATGAAATCTCGCAATCCCGGCAAAGGGGGCTGCGGGTTACACCGGAGGAGTTGGCCAAGCAAGCCCGGGGCTCTCTGGGGTTATGCTTTACCTATTCAGAACCTGCCACGTGGTTTGAAATGATCCGGGACACAGCCCCCCTGGTCCGGCAGAACGGCGGCAAGGTGGTTCTGGTCAGCAACGGCACCATCTCTCCCCGGTATATCGAAGAGCTGATTCCTTTCCTTGATGCTGTCAATATCGACATTAAGGCCTTTACAGAAGGATTCTACCAAAAGTTCTGCAGCGGCAGGCTGTCCTGGGTTCTGGACACGGTGGAGCGCCTGGCCGGCCGCGTTCATCTGGAGATCACAACCTTAGTTATCCCTGATGCCAATGATGATCCCCAGGAGATTCGGAAATTAGGGCGCTGGCTGCGCCAGCTCGATACTCCTCTGGCCTGGCATTTGAGCCGCTTTTTCCCGGCCTATCAACTCAACACCCCGCCCACGGATCCTCAGAAACTCAGGAAGCTTTGGGAACTGGCCAAAGAAGAAGTGGAGTATGTCTATCTGGGCAATCTCACTGGGGGAGAGACCACCTTCTGTCCCCAATGCGGACAGAAGGTGATTCTGCGGGAGAACTATCAAATCCGAAACCTTCTCCATAATGGGAAGTGTCCTGCATGCGGCAGGGGTATCTTTGGTGTAGGGCTATAGGTAACGGAAAATCATTGATATAATGCGTAGTAATAGGAATTGCCAATAGTGAGGAAGGGTATATGTGGGAATAATTGAATGGTTATTAGAGGGTGATGTGGTTATTCAGCATTTAACCAACAAGTATTTGCTGGATCGTCCCTTTAACCATCACAATGAAGGTTATATTGCCAGGTATTTGGATTTATATGATGCTGTTCATCAAGAATGGGGCGGCAGTATCTATTCCAACAAATGGATATCAAGTACCTATACATTGCTGGAGCTGAAGTATATGGAGGTTCATCCTGATAATGCCTCCTATCAGGATGCCACGAAAAAAGTGCTGAACGGTCTTTGGACTAACCACGGCAGGATTTCCAAAACCAGATATCAGGATATGTGTATGTCCGCAATGCTGTTAAGTCTTGTTTGCTATGGAAAAATCAGTGCTGTCAGGATAAACGAAATTGTTGATTACATTTTGGCCCATCAAATGGACGATGGCGGCTGGAATTGCGCTTGGGATTCCGTTCATAATTCTTCGACAGTTGGGTCTGTGCATACGACTATTTCAGTTTTGGAAGCACTTGCTGATTACAAACACTATGGCTATAACTACCGATTGAATGAAATAGAACAACAGGTGACTGGGGGGCAGGAGTATTTATTAAACCGGGAATTATTCAAATCGCGCCAAACCAGTGAAGCGATCCATCCGGATATGATTTGCTTTCATTACCCCTGCCGCTGGAAGTATGATTGTTTCAGGGCGCTGGAGTATTTCGCCCATGTTGACTATCCCTATGACGACAGAATGCAGGAAGCCTTGGACTTGGTGAAAACCGCTTTAAAAAAGGGTTACATAAACAGAGGAAAGACTTATCCGGGCAGAGTTCATTTCCCCCTTGAATCAGGCCCCAAAGGAAGGTTTAATACTTACAGAGGGTTGCTTATCCTCAGGAATTATGATAATAAAGCTTACCAAGAGGTCATTGAGACGGATTTCAGATACGAATAAATGGGGTGGATCCTTGTTCGTCATCTGCCCATTATGCTTATACTGTGACCGGCAAATTGGAATTTGTATTGCCACTTAGTAGTACAAGCTTCATTATTGGGATAATGAGAATACTGTAGTAATTTTTAAAATAAGAGCAGAGCTGGTCAAGCGGCCAAATCCTAGTAGTGATATGCTATCTATTAAAGGAGGTGCATATCATGCACGCATGGGAAGCCGTACAAAGAACATTGAATTTTATTGAAATAAATATCAGTGAAGAAATTGATATTGAACAACTTGCCAAAGAATCAGCGTTATCTCTTTTTTATTATCAAAGGTTGTTCTCTCGTCTCGTTAAAAAACCAGTCCGAGAATACATTAAACTGCGCCGATTAGCTTGCGCCTGTAAGCTGCTTGCTGATAAACAACACCGTATTTTAGATATTGCCCTGGATTGCGGCTTTGGAAACCACGAAACATTTACAAGGGCATTCAAAGAAGCCTATAAAATGACGCCGGAAGAATATCGCAGACAACCGGTAATGCTCAATCAATTTGATAAGCCTGATTTATTGTTGAACTACACAATGATTGACGAAGGTATCCCGTTTATCAGTGATGGACTTGTGTTGGAGTTTAATCGTAAAACAATCCTGCAACCAATTCTCTTTGTGGGAGTGACAGGGATCATTCCTATTGAGGGACAAATGCCCCTTGGCGAAGCTACAGGCGTAGATATGCCTGGTGAAGTCTGGAGAAAATTCCACCAAGAAAAACAGCTTATTCCCCGGATAAGGGGAGGACGCGAGCTGGGAGTTGCTTATCTTGGCGATGTACCTGAAGGTTATTTCACTTACTTTGCCGGTGCGGAGGTAGCACCGGGAACAGAAGATACCCGTTTTGTCAAATGGGAGCTTCCTGCCAGAGAATATATTGTTTGCGGATTTGAAGCAGAAAATTTTGACCAGCTTGTAACCGTAGCTCTCAATAAAGCTGTAAAATATAGTGGGCTTTGGCTTGAAAAACACGGATTGACTATGGATGCTTATTCTCCTGAAATCTACTACGACAATTCACCTGAAGGTAGTTACATGGAATTGTGGATGCCGGCATCAGAAAAGTGCTGATAACAGGTAATTAATATTTTAAGTACCTTATTACAGGAATGTGAAGCTACAACTTCCAATTTATCAGGGAGGAAACAGGAGGAAAATCCAGAGTTATGCGGGTTTGCGGTGTATTGCACATCGTAAAACCCGCTTTTTTTGCACTGTCAGAAAGTATAACGACCTTGCCTACTTTCCTCCAGTATAAGTGCAACCAACGGCTTTGCCTTTTATGGGGTGTGACAATATAAGGCTCGGCGAAGCCGGGTTTTCTTTATACGGATACAATTGTGTTTTTTGTTGGTTAAAAGCGCTTGAAAGGATTGGAAACCGCCACTAATTGAAGAAAATCTATCCAAAATATGAAACAACTTTGCATTTACCTTTAAGTCGTCCCTCCCTATACTTAAGGACAGGCTACCTTAATCAACGAGGAGAGGAGTATTTTTTTTGAAGAAGAAAATTGTGTTTCTGCTCAGCGTCATGCTTGTGATGATTCTGGTAAGCACTCAAACGACTCATGCCGCTACCCCATTGCTTAAAGTTGGCTCAAAAGGTTCAGCTGTAGTGACATTGCAATCAAACTTGCAAACTCTCGGCTATGAGGTCGGTCCTATTGACGGAATTTTTGGTGCCAAGACAAAAACAGCGGTGCAAAAATTTCAAACGGCTTCCCGCATCCAAGTGGACGGAATCGTCGGTCCTCAGACCCAACAGGCCTTGACCAAAGCGCTGGGCTCCAAGACTACAGCATTGGCGTCTAAGAGTACAACGAATCCTTCCCAAAAAACTCAAGCCATTTTGTCCACGGCCAAGAGTTACACAGGTGTTCCTTACCTCTGGGGAGGAACGACACCCTCAGGTTTTGATTGTTCCGGATTTACTCAATATGTGTTTGAGAAAAATGGGATTACTCTTCCACGCACCAGCAATCAGCAATACCAAACAGGAACCTCTGTAAGCTTTAACTCCCTAATACCAGGGGATTTGGTATTCTTTAATTTCAATTCAGGCAGTGTGGTAAGCCATGTGGGGATCTATATGGGAGACGGACAATTTATCAGTGCAACATCTGGTAAAGGTGTCATTACTTATGGCTTTACACCCTATTGGAAAAATGCTTATGTAGGAGCCAAAAGAGTCTATTAAATTCAGCTAAAACTAACATATTGGAACCAACCCAGTAAAGGGACTGCTCAGTGCAGTCCTTTTCTTTGCTTTAAATATATTGAAATTATCTTGACAAGTTGGAGGAATAGCTGAGAAAATCCGGAATTACTATGGTTAAGTGATCTATGTTAAGCGATCTGTTCTGGGGAGGAAAACGAAGTGGCCGCTCTTGGAATCTCTATGTTCCTGTTCATCTTACTCGCATTTGTATCATGGAGGTACGGAGTATTAAACTCTTTTTCCTTCTTGGCTGGCCATGCCTATGCTGCGGAAATAAGATTATTGCTTTGCTCTCTTTCCCATTTAGAGCTGTTCACCTTATTGCCTGTCGAACCCCGGGTTCGGCAGAGGACTTTGGTCAACAACTTATTTCGTGTTTCTAATCATTATCAGGTGTCTTCCCAAATATCCTGGCTGGTATTGGTATTTTTACTTGAAGTTCAGGCTTTAATCGGCAGACAAAATTCCAGTGATCTTCCTTTCCTCAAAGTGATAACGGAACATCGCGTTATTGCTGAGTGTAAAAAGGAGGATTACGATGACTATTGTAACAGTGCTTGGTTTGCTATTGGCAGGCTTTGTCTACCAGCTGGTTTCGGTTAAGTATGAGGTTAAAAAATATCAGCCTGTTGGTCAAATGATCGAGGTTGAAGGCCATAAAATGCATATCTATGCCAAAGGGCAGGGGAGCCCGACCGTTGTGATGACAGTAGGCCTGGGTTCGCCATCGGCTGTAGTCGATTATTACAGAGTTTTAGAAGGCCTTTCCCACTATACCAGAGCAGTGGTTTATGAAAGACCAGGCTATGGGTGGAGCGAAAAAACAAACACGTCCAGAACTGTCGAACAAATGACTAAGGAGCTTTATCTGCTCCTCGAAAAAAGCGGTGAAACGCCACCCTATGTTTTAGTGGGGCATTCCATGGGATCATTGGAGATTCTTCATTTTGCCCAAACCTATCCGGGCTTGGTCGCCGGTGTGGTGTTAGTTGACGGCGGCAGCCCCGAATATTACCGTACGGTTAAGTTTTCCGCTGCTTTTAAAGCGGTTATTTATGGGACAAGGCTTGTCACAAGACTCGGGTTGATCAGGCTTTTCGGAAATGCAGCGACTATTTTAGGCATTAGCACAATGGCCTACTTTCCTAAAGACATGAGAAATAAAGCTAAGGCAAAGTTTTATAGCAATTGGTTTAATGACAATAGTATTCAGGAGCTAAAACAGCTGAAGCGAAACGCAGCCATTGTTGAATCATATGGTCCCATCGGGGATATACCCCTTGTGCTCTTATCTTCGGAAAAAAGCATCAAGGGAGTAACTGGATGGGATAAGACTCAAAAGAAGCTGCTCATTTGGTCGGGAAACAGCCGAAGGGAAGTCATTCAGGGTACGAGTCATAGCATGCATTTTAATAACCCTGAAGCAATAGTGAAAGAAATAGTTCAAGCAGTCAGTCATAATAGACAATAACCCATAGAATATGAGCCATGATTTGGAGATGGATTGCTCCAAGTCATGGCTTTTTGCTGTCATTCATTTCAGTGAGGGAAGTACTGGAGAAAGTATTGATTTCATGCCGTTTAAGCTTCATCACGACCATTGGAAAATTTATTTCTACAAATAAGAGGAAAATTTCTCTTGACAGCAGCAATATTCATACTATTATGAAGATAAAGATATATAATTTGTATAGACATATATTCAAGTTCACAAGGATATGGATATATGAAAGGAGGGTAGAGAAACAGGGGCGTTTGAATTATTGCTAAGGAACAATAAGCTCTGGAGTGGAATCCACTAGATTACGGAAAGGTTGGTAAGTATGAGCGAGAAGAAACAATCCCTAGTATTATTGGCCATTTTTTCATTTGCGTTTATCGCGATGGGCGTAGGGACGATTACACCTGCCATAGCTGCGATTGGAGCAGCCTTTCCCCAGATTGGTTTCAGCACTTTATTATTAGTTTCCACAATTCCTTCCCTTGTTTCAATTCCGGTAGCTATTATCGGCGGCAGCATTGCCGGTAAATCGGTTAAGTACAGAACTTTAGTGCTCTTTGCAGCCCTGATGTTTACCATTGGCGGTATAATTCCCTATTTCATAAATGATTTTACCCTAATCCTGGTATCCAGAGCCTTCTTTGGCTTAGGGCTCGGTCTGATCATGCCTCTTAATACCGCTTTGATTTTCAACCTGATCCCACCGGATAAGCAGGCCAACATTATGGGAATCAACGGAGTGGTCATGAATATCGGCGGGATCGTCCTGCAATTGCTGGGTGGCGTTTTTGCTTCAGTTCAATGGAATTACAGCTTCCTGGCCCACGGTTTTGGTTTAATCACATTTTTGCTCACGCTTTTCTTCCTGCCTGAACCTAAAAAGCATGAACTTCCTGCAGGTACGGCAGATGCCCCGGCCCAAAAACTAAAAATGCCTGTTTCGATCTTTGGCTGGGGAATTGCCTTTGGAGTCGCCACTATCCTCTACTACCCATCTCTGACCAATATGTCTTCTGTTCTTCAAACTATCGGAGCCAATTCCGCAGTGGCCGGGATCGTCTTAATGTTCATGACCATAGGCGGTATGCTGGCAGGAATAGTTTTTGGCAAAACCTTTAAAAAATTTGGCCGGCAGACTCTCAGTTTCGGCCTGTTCTTTTTCGTCTTATCCCAAGTCCTCTTTGCCTTCAGCCAGAGTGTGCCCCTCTTTATTATCGGTGAAGCGCTGATGGGAATTGGCTTGACTCTCACCATGACCTCCATCAATATGATGGCCGGAGCCTCCGTACACCCCAGCCAGACGCCGATGGCCATGTCCATTATTGTCACCGGCATGAATCTGGGCGGTTTCCTTTCCGGCTATATCTACGCTGCCGTTATGGGAGCCTTGGGTATCACAACTCTGAGATTCCAATACTACAGCGGCATAGTCGGCTTTGCGGCTCTTCTGATCTTCTTTTTGGTTCTCTTTTCAATGAAAAAACCGGCAGCGCCGGTTGGTCCTTCCCAGGCAAGTTCTCATTAGAATTGCCATAAAATTAAGCATCAATCTTCGAAGGAAAAAGCTGAGGGTTCTGAGGAACCCCAGCTTTTTCTTTATGAGTATTTATGTACTCTATCCAGCACACCCCTGGTCCGGGAGTAAGGCAAAATCTGAAACGTTGAAGATTTTGGATTCTTTTTCGCTCAGGGCGCCGCCCACCACCAGTCTGTACTTTCTGGTGATTTCATATATTTTCCTGTGTTTCTACTATAGTATATGAGGCGAGGCTGCTGGTGTGACAACTCAAGCCAGAAAATGCCAATTTTTTAATTTTGTTTTTGAATCAGCTGGTGACACTACACTTGCCCTGATTGCCGATTAACGGGAAAAAGAGTTTGGTTACATTTCAAAAGGGGTTTTGTTACATCCGGGTAAAAATAGATTAAAAAAGAGCCGATATATATATAGTGAGCAGATGTAAACAGAAAGCAGAGGTGCGGCTGTGTTAAACATAGCGGTATGTGATGATGAAAAAGTGATTGCCGGACAGCTCAGTGACATGATAAAAAAGCACTTGCCGGACTGTGAAATAGAGGAATTTTTATCAGGAAAGGATGTGTTGTCGGCAAAGAAAGCTTTTGACATCTTCTTTTTGGATATTCAGATGGAACAACAGAACGGTATCGAAGTTGCCAGAGAACTCCGCAAGCATAACAAAAATGCTGTCATCATCTTTATAACCGGAATCAAGGAGTATGTCTTTGCCGCCTTTGACGTAGCCGCTTTGCACTATCTATTAAAGCCTGTCGATGAAGAAAAGCTGAAAGAGGTTCTTGACAGGGCGGTAAAAGCAGTCAGGGAAAACACGGCTAAAAAAAAGCAGCAGCTTTTCATAAAAACAAGGGAAAAGAACAGCACGCTTAATGTGGACGATATTTTATATCTGGAAAATGATATGAGAAAAATCTTAGCACACACCCAAAAGGAAACGATTGCTTTTTATGGTGTGATGTCAGAAATGGAAAAATTGGTCGGAACAGGCTTCCATCGCTGCCATCGAGGCTACTTGGTAAACATGGCTTATGTTTCCGAATACGATACCGATACTATTCTATTGAGCAATGGGGAAAAGGTCTATTTAGCAAAAGACAGATATCAGGATTTTGTAAAACAGTATATGAGATATTTGCGGAATGGGGATGTGCCCTATGTCTGATCTGTTGGCAGCTCTTTTTAAGCTAATGCTGTATCTGTTTGAGGGATATTGCCTCCAACTCCTGTTTCGTGCCTTTGCAGAACCGCGGCTGCCAAACTGGAGATGGAGTAACTCCCTCGTTGGTATTGTTTGGATTGCTACCAGAATAAGCTGCGGCGTGTTATTGCAGGCTACAGATGGCATAAGCTTAATTGAGAAACTGCTGTTTCAGGCAATTGCCCTGGCTGTCTTTTGTATATGCTGGTATCAAGGGAACAGCCTATTAAACGTCTTTCTGGCGATCCAGTTTATGGCGCTACGTGAGTTGGCATTTTTTGCAGGCTATAGTCTGCTGTACGTAAGCGGCTGTTTTATTGATCTGTTTGCCAAGGGAATGAGTACAGGGACCCTGTCAGAAAGAGGATTTTTTACAGCAGTAGATATTACCATGATCGTGTTTATGCTGATTATGGAAATCGTACAGGGGGCCCTGCTTTACTTTTCTATTCAAAAACTAGTGAAAAGCTATCGCCACCGGGAAAGGGACAGACCGAAAAAAGAGCAGCTCTTTTATCTGCTCCCAGCGGTGGCAGGGGTACTGGTAGCGGTTTTGATACGCCTATTATTGATTTCAGTGGAAGATGGAACTCCTGTATTGCTTTATCATCAGTACCCGGCACTATACCTTATCATTCCGATGATTGCTATGGTTCTGCTGGGAGCAATCCTATTCAGTTTTCAACTCTATCAGGACATGATCGGCTTGCAAAAAGAGCGGACCGAAAAAGTAATCTTGGAAAACCAGATAACACAAATGCAGCATTCCATGGTGGAAATGGAGCATTTATATGACGGCATACGCTCGGTCAAGCATGACATGAAAAATCACATGGCGGTGTTACAACTCCTGCTGGAAAAGAAATTCCTGTCAGATAGCGGAGAGGATGAAGAAGTCAGGCACTATTTTGAGGGTATGTATCAGTCAGTGGAACAATTGGAAAGGAAAGTACGGACAGGAAATGCGGTTAGTGACGCAGTAATCGGCAGTAAATTCCGCTATGCGGAAAAAGAAATCGACAACATCAAGCTGAAGGCAAGTGACTTTATCTTGACTGACGCCGTCCGGGTAGGAGCTTACGATATAGGAATTATCTTAAATAACGGCTTGGATAATGCCATTGAGGCGTGTCTGAAAATGCGCCAGAAGCAGCCGGACGCAGAAGTATACATCACCATAAAATCTTTCCGGAAAAAGAATCTGTACTTTATCGAAATAGAAAACAGTTTTGATGATGTGCTGCAGCTCGATAAGGAAAGCGGTTATCCTGTGTCAACAAAGGAGGATAACGAGATACATGGTATCGGACTTAGGAACATCAAAAACTGCGCGAAGAAATATGCCGGCGATATGGATTGCATTGTCGAAGATAAAAAATTTACATTGTCCATCATGTTAAAGGGATGATTGGAAAGGAGCAACGGGACGAACAAAAGCCAAGAGCATATAAACAAGGGAGGAATACCCATGATGTTATCTTCTGTAAGCAAACCAATGGCTTGCACCTTACAGCAAAATGATATAAGCAGAAAAAACCGTGCTGATACTTCTAATGTTAGCTTTAAGGATACATTATCCCAGGCTGTATTTGGCTGCATATCAGCATCCACTGCTTCGGCAACGGAATTATCAAGCAACACGACGAATGTCAATGCCTATCTATCGCTGTTACAACTTAAGTTTGGGACTAAAATATCAGTGCAGAACATGGAGTATAGCAAAGCGAATATAAATCATATCGGAAGTTTAACAACCGGATCGGGGAATGTGATCATAGCCTCTAATATTCTTGAAAAAATGGCTTCTGACCCACAAGCAAGATGAAGCTAAAGCCAAAAAGCGGGCAGAAGAAAAGAGGCTGAATGAAATCACCCGAAGAACCTTAGAAAGTTGGGGTAGAACATGAATATATCCTGGGTAAGTCTATTAGAGCATAATGACGTTATAAATAAAGGCTATTCAAAAAAAGCAGCAGGGAGTCTGAGCTTTTCTGAGATCTTGAGTAACCAAACAAAAGCTATTTCCACAGCTACAGAACATCAGATGGGCAACTGTTTCCCTAATATGAAGGTTTATGTAAAAACCGGAAAGTGTGCTATATCCAAAAGCAATTGGGATAGAAATAATTTTCCAGTTTGGAATTATTTTAAGGACAACACCAAGGCTGATTGTCTAAATTCGTGGACACCTACAGGACCAGAGCCACGGGCAACAGATTGGTGTGTCCAAAAAGAGCTGAAGCAAATAGCTTTCGGGGCAATCAGTATTTTAATTCCAACCAGTTTGCAGCAAAAAATGGACGCTGATCCGGTATATGCGGGGCATATTTGGGAAAAGATTTCTGATTGGAAAAACAGCTATGATCAGGTAGATAACGCACTAGCGGCTTCCTATGGCTATAATCCCTCTCTACACCAGATGTCAAAAAGCTATTGTCTGCAGCTTGATGAAAATGGCAACATTGAAAAGCATGTCGTCATCAGCGGTGGATTAGGAGAGCCTTATTGTAAAGAGGGAGGGAAAGAGATCTCTATCCATAAGTCCGCTCCAAAATACTTAGGCAGCTTTCCAATAAGCAGCAAAATAAGCCATAAGGAGGCCTTGGAAAATACCTTCGAACAAAAGGCGGTTAAATTGGATTATAGCCAGATTGCTGCTTACATCATACCGCAGGATAGGAAAAGGCTGTGGTGGCAGTAATTCAAGCAGGATTTTAAGGTTTTCGAAAATTAAAAGGATAACTGCCTTTTTGACATCGGATAGGATGTGCACAATACGTTACGGGCCAGAACTTAAATGTTGACATTGTTATGTGACAAAAAAGAGCTTACGCCAAGCGTAAAGCTCCTTTTTGTTCCTATTAGACTATAATGTAAATATTGAATTCACCAGGTCCGGGAGTAAGGCAAAATCTGAAACGTATCAGATTTTGCACCCTTTTTCGCCCAAGGCGCCGCCCATCACCAGTCTGCACTTCCTGGTGATTTCATATAGTTTCCTGTGGTTCTACTATAGTATATGAGGCTAGGCTGCCGGTGTGACAACTCAATCCAATGATTTCCTTTTTTCTTTTCCATGTTTACCTATACAACAGTGGGTGGTTTCTCGTAAAGGAAAAAATCAGATTTGCAAAGAATATCTTTATAAAGAGAGAGTAGGGAAGAGGATTGATGCCGATGAAGTCAATTCAGCTGAAAAATGGGCAGCTCATTTTAATCAGAGAAGCAGTCAAAGAAGATGCTCGGGAAGTAGTTAATTATTTAGCCAGGATTGGCGGGGAATCCGATTTTCTGACCTTTGGGCCTGGTGAGCTTCGTGTATCCATAAGTGATGAGGAAGCCCTAATCGAAAAAAACCGCAGTACCGGGAATAAGATCATGATCCTCGCCTTAGCTGACAGCAAAGTGGTTGGCTGTTTGAACTTTACTAATGGGGCCAGGGTACGTACCCAGCATACCGGTGAGCTAGGCGTTTCAGTCTCAAAGGATTATTGGGGACAAGGCATCGGCCGGACAATGATCGAGGAATTAATTCGCTGGGCCAGGGATGGGCAGACGATTAAAAAACTTAACCTTCGGGTCAGAAGCGATCATGAGCGGGCGATTAAGCTCTATAAGAGCTTCGGCTTTGTTCAGGAAGGGTTGATAACCGGAGAACTGATAATATCAGGCAAGTTTTATGATTTCTGCTGCATGGGGTTATGGATCGATTAATACGTGAGTTAATGGCTCATACGAAGTGCTTTTACCAGATAAGAAATAAACATCAGATTGGCTTTAGTACAAAGTGATAAGCCGGAAAATAGTTTAAGGCAGGAGTTTAACATGTTAAAACAGTTTAATCTTAAAGTATTTGAAGAAATTTTAGGGATTTGCCGCTTAGACAGCAATGCCCAAGTACCAGAGTGGGCGGAAGGAAAGTTTTTGTCTATAACCAGGACTGCTGATGAATTGTCCATTGTCTGCAGTCAAAAGCATATTCCTCAACATGTTGAATGCGAGGGGAATTGGCGCTATTTCAGAATTGAAGGGATATTGGACTTTTCGCTGATTGGCGTCCTCTCCTATCTAAGCGGACTATTGGCCAGTCAAGGGATTAGCATCTTTGTGATCTCGACTTATGACACCGATTATCTACTGATCAAGGAGCAAGAGCTGGATAAAGCCCTTGCTGCCTTGAGGGCGGAAGGTCATCAGGTTACCCTAGCCGGAGGATAAATAAAGAGGATCCGTAGGAAGGACTGCAATATTATAACAATCTTTTCGCCGGTTGATGCTAACCTGACTGATCTAATAGTCAAATCTATGCTATAATATTGGTGGAATATTTAGAAATAACTGAAAATACTTATCTGTTGTAACTTTACAAGGAGGGATAACACATGCTCCTCCAGGAAGGTACGAATACCTGCTTTTCCTATCTGAACCCTGGTGACACCATAGAAAAAGCTGTAAGTATTTTTTTGGATTTAAAGATCGCCATCATTCCTGTTTTAGATCAAGAAGGCCGCTTGTTGAGCATCTTCAGCCGCAGCAGCCTTTATCGCGCTGTTTTGGCTGGGGCAAGATCCAAAGATCGGATCGATCCCTACCTTATTACCGATGTCGTAAGTATCGCCAATGACATACCGGACGAACAATTAGCCAATTTCGTGAAAATGAGTCCAGTCGGTTCTGTTCCCGTTCTTAATAAAGAAGGAAAAGTGATCGGGCTTTTATGCAAAGCCAAAATGGTCACGACCTTATTCAGGCATTCCGAACAGGATCTCACGGATTTGGAGCATACAGCCAAGGAATTGGAAACAGTTAAGGCTCTCAATGAAACCTTTGATACCGTTCTTAATATCATCCGTGATGGCATCGTCGTTGTCGATGAAAAAGGAAAGATAACTCTTGTTAATCAAGCCATGGCGGATTTTTTAACCATCCCTCCTGAAGAGATGATCGGCAAACCCATTACCGAAATCATGTCCTCAAATCAATTGCATCATGTCGCCTGCACCGGACTATCCGAAACCAGTGAAGTATTGACCATACGCGGCAAGCCTTTGATTGTTTCCAACTCGCCCATCATCAAAGAGGGCAAGGTTGTGGGCGCTGTAGGCAAGGCTGTGTTTCCTCACCTTGCCGAGGCTCAGGAACTTGCTGAAAAAGTACGCTGCTTAGAGCATAAGGTCACGTTTTTCCAGGAAGAATTACAAAAAAACAGGACAGCTCAGGACATCATGAAAGATATGGTTGCCGAAAGTCCCCAAATGAAAAAACTTAAAGATGAAATTTCCATCGTCGCTACCAGCACCTCAACCGTATTGATCACCGGTGAAAGCGGGACCGGCAAAGAAGGGGTGGCACATGCCATTCATCTTGGCAGCGATCGGGGCAAAGGGCCTTTTATCAAAGTAAATTGCGCGTCCATTCCCGAAAGCCTTATGGAATCAGAAATGTTCGGTTATGTCGGCGGCGCTTTTACAGGTGCGGCGAAGCATGGGAAACCGGGACGCATCGAACGGGCTGACGGCGGCACCCTTTTTTTAGACGAAATCGGGGAAATGCCCCTGGCTTTGCAAGCCAAGTTATTGCGGGTATTACAGGATCGGGAAATTGAACGGCTGGGAAGCACGGAAACAATCAAGGTCAATATTCGTATCTTAGCCGCTACGAATAAAAAATTAAGCAATGCTATTGCCAAAGGGGAATTCCGGCAGGATCTTTACTATCGATTAAATGTCATCAATCTGCACTTACCTCCCCTGAGAGAACGCCTTGAGGATATTGAACCCTTAACCCATTTTTTCATCTCTAAATTTAATGATATTCTTAAGGCCAATGTGAGCGGCATCACCCCTAATGCCATGGCAAATTTGCTCCAATATTCATGGCCGGGGAATATCCGCGAACTGGAAAATGTGGTGGAGAGGGCGGTCAACTATACGCGCAGCGGCTTAATCGAATTGATTCACTTACCCCACCAGATTATCAGCGGTAATACGGCCTTAGGTCAGGTAATCAACAAGAAAACGGTTCGTCATCAGGATAGACTTGGCCAGATTGAGCGGGATATGATCGCTGCCGCTCTTGAGAAAGCAGGGGGCAACAAGACCAAAGCAGCAAAACTTTTAAACCTCAGCCGTTCAAGACTTTACGACAAATTAAATAAATACGATCTCAATACTTAAACGTGTTCTAAGAGAGCGCTCATCCAGAAAAACGTCCCAAAAGCGGATAATGGCTAAACAAAAGCGTCCGCTTCCGGGACGTTTTTTTATACTAATCGGAAAGGTTTCTTAACCTAGTGCCCTGTCAACCCTAAATCTCACCTATCCTGGCGGCCAATTTACAGCAATACTGCGTTGTCGTCAATCGCCATACCCTCGGTATGCCTCAATCCTCCGCCTTGTCTTGCTATAAATTGGCTCGCCATTATAGTGTAATTTTAAGGTTGACAGGGCACTAGAGGCTGTTAAAAAGATTTGGCATAATTATTGCATAAATAATCTAATAATTCAGAAAATTTTAAGCAAGGAGGGCAATGACATTCGTTTAGGAAAATAGTCAGGCTGAGGGGGAGTAAATATGTCCAATAGTAAAGACGATTTAACACAGCATGAAGAGTTGGCCTTACTTGAGATACAGGAAGAAGGTGAAAACGATGAAAGGGCTTTTGCTTGTCTACACCGGTAACGGCAAAGGAAAAACCACCGCCGCCTTGGGTCTGAGTCTTAGAGCTTTAGGCCACGGGCAAAAGGTAGGCTTCTTACAATTCATGAAAGGAAGCAAAAATTACGGGGAGGTTAAGATTTCCGAAAAACTTCCCAATTTAACCCTGGTATAAACCGGCCGGGATTGTTTCGTTTCCTTTGAGAATCCCGAGCCAGTGGACATTGCCATGGCACGTGAGGGTTTAGCTGTTTTAGCCCAATGGTTCAAAGAGGATCGTTTTGATTTGATTGTCGCGGATGAACTTTTGGTCGCCCTGGGATTTAATTTAGTCACAGTTCAAGAAGTTTTAGACCTGATTGAGCAGCATCCGCCCCATTTAACCCTTGTCTTAACCGGGCGTTATGCACCTGATGAGCTTTTGGATATTGCCGATACCGTAACCATCATGCAGGAACACCGGCATGCTTATCAGCAAGGGGTTGTGGCAAAGGAAGGGATGGAATTTTGAAAACCAGCGCATGGGAGCCTTGGTTAGAGCGCCTTTGGCAGGGGGATAAACGGGCCGCGGCTAAACTCATGTCTCACGTGGAGGATGACCAGGGACGAGTGGAGATTATGTGCCGCATCCTGCCCAGAACCGGTCAACGCATGGTCCTCGGCATAACCGGACCGCCGGGCGCAGGTAAAAGCTCCTTAGTCGGAGCACTCACTCAGCTCTATCGGGAACAGCGTGATAAGGTTGGCATCGTAGCCGTTGATCCCAGCAGTCCCTATTCCGGAGGGGCCATTCTGGGCGATAGAATCCGCATGCAGTCCCATGGCACGGATCCGGGAGTGTTCATACGGAGTATGGGAACCCGGGGGCACTTAGGCGGAGTGGCGCGGTTTACAACCGATGTCTTAAAAATATTGGAAGCTGCCGGATATGAACGTCTCATCCTGGAAACCGTCGGAGTAGGACAATCAGAATTAGAAATCATGGAATGTGCCGATACCGTCCTGCTTGTTTTAAACCCGGGAACCGGCGATGGCATTCAAGCCATCAAAGCCGGTATCATGGAAATTGCCGATATCTTTATTGTCAATAAAGCCGACTTACCAGGAGCCGAACGCCTTAAGAACGATATTGAAATGGCTTTGGATCTGAATGGTGCCAGAGCCTGGCGGGCACCTGTCGTCATGACCAGCACGCTTGAGCAGCGTGGACTTAATGAGCTTCACGAGCACATTGCCAAGCACCAAGAGTTTCTGACCGAGTCGGGAAAATGCCGCGAACGCCGTCACAATGCTTTCAAACAAGAGGTTTGGCGGCACTGGGAAGCCATTGCGCGGCAGGCCTTTGCCACAGCCTGGCAAAACCTGCCCAAGTCTGAGGGAGATGACCTTGAACCTGGCAATCCTTACACACTTGCCGAAGAGATCTGGGCATCTATTGTTTCCGGGAGGTTTACCGACCGTTCCGCTCATTAAAAATTTAGGGTTTTTATAGATATTAGGGTGAAAGGGTTAGGGAGTGATTCTGAAAAAGGTTAGGTGAAGGTATGCAAGAAGATTTTAGCCGTTGGCAAAAATCCTACCAGGAGCAGAAAGAGCGCCAAGGGCCCTTTATGACTGTTTCCAGCGCCCCAATCGCTCCTCTTTATGCTCCGGATAACACTCCTGAAATCGATTTTGAAAAAGATATTAGCTACCCGGGGGCATACCCTTATACACGGGGTGTCCGCACCAACATGTACCGTGGCCGGCTTTGGACAATGCGGCAATTTGCCGGCTTCGCCACTGCTGTGGAATCCAATCAGCGGTATAAGTTCCTGCTCAGTCAAGGTCAAACCGGATTAAGTGTCGCTTTCGATATGCCAACCATCATGGGCTACGACTCCGACCACCCACGGGCCTATGGCGAAGTGGGCAGGGTAGGGGTTGCTATTGACTCCCTTCAGGATATGGAGACTTTATTTAAAGATATCCCCCTGGATCAAGTCAGCACCTCGATGACTACCAATGCTCCTGCGGCTATTTTATGGTCTATGTATCTTGTCGCGGCGGAAAAACAAGGAGTTCCTGCCCACAAACTTACAGGAACCATCCAAAACGATATCTTAAAAGAATACATTGCTCAAAAATCCTGGATTTTCCCACCGGAACCTTCTCTCCGCCTGATCACAGATATTTTCGCCTTTGCCCGGGATCATGTTCCTAAATGGAACACGATCAGCATCAGCGGCTACCATATTCGGGAAGCCGGGGCAACGGCTCTTCAAGAGTTAGCCTTTACCCTGGCGGATGGCTTCACCTATGTTGAAGCAGGAATCAAGGCCGGCCTGGATGTGGATGATTTTGCACCGCGGCTCTCCTTCTTCTTTAACTCTCATACCGACTTCTTTGAAGAAATCGCTAAATATCGTGCCGCCCGCCGGATTTGGGCAAGGCATATGAAAGAAAATTATGGCGCCAAAAAAGAGGAAAGCCTGCTGCTCCGTTTTCATACACAGACTGCAGGGTGCTCACTGACGGCACAGCAGCCTGAGAATAATATCATTCGCACAGCCTATCAGGCTATGTCGGCGGTGCTGGGAGGAACACAGTCCCTGCATACTAATTCTATGGATGAAGTTCTGGCCTTACCTTCGGAAAAAGCCGTTCAGATCGCTTTACGGACTCAGCAAATTCTGGCCTATGAGACAGGGATCGTCAATACCATTGATCCCCTGGCCGGCTCCTATTTCGTAGAGGCTTTAACCCAGCAAATGGAGGAGGGGGCTGAAGAATACTTCCGTAAAATTGAAGAACGGGGCGGGGTTCTTGCCGCAATTCATCAGAACTTTTTCCAGCAGGAAATTGCCGATGCAGCTTATCGCTATCAAAAGGAAATCGAAGGAAAAGACCGCATTATCGTTGGGGTCAACGGGTTCCAAACTGAAGAGGCCCTGGAAATTGACCTTTTAAAAATTGATCCTGAAATCGAAAGAAACCAGGCTCAACGGGTTAAAGAACTGAGAACCACCCGGGATAACTTACACGTCAAAAACACTCTAGCCGCTTTAAAAGCAACTGCCCTGAGCTCAGATAATCTTATCCCGAAAATCATTGATGCCGTTCGGGCTTACGCCACCGAAGGGGAAATCGTCGCTGTCCTCAAAGAGGTTTTTGGGGAATACAGGGAACAGTCTGTATTTTAAAGGTAAATATAGGGAGGGTTAGACAATGGGATTAGCCATGGAACAAGCGCGCATTCGTGTTTTGGTGGGCAAACCAGGTTTAGATGGCCATGACCGGGGTGCGAAAGTCATCGCCCGCGCCTTACGTGACGGGGGAATGGAAGTCATCTATTCGGGACTGCATCAAACTCCTGAACAAATTGTCGCAGCGGCGATTCAAGAGGATGTGGATGTGATCGGGCTCAGTATCTTATCCGGTTCCCATATGACTGTCTTTCCAAGGGTTAGAGAACTTCTTGAGGAGCAGCATGCTGAAGATATTATTGTCATGGGAGGGGGAACCCTGCCTGAAGAAGATGTTAAAGCATTAATTGAAGGCGGATGCGCGGAAGCGCTTTTTACTCCGGGCACACCGACAACCGATATTATTCAGTGGATCAAGGATAGAGTTGAGCAAAAACAAGGCTAATCATTGCTAAAATTGTCCCGAAAGCGGACGCATTGTGCACACAAATGCCTGCTTTCGGGACAGTTGTTTTTTACTTTTCCATGGTTTTCTTATCCCATATTCCTGAACGGGTAAGGTCAAAAATTTTCTTGCCGAGGATTTAATCCTTAAACCCTGTGACACCAGGCGTCTTTATCGGTTGCATCCTTTATCCATTGGCCATTCGTAAGCAAAGCGAAAGGTTTGGCATCATTGTTGCAAGATAATTCAGAATATTAAAAACGATACACTATTCCCTGCTTAACAAACCATGCTCCAGAAAGGAGGAAGGCCAATGAAAAGAATCATGATTATTGGTGCAGGACAAATGGGTGGTGGCATAGCACAGGTTGCTGCCCAAGCAGGCTATTCAGTTATTCTCAATGATCTTAAAGAAGAATTCGTAACCCGCGGGCTGAGTGTGATTGAGAAAAACCTGAGACGCAATGTGGAAAAAGGAAAGCTTGAAGCCACAGAATGTGCAGCAATTTTAGGACGCATTACCCAATCCACCGCTTTGCAGGATGCAGCCGCAGCTGACCTGGTTATTGAGGCAGCCGTAGAAAATATGGTGATCAAGAGTCAGCTTTTTACTCAACTGGATGAGATTTGTCCGGAGCATACCATTCTGGCAACGAATACATCCTCTCTCCCCATAACGGAGATTGCTGCCTTTACTCAACGTCCCGACCGGGTTATCGGTATGCACTTTATGAATCCGGTTCCGGTGATGAAGCTGGTGGAAGTCATTCGCGGCCTGGCCACCAGCGACGAAGTCTATCAAACCATTGAAGCCTTAAGTCAGGAAATGGGAAAAACCCCTGTGGAGGTCAATGATGCCCCTGGATTTGTGGCCAACCGTATCTTAATCCCCATGATCAATGAAGCCGTTTATACCCTTTATGAAGGGATTGCCACGGTTGAAGATATTGATCAGGTGATGAAACTGGGGATGAATCATCCCATGGGCCCCTTAGCTTTGGCAGATTTAATCGGCTTGGATACAGTGCTGTCCATCTCCGAAATTCTTCATGAAGGTCTGGGGGACAAATATCGTCCCTGCCCGCTTCTGCGCAAATATGTTAAAGCCGGTTGGTACGGAAGAAAATCCGGTCGTGGTTTTTACCAATATTAATTTTACCAATATAACAAAGAGACAATCTCAGTCACGGGGGAGGAGCCAACGATGTCAGAAAAAGTGATTCAGAAACTTGAACACACCAGAAAAAACTATTACAAAGATGCTGAAATTGCCGCTTACGGTGAAAGAAAGCCGGATTACTCGACCCTGGGAAGAAAAATTGAGAATACCTATGCCAGGCAGCGTCAAGTCGTCTGTGTGGAAGCCTGCCGGACACCCTATGGCAAGTCGCTGGGGGCCCTGCTGGAGTACGATGCGGCTCAATTAGGAGCACTGGCTATTAAAGAAGTTCTCCGGCGGACGGGGGGAAAAGTCGCCCCAGGTGAAGTGGATTATGTGATCATGGGTCATGTCGTGCAGGCGGGCAGCGGTCAGGTCTCCAGCCGCCAAGCCACTCTTTTGGCGGGATTGCCGGAACATGTGCCTTCCATTACGGTCAATAAAGTATGCTCCTCCGGTGTCAAGACCATTGATCTGGGGGTGCAAATGATTGCTTTAGGCAGGGCGGAAATAGTCATTGCCGGCGGACAGGAGAGCATGAGCACTATTCCTTTCTCACTGCCGGACATGCGCAGGGGCCGGAAGATGGGGCTTCCCAATATCGACTGTGTTGATCTGATGGTCAAGGATGGTCTTTGGGATTCCTTTTATGAGCGCCATATGGCCATTCACGGTTCTGAAGTGGCCGATGAATTCGGCTACAGCCGGGAGGAGCAGGACGAATGGGCCCTCCATTCACAGCTCGCCGCCTCGGCAGCGATCGCTGCCGGGAAGCTTGATGCTGAAATCTTTCCGGTGGCCGTTAAAAAGGGCAAAGAAACCCTGGAAAGAGATGAAGGCCCCCGTGCCAATACCACCCTGGAAGGCTTGGCTAAGCTTGGCCCCGTTTTTGATCATGTTAGTGCTGTAACCGGGAAGCCTGGCAGTGTAACCGCCGGCAATGCGCCGGGAACAAACGACGGCGGGGATGTCTGTCTCCTGATGAGCCGGGCGAAAGCCGATGAACTCGGCCTCAAACCCCTTTTTTCCATTGTGGACTATGCCGAAGTTTCCCAGCCCACCAAGGATATTGCTACCGTTCCCGGGCTTTCGATCAAGAAAGTCCTAGAACAAAACAAGCTGACCCTTGATGATGTAAAGCTCATCGAAATCAATGAAGCCTTTGCTGCGGTCGCCCTGGTGAGCGCCCGCACGATTCTGGGTATGACCAAGGAACAAATGTATGAAAAAGTCAATGTCAACGGCGGAGCCATTGCCTATGGGCATCCCATTGGAGCGACCGGAGCCAGAATCGTCATGACCTTAGCCTATGAGCTAAAGCGCCGGGGGGGCGGTTATGGAGTGTGTGGCATCTGTGCGGGGCATGCCCAGGGTGATGCCATGCTCATCTATGTGGACCCTGATTGATATCCAACGTGTGGACCCTGATTATATATCCAACCGATACCCGATTGAACCTATCGGACCTATCATCGAACCTATCAACATATCAACATATCGGCATATCGGCATATCGGCATATCAAATCTATCGAATATGAGTAAACCCTGTCATCAAAAACAAAAAAGATAAGTTAAGGAGTAGATGGGACTGTGAATTTTGAACTGAGCAGTGAAACGTTGATGATCAGAGACATGGTCAGAAAATTTGCCCAAAATCAACTGGCACCTCTTGCCCCGGAATTGGACAAATCCCATGAGTTTCCCATGGCTACCTGGAACAAAATGAGAGAACTTGGGCTGACCGGCTTTCCGATTCCTGAAGAATGGGGCGGCGGGGGAGGTTCTTACCTGGATTTTGCAATTATTGTGGAAGAGCTGGCCAAAGCCTGCGCATCGACAGCGGTTATTACCAGTGTGCACACCGGTTTAGGCTGTATGAGCATGTACCTCTACGGCAGCCAGCAGTTAAAAGAGAAATACCTGGAGAGATTGGCTACAGG
This sequence comes from Desulfitobacterium chlororespirans DSM 11544, assembly GCF_900143285.1. Classification (NCBI taxonomy): domain Bacteria; kingdom Bacillati; phylum Bacillota; class Clostridia; order Eubacteriales; family Desulfitobacteriaceae; genus Desulfitobacterium; species Desulfitobacterium chlororespirans. The sequence continues at coordinate 73,989 of NZ_FRDN01000014.1, forward strand.
GGAGATTATCGGGGCTTATGCCCTGACTGAGCCCAACGCCGGCTCAGATGCCGGTGCGCTCCGCTGCAAAGCCGAAGACCGGGGGGATCATTTTCTGGTCAATGGCGGCAAGATTTTCATCACCAATGGCACGGTAGCCACAACTTTCTGCACTTTCGTCAAGACCGATCCTACCCAGCCTAAAGGGAAAGGGATCACTTGCCTGCTGATTGAAAAAGATCTGCCCGGATTTACCATCAGCAAACCTGTCGAGAAGATGGGCATGCATGGTTCACCTACTGTAGAGCTTAATTTTGAAAATGTCAAAGTCCCCAAAGAAAATGTCCTTGGGGAGATCAATAACGGATTTGCCGTGGCCATGGGGCTGCTGGCCGGAGGGCGGATCACCATTGGGGCTCAAGGGCTGGGAATTGCTGAAGGTTCCCTTGACTATACCATCAACTATATCAAGGAGCGGCAGCAGTTTGATAAACCCTTGGCTGCCAATCAAGGGGTCCAATTCATGATCGCTGACATGGCCACGAAAATCGAGGCGGCGCAAATGCTCATCTACAGAGCGGCCTGGCTCAAAGATCATCAATTGCCCCATAACAAAGAAGCATCCATGGCCAAGCTTTTTGCTACCGATGTGGCCATGGAAGTCACTACGAATTGTGTGCAGTTATTAGGGGGCTATGGTTATTGTTCCGAGTACCCGGTGGAGCGCATGATGCGGGATGCTAAGATCACCCAAATCTATGAAGGCTCCAATCAGATTCAGCGCATGATCATCGGACGCGAAGTCATTGGGCGTTTTTGAGGGTTATTTAAGGGTTAGGAAGATATTAATTAAATAAGACTTCTTTCAAGTGGAATTCGGCCCCCACTGAAAGTTAGTCGGGTCCATACTGGATTAGCCCTCCTTGAGCACCCGCCGCCTATCAAGGCGGGAGGCAAATGGGTTAATTCAGTAATATAAAAGGAGGTTTAGTTCTATGGCAAGACCGCAACATGTTAGTTTAACGGAAGCCATCGGCCAAATCAAGGATGGAGATATGCTGACCTTTGGTGGCTTTACAGTCTGGCGCCGCCCTATGGCCGCCATTTACGAGATTATCCGCCAGAAGAAACGGAGTCTGCATTTGGTTGAAGTCAACGGCGGGACCCATGATGATATGCTGGTGGGAGCCGGCTGTGTCGGGGTATGGGAATCCTGCTGGAGCGGACATGAACTTTATGGCAAATTAGGGGGCAATCTGGCCCGTAAAATCGAAAATAAAGAAATTTTATATGAAGACTGGTCCCATATTCATGCTTTATACCGCTTAGCCGCCGCGGCTAAGGGAGTTCCTTTCCTGCCCACTTATTCGGCCATAGGCTGCGATATGCTCAATCCTGAGAATGATAACCTGGGCAAAGCAGGGCTCCGGGACGGCTCCAACCGCCATATCGGCAAACATAAATTTATCACTTATAAAGAGCCCTTTACGGATTCCGAAATCACCCTGATCCCAGCGGCCAGCCCTGATTGGTGCATCACCCATGTCCAGATGGTCGGGGAGGAAGGAACCGTCCGGGTGGATGGCTTAAGATTCAGCGACGAAGAAGCCATCAAAGCCTCAAAGCACAATATCATTATCGCCGAGCAAGTTGTTCCTGAGGAGTATCTGCGGCGTGAACCAACCCGCAATATGCTTCCCGGCTATTTCGTGGATTATATCGTCGAATTGCCCTGGGGCGCTCATCCCACCGGCTTATACGGCGCCTATGAGCCTGATGGTCCTTTTATCAATGACTTCTTTAAGTCTACCCGTACTCAGGAAGGCTTCGACCAATGGGCTGAAGAGTGGATCTTCGGGGTTAAAGATTTCGGGGAATATTTAAGCAAGCTGGGGATTACACGACTGGAAAACCTGCGGGCCAACCCTGCTTTAGGTTATTCTTCAAAATTAAAAAGGGGGTAAGGGCATGGAAAGCAAGAAAGAACATTCAAAGATCGGAGAATTTAAACCCATGGATCTCCTGGCCTGTGCAGCTGCGCGGGAGGTCAGGGATGGGGAAGTTGTTTTTGCCGGCACAGGACTGCCCATGCTGGCCATCATGTTGGCTCAAAAAACCCAAGCGCCTACAGCGGTTTGTATCTATGAATCCGGTTCAATCGATGGCCGTCCTATTGATTTACCCACTTCGGTCGCCGATGCCCGCTGCAGCTATCAGGCTGCTGTGGCCGACGGCCTGATGGATGCCTTCAGCCAGCTTCAATCAGGGAGAGTCGACCTGGCTTACCTGGGTGGAGCCGAGGTGGACATGTACGGGAATGTCAACACAACCTTCATGGGCGGCCCCGCCGGCAAACGCCTCACCGGCAGCGGAGGAAATACGGATATCCATTCCCTGGCCAGAAGAAGTGTGCTGATTATGCCTCAGATCAATCAAAAACGCCGCTTTGTGGAAAAGGTCAGCTATATCACTTCACCGGGATGGAAATTTCCCCATGGACCCAATCGGGAATGGGTCCCCAAGCAAGAAGTATATGGCTCCGCCTTCAGAGGCGGCCCGGCAGCCGTTATCTCCGATATGGGGATTTATCGCTTCGATGAAAACGGCGAACTATATCTTGATACTGTTCATCCCGGATTTTCAGCGGAAGATTGCCGCGATAACTGCTGTTTTGATCTGAATATCTCCAAAGTCAAGGGCGAGACACCCACTCCGACTTATGAAGAATTGGAACTCCTTCACAAAGTGATTGACCCCGAAGGGATTATTATGAAGTAGACAAAAGACGGACTATCAGAGTAAAGCTGATGGCCCGTCTTTGTCTTTAACCCGTCATTGTCTTTAAAAGGTAGAGGGCACACGGCTTTGCGAAAGAAACAGAGTGTAGTGTTAAAGTACAACGTCAGATTTTGCAGTTTTCAAATGTAGTTACCTCACCGTTTTTGGCAACGGCTTTAGCGAAATCATAGTCTTTGGGCTTGCCGCTGAAATAATAGTTTATTACTCGTGTATTTGCAGCGTGAGTAACAATTAAGATATTCTTTCCTCTATGTTCTTCCATAATCATATCGCAAAAACTGCTGTTTCGTTTCGTAAAATCTTTGAAACTTTCCGTGCCCTTATCGCCGTTCATAGCTGCCTGCCAAAATAACTTCATTGCTTCCGCAGTTTCTGCTGTACCCTCAAATTCGCCGCAATTTATTTCGGCAAGTCTTTCATCAGATACAATTTGCCCTTTATAGATAATTTCGCAGGTTTGACGGGCCCGTTTTTGAGGACTACAAAAGCACTCATCAAAACTAACATTCTTCAAGTTTTCAGCTTGCTGTTTTGCCTGTGCTATTCCAGTTTGATTTAACTCGGTTTCCGTACAGCCGTTGAATTTCTTTAATAAGTTCCAATCGGTTTGACCCTGACGTACAAGGTATATCATAATTACATCCCCCCTTAATATAGATTCTGTTAAGAAGAGCCTCTGTGAGGAGTTTTTTCGTGTTTTTATATGAAATTGGGATTTTGTAGGTATAGAAAGTTCAAAGCTCATAAATTATAATGAGGGGAGGAGAATAGCTTATGCTCTTCTCAAGTTTTTTGTAAAGGATGATTCGATTGTCAAAGTTATACGCTATTTATACTCTCACCGGTAATGAGGAAAGATTCCTGGGGCAGGCCTATTTGACGGCCAAAGACCTGGAAGCCATTGAAGAAAGCTTTACCGGGACGCCTGAATCGGAGCATCATATTGCTCTTACCGACGGAGATCAGGTTAATGTTAATGCCATTGACTCCATCGAAGAGATTACCGACGACGGGGAAGAATAGGATAGAAGTAAAACTTAACGTGACAAAAGCCTGGGAGATGCACAAGTATCTTTCAGTTTTTTTATTTTCTAAAAGGAAGCTTGGAAAAAATGTGAAATTGCCAAATGGGGTAATAACAACGCTGCCACTAAATTAGCACGGTGTTGTTATTATGCTTACCTGAATTTAATATGATCCGCTGCACGTCTAAGCTGTTCATCGAGGACCTTGGCATAAATTCTTGTCGTCCTGGGGTCGCTGTGACCAAGAGCATCCTGAACGATGGCCAGATTTTCAGTTTCCCGGAGCAGGAGGGTGGCAAAGGTCGAACGCAGTTTATGAGCACTATAGCCCTCCGTATTATGGCCAAAGTTTTGCAGAATGGCCATATATTTTTTGATCAGATCCTGAATGGCACGCTTGCTCATGCGGTTGCCCTGGATAGAGAGGAACAAGGCCTCGGTATGCTGGAGCACATAGCGGGGACGTTCATTCTTGATATAATCCTGGATGGCTGTGGCCACTTCGGCGTTAAAATAGATATTGGTTTCTTTATTTCCTTTGCGAATGACGGCAAAACAGCCTTTATTAAAGTCGATGCTTTGTAAACTCAGGCCATATAGCTCACTTAAGCGCAATCCCGTACCGATGAAGGTCAGGAAGATGGCATAATCCCTTTTCTCTGTATAGAGATGATACTTAAGTTGGCCTTCACTTAAGCCGGTGCCAGTCTCAATAATATCCACCAAATCGGCGATCTGCTCCGGCTCAAGGGCTTTGGGGGCTTTCTGATTCTGAGAGATGGGATTGAGCTTTATGGTGATATCTTTTAAGATCAGATCCTCCCGCAATAAATATCGGTAAAAGGACTTGATCGCAGCTTGTTTGCGGGCTAAGGCTCTTACTCCGTTTTTTCTTTGGGTGCGGGCCCAATTTAAATAGGCTTCAACATCAGTATGTTGAACCTGCTGAAGGTGTCCGATGGTCAAGGCAGAAGGGGAGGGAGGAAAGCCCGGTTTGTAGTCACAAATAAATTGCAAAAAGAGCAAGAGTTCCTGGGCATAAGCTTTCTGAGTGTGGGGGGACCTGTTGATTACCCCCAGATGGTTGATGTATGTATAAGCATAAGAGGGGAGAGGGATATCAAAAATATTTGCCATGCTCATTCATCTCCAATTTAAATTCATCTTCAAATTAACTTGATAACTTTATCTTTGTAAGTCATATTTTAGAGGATAAAGGATGCAAAATCAACTCTGTATTAAAACGATATTTAGCGCAGAGTTAATTTTGAGGGCAGCTACCTGGAGTGCGATTATAAAAATAGTGCTAGTATGGATTGGGCAATTATGTTAATATCAAATAAATAGGAGGAATGAGCTGTGGATAAGCTTGATTTGATTCTCGAAAGATTAACATCAATGGATGACAGAATAACTTCAATGGACAGAGCCCTAAGGGCAGAAATGAAGTCCTTAAATGATAAGATTGAACTTGTTTCTGATGAAGTTCGTCGCGCTTCAGCAAAGGTGGATCATGTTTCGCAAATGCAAAAACTTACTTGGGAAGCTATAAAGGATTTAGACAAGGAAGTCATCAGACACAACGATGAAATTCAGGTTATTGATAGCAAAATTAAAGCCTTGTAAATGTAATCCATATCCGGCCCGGAGATCCCTGACCGGTTTTCTTTTTAGAATTATTACTTTACATAATATCTATTATAGGACTCAAAATAAAAAAATAAAGACCTTCCCTTTCTGAGTTCCTCACTGCCATTTGGGAAGGTCTTTAAATACACCATATATAAGCCACTGAGCTCCGAGTTAAACTAAATATTTTCGTTTTTAATTTTAAACGTTTTTATGGGTTGTTTAGTTCTAATATCTTCAGTGTTGATTATAATTTCCTCAATTTCAATACCCGCAAAATCGGCTGTCGATTCTATACACTGACAGCAATTATCACAGATTTTTTCACTGTTTAATTCACAGCGGTCACATTCACCGCATTCGCTGCAAAGTCGATTCTCCAGAACACAAGGTTCACCGTATTGTTTCATGATTCAGCACTCCAATGTTTAATAAACTGACCCTAGTCATCTTAGACTACGGTACGAAAAATCCTGGTATATTATAAAACGCATCCGGACTGCTTAAAATATTTTTTAAAGCCGACCGTGTTCGTATCTTAGCCATTCCTTGGTCCAATAGCTCAACAGTATCCGTATAACGCTGCTTGCTGCCTAATAAGACCAACAAAAGGTCGCCATCCTCACTTGTGACATATGTTACAAGGCACTGGCCGGCTTCGGTTGTGGTCCCTGTTTTAAGCCCCTGATCTCCCGGATAAATACCTAAAAGTTGATTCGTATTGGAGATTTCCCGGATCTGCTTCCAACCGTTGGCATCGGTCCATTCTACCGATGCCTTTTTTTGATTGATATAATCCATGAGTACAGGGGTTTCCGTTACCTTTGCAGCAATAATGGCTAAATCTTTGGCAGTAGTATATTGATCTTCTGCCGGCATACCATCGGCTGTTTTAAACTGACTATCCTTACAACCGAGTTCAGCGGCATAACTGTTCATGGCCTGAATAAACTGCTCCTTAGTGCCATAAGCTGCCACAGCTAAAGCATTGGCGGCGTCATTGGCACTGAATACATACATTGCCGTAAATAAGTCCTTGACAAGTATCTTATCCCCAGGCTTAAAGCCAAGAACAGAGCCTTCTACCTTAACTTCCTCTCCTAAGATAATGAGCTCGTCCGCTTGAAGCTTTTCATGAACAAGAAGCCCGGTTAAAAGTTTTACTGTGCTGGCAGGTGCCCGGTGTGTATCCCCGTTTTTCTCCAGAAGCCTCTCCCCTGTTTGCAAGTTAAGCATAAGATAGCTGGAGTCTTCAGGAGGCATAAATTGATTAGCGTCCACTTGACTCAGGGACGTCTTGGTCAGGTTGAGGCTGCTCTTTCCGGCACCTTTGTCAAGAGATGCCCCTTTATCCGGATTCTCTTGACCGTTTAAGAGATTAGAACTTAGAGTATGAAGAGTACTCGCTAAATCCGTTCGATCCAACAAGCCTGGAAAAAAGGTTAAAACGATTGCCCCTGTCATAATCATCGTTAAAAACGTAAGGAAAACTCTTTTCCTTGATTTTTTACTCATATCTTGCCTTCTTTATAAGGTGATAAGATCTACTGAATTCAATAAGGTTACTGAATTCCTTTCTCTACTCCGGGACAATATCGACCTCTATATATAATAATGAATTTTAGCCCTAAGGGCAAGCCCATCATGAAATTACCAACCAATTGGCAATTTGGTTGGTAATAGGGTCATTCTGCTTCTAACTCTGACTTTGCTGCCAGATATATAGGAAAGGATAAGGATTCACCCACTCGCCATTAGGAAGTTCAATACCAAAGTGCAGATGATCCGGAGTTGTCAGAGCATCCCCCGTATGTCCCAATGTCCCCAAAAAATCCCCTTTCCTAACTTCTTGGCCTTCCTGGAGTTGAGGGTTTATGGTGTTTAGATGAGCATAGTAATAATAGTTGCCATCCTCTCCCCTAACCCCTACCCGTTCTCCACCAAGGCGATTCCAGCCCAGCTTCTCAACTTTGCCGTTGCCAACACTGATGATGGGAATGCCTTCTGCACCAAAAATGTCCGTTCCCTCATGTCTGCGTACTCCACCCTCCCGGTCTGCCCCAAAGGTATCCATGTACCAGACCTGACCTATCACCGGAAAAGCAAAACGGCCCGGCTCATAAAAGGGATAAGTTAAAAGAATCTGCCTCCGCCCAAGGATTTGTTGAACAACATCTTCACTAATTTGGATTTCCGTGTTTTTCCAAACAATATCTTGAAGCGCTATGCCCTGTTGGAGCTGTTGGATGAGGTAATGCTCTTCATCTATTTCAACGCTGCTTCGTATGGCTATTAAATCCGCCCAAGCCCCGGGGGAAATCCTCTCCCCTTCTTTCTGACATTGCAACACAAGTTCGGCAGGCAGATTCGTGAGATAAGGATAGATATCAGCGGAGATCTTAGGCGGTTTATGAATGCCCTTCCAGGCGACCGCGCTGATCAGGATTACCGCAAGCAGCTTCAGGAACAAAGTCCAGTGCTTTTGTCTCGGTTTAAAGCCTTTGCGCATCCTCATTTCCCTCTCCCCTCTCTACAATGCATAATATGGGGGGAAAGGCCGGATTAGAAGTATAACCAGTGCCCTGTCAACCTTAAAATTACAATATAATGGCGAGCCAATTTACAGCAAGACAAGGCGGAGGATTGAGGCAAACCGAGGGTATGGCGATTGACGACAACGCAGTATTGCTGTAAATTGGCCGCCAGGATATATAAGGTTTAGGGTCGACAGGGCACTAGGGCTGATGCTGATTTTTTGAGATAGGAGTATAGATTACTTGACCGGTTTGTATAGTGGTATCTGTGAGCTGATTGTACTCCATAATTTTAAGAACAAGCGTACGGGTATCGATTTGCAGGTCGGAGTTCTCAGCTAAGGACCAAAGAGTGTCCCCGGATTGAACGATTTGTGGCTGGAAAGCAAGGTCCTCTACCCTGCTGTTTGCCTGGCTCCAGTCCCAGAAGAACCAGCCCATACTGCCAAAGACCATGAGGAAAAGCAGCATATAAGAACACAGCTGCCTTTGCAGTTGTTTCATTCGATAATTCCGATAGTTTCTATAATGGCCTCTGTAGTTCCGGACGGAAGAAGAACAAGCACTCATATTAATCCCCCTCTATGTTCCCGTTAAAACTAAATAAATACGAACATCAGTTCCTGAGAACAGTATACGGAAACCGGGAAGATTCGTCAATACTTTTTCGAACATTTGTTTGCACATAAGAATATTTAATGCTAAAATAGGTTTAGAACATATGAAAGGGGGAAATTTGGTGTATCCAGATTTATCGCAAAGACAGACCGATATCTTGGAGTATATTAAACGGGTTATTCGAGAAAAGGGTTATCCCCCCTCTGTCCGCGAAATAGGCGATGCCGTTGGCTTGATGTCCAGTTCCACTGTTCACGGGCATTTGCAGACCATTGAGGAAAAGGGGTACATACGCCGCGATCCCACAAAACCTCGCGCCATTGAGATATTAGACAGCTCCAGTGATGCTAATGAGAAAAAGACTGTTTTTGTCCCCATTATTGGCAGAGTAACCGCCGGGCAGCCTATTTTAGCCCAGGAGAATATCGAAGATACGTTCCCGCTTCCTATTGATGTGGTTAACTCAGATACAGTGTTCATGTTGAGAGTCAAAGGCGAAAGTATGATTGATGCGGGAATTATGGATGGGGACCTTATTTTAGTACGCCAGCAAAAAGTGGCCCGTAATGGCGAGATCGTCGTGGCCATGATTGATGAAGAAGCTACGGTAAAACGGTTCTACAAGGAAAAAACACTGATTCGCCTGCAACCTGAAAATCCTTATATGGAGCCTATCTACTCTCAGGATGTCACCATCTTGGGCAAAGTTATTGGGGTATTTCGTATTTTACACTGATTTATAAAGTACAGGGCAGCCAAAGCAGACCTCCATTCCACACTGATGTGGGTGGATGCCTGCTTTTCTTATTATAAAAATACAAATGTCAGACAGGATTTTTATGGTAGAATGGATTTATTGTTATGTATACTGCAAAACGTGAGGTGAAGAAATCGTGACAGACAAAAAAATCATAGTACAATTTACGACGCTGACATTTTGCATAGCTTATCTTGTGTCGGGTGCTTTGATTGCGCTTGGGCAATTCGGATATTCGGTTCACAATTGGGTTCACTCGTTACAGGAATTTGGGATGAATATTCCTTTTGCAATCTATATTTTGTCGCCCGCTATTGCCTCATATATCGTTCTGAAGAAAAATAACAAAATAGCAGATCTTAAGGAATGGTTGAAAACCGTTTTTTACGCCAAAAATAATATCTCTCTCTATTTGTACGTTGTTGCAGGGCTTGCACTGTATTTTTTGATACATCTTGCAGTTTCAGGCCGTACGGAAATGGTGCTGCCATTTTATACGTTCTTCCTTGCCCTGCCTGGTAATCTTATTATCGGTGGCTTAGAGGAAGCTGGCTGGATGTACATATTGCAGCCTGAGCTTGACAAAAAATATGGCTTTGTTTTATCTTCTGTCTTTGTTGGCATCATTTGGACTTTATGGCATATCCCTCTCTTCTTCATTCCGGGGACGAATCACGGCGAGGGACTCATTAACTTTTGGATGTTTGCAGTTCAACTCATGGCCTTTCGGTTTTTCAACGGGGCAATCTATAAAATATCAGGAAAAGGCCGTGTGTTTATGTGCGTATTATTCCACACCATATTCAATGCGGCATCCCCCCTCTTTGGCACCATGACGATGACTTGGGCGGGAACAATTGCCGCAAATGCTGTGATTGTTCTTGTTTCAATGGTAACCGTTATGATATACGACCAAAAGAGCAGGCGAATAGTATAAAAAGCCCTGAACTCCGCTGACTAAACGGCTTTCAGGGCTGTGTACCGATATACTAACGGGATATTTTCCGGGAACGGCTGTCTCTGAAGCGCTGGAAGCCCAGTTCGATCAACTGGGTGATCAATTCAGTGTAAGGAATGCCGCTGGCTTCCCAAAGCTTGGGGTACATAGAGATCTGAGTGAACCCCGGCATGGTATTGATTTCGTTGATGTAGATCTGACTGCCTTCTGTAACAAAGAAATCCACCCGGCTTAAGCCGCAGGCTTCGACGGCTTTGAAGGCAGCAACAGCTTTTTCCTGCAAACTCCTGACAACCTCGGGAGCCAAAGGAGCGGGAATCACCAGCTGAGAGCCGGCGTCGATGTATTTGGCTTCATAATCATAGAAATCCTTGGCGGGAAGAATCTCTCCCGGAACACTGGCTTGGGCATCCTCATTGCCCAGGACGCTCAGCTCAATCTCACGACCTACGATGTTTTGCTCGATGACAATTTTGCGATCGTATTCCGCGGCGAGTTGGAGGGCCTGGATGAGCTCCTCTCTGTCCCGTGCTTTGGAAATACCCACACTGGAGCCTAAATTAGCAGGCTTGACAAAGCAAGGATAGCCCAGCGAGTGTTCAATATTATCAAGCAGTTGCTCCATCGGTTTCTGGAGCATGGTTCTAAGTACGGTAAGATAAGGGGCTTGGGGCAGGCCCGCTTCAGTAAAAACTGCTTTCATACGGTCTTTATCCATACCCAGAGCGGAGCCGAGCACCCCGGAACCGGCGTAAGGAACATTAGCCATTTCAAACAAGCCCTGGATGGTCCCATCCTCTCCAAAGGGTCCGTGAAGAACGGGAAAAATCAAAGCAAACTTGCCTTCTTGAGGAAGGGAACTGCCGTCTAAGGCGATAAAGCGGGGGTTCGTAGGATCGTGGGCAAGAATGACAGGAATACCCTGTAGTGTGGGGTCTTGCTGCCATTGTTCAGGACGTATTCCCCAATGCCATTGGCCGTTTTTGGCAATGCCAATCGTCTCTACAGCATACTTTTCTTGATCAATGGCCTTAAGTACAGAACTGGCAGAGTTCAGGGAAACCTCATGTTCTCCGGATTGACCTCCGAAGAGAATAATAATCTTTTGCCGTGTCATTGGCGTACCCATCCTCTCTATTCTATTTAGTTAGAAAATAGCCCAGAAAACCTGAAAACAGTGCTTGGGTGTACGGATGTACATAAAGCTGCACAAGCCAAGCAACAGGTCTACTCTATACTATATGCACAGGGGTGAAAAGGCTGCCTAAATCAATCGATAGTTCCAATATGGTTAAGCGGCCAATAACGAAATAAGGTCATTCCGGAGATGTTTTCAATCGGCAGGAAGCCCCATTCCCGGGAATCGGCACTGCTATTGCGGTTATCTCCCATAACAAAAACAGAACCTTCCGGAACTACTAAAGGCTCAAGATTTTTAATTTGAGGCTCCATAACGTATGGCTCTTCCACCTCCTGGCCATTGATATAGGTCTTATGATCCTTGATCTCAATGGTATCCCCCGGCAAAGCAATCAAACGTTTGATAAAATCGTCGGAAGAGTGGGCGCTGGAAGGCGGATGGAAAACAATGATATCCCCTCGTTCAAAATCACCAAAATGCTTAAAAAAGAACTTATCGACAATAATCCGGTCCTGGAGCTGAATCGTCGGCAGCATGGAGCCGGTGGGAACTAACCTGGCCTCCAGCACAAAGGTGCGGATGACCCAGGATAGGGCAAAGGCAATAATCACAATCTCGATGATTTCAATAATGGTTTTAAACATACTCTTCGCTTTTATTTTGATATCTTGTTCTTTGATATCTTGTTCGTTTTCCATGGTGTGCACCTCACTTTAGTAATCCCTGTTCCCAAAGTTTTTGAGCCGCTAATAGATTGCCAAACTTAATATAATTCATGGAAACCCCGCCTTGCTGATAAGCGATAAAGGGGTCACGCATAGGGCCGTCCGCGGAGAACTCGCTGGTCGCGCCTTGGATAAAGGTTCCCCCGGCCATAATGACTTCATCTTCATACCCCGGCATTCCCGAGGGAATGGGCAGGACATGGCTGTCAACAGGCGAGCCCTTCTGGAAACCCTGACAAAAAGCAATCATCGCCTCCCGGGAATTGAGTTTAACAGCTTGAATCAGATCCGTCCGCGGGGTATCGGGAAGAGGATTGACTTCGAACCCTAAGGCCTGCCAAAAGGCAGCGGAAAAAATCGCTCCCCGAATCGCCTCACTTACGGTCAAAGGACTGAAGAACAGCCCTTGGTAGAACTGCAGCTGCCAGCTGAGGGTCGCCCCCACCTCTCCGCCAATCCCCGGAGCAGTTAAGCGGCAGGCGGCTTTCGCAACAAGCTCTTGTTTGCCGGCAATATATCCTCCTGTAGGAGCTAAACTCCCCCCTAGGTTTTTAATCAGGGATCCCGCCATGAGGTCGGCTCCCACATCCCCGGGTTCACATTTTTCCACAAGTTCACCGTAACAATTATCCACAAAAATAATCAGGTGAGGAAAATGCTCACGGACATAAGCCACAAAGGCGGCGATTTGCTCCATATGAAGGGAATTGCGCCAGGCATAACCCCGGGAACGCTGGAGAATAAGCATTTTTGTATTGGGCTTTATCCCTTGACTCACCAGAGCATACTGAACAGTTCCTTCTTCACTGAGAGGAACCGAGTCATAGGATACCCCAAAATCCTTAAGGCTCCCCTGCCCTGTTCCCCGGATGCCAATCACCTCTTCCAGTGTATCATAAGGATCTCCTGTAACGGAAATAAAATGATCACCGGGCCGGAGAGCACCGAATAAGGCTGTGGCAATGGCATGGGTTCCCGATACAAATTGTCCCCGCACCAAAGCGGCTTCCGTGCCCAGGATGCGGGCCATCACCCGATCCAGAGTTTCTCTGCCGCTGTCCCCCAGGCCATAGCCTGTAGTGCCCTGTAAATGATAGGTGCTTACCCTTTCTTCCTGAAAAGCTGCCAGGACTTTGGCATGATTATATTCGGCAATATCAAGAACAGGCTTTTCCTGCAGCTTTAAAAGCTGCTCGGCCTGATTTTTCGCCTCGATAATTTTACTGGGCAGATGATCCAAAAACAATGATGAAACCTCCTCGCTGTATCCACTTCCTTAATATAGCTTCCCTAATATAGCGCCACGTCCCCATTCCGCCCCCGCGGCAGTCTGAATTTCCAGCTGCTGCGTTGTCGCCGAGCCGTGTGTCGCCCATGGACGCAGCACCACTGCGCCTCACTTTTCCGCCTTACAGACTAAAGCCTGCCACTGCACTAGAGAAGTTCAAGAACTTTATTCCAGACAGGAGTCAGTGAAGTGTTGGCAATAAGGGACACCGGTATGGGATGAGACAGCTCTTGAGCCAAGCGGCTTAAATCGGAAGGATGATCCAGCTGATCGATTTTATTCAGTAAGGTAAGACGTGGTTTATGATGACACTCCAACTGCTCCAGAATGTTATGGACCGTATCGGCGCGCTCCAGAGCTCTGGAGTGGCTGGCATCCAGAACATGAATTAAAACATCGGCATTCTGCACCTCTTCAAGAGTAGCAAGAAAAGCGTGAAGAAGCTGATGGGGCAATTTCTGAATAAAGCCTACCGTATCACTAAGCAATATCTCCGTCCGTTGATCCAGGCGTATCCCGCGTACGATGGGATCAAGAGTGGCAAAGAGCTTGTCCTCTCCTTTAACACTCTCCCCCTTGGAACGGGTCTGCTCCATAGCTTTTTGCAAAAAGGTGGTCTTCCCCGCATTGGTATAACCGACTAAAGCGATAAGAGGGATGCCGCTTTTTTCTCTTTGCCGCCGCTGGGTCGTACGGGTCTTGCGGATTTCACCCAGTTCATTTTCCAAGAGATTAATTTTCTTTCTTACCCGCCGCTTATCCATTTCCAGTTTGGATTCTCCGGGACCACGGGTTCCTACTCCCCCGCCCAGCCGGGAAAGACTGAGTCCCTGACCGGTTAAACGAGGCAGCAGATGCTTAAGCTGGGCCAATTCCACCTGAAGCTTACCTTCTCTTGATTTGGCCCGCTGGGCAAAGATATCCAGGATCAAAGTGGTGCGGTCCAGCACCTTAACTCCGGTAGCCTGCTCCAGAGTCCGCAGTTGTACGGGCAAAAGCTCATCGTCACAGATCAGAACATTGGCGCCGCTGTTTTGCAAGTGTTGGGTCATCTCCTGCAGCTTGCCCTTGCCCAGGTAACTCACCGGGCTCCCGTACCGTTTGGGCTGAAGAAGCTGTCCCACCACCTCAACGCCTGAAGAGTGAGCAAGTTCGGTCAGCTCAGTCAGCAGCTCAAGTCCCAGCTCCTCTTCCTCCAAAGCGACCAGAAAGGCCTTCTCCTGTTCCGAGACCTTGAGGCTTGGGCTGGCGGGGCGCAAGCGATAATCGTTAACTGCCCCGTCGTAGGAAAAATTCGCAAATTCCTTAGGGTTTAGGGCCAGGATTTGATAGCCTGAATCTCCTGAAAAGGCGATTTCAACGCCGGTAATCTGTCCATTGCTGACCCCGATACTGCACATGCTTTCCAGCCCGGCAGAACTCAGGGCGCTCAGATCCATAGAACTGAGCTGAGGATTGCCGCTGGGATGGGTATGGAGACAACGCAAACGCCCCGCTTGCCGGGCTGGCAGAGGGGGCAGTTTAACTGCTGCATGCTGTCCGACGGCCACAGCACTGACCATTCCCGAGCGATTGATATAAAGAGCGATTTCTTTATTCCAAAGGCTGGTCAGACGACAAATTCCCATTAATAAATCATCATGGATAAGCTCCGGACGATCCGTCCGGAGCGAAGTCAAATCCTTGAGTTCTTTGAGCTGGGTTCCGCGGATCCCAGAGATATCACCCAAAATATCCATTTGAACCTCCGCTGTATATGTCACTGTCCGTTACTTTAAGTCATCGTCATCCAGATTTAAATCACAGGGCAGAATCCCCATAAGTTCTTCACGGGATGAGGTGGGTTTGGCATAGAGCCGTACGGCCTGTTTGCGAATAGCTTTCTCAACCATATTGCGTACTAAACGGGCATTACCTGCATAAGGATGGGAATTCAGCACTCCCTGCATCATGAACCGGAAAACATCACGGGCTTCAGAGGTGAACTGATATTGGCGTGTTTTGAGCATGGAATCGCCGATACTCAGCAGCTCTTCAATGGAATAGTCGGGAAAATCAATATGGATGGGAAAGCGGGATCTTAAGCCGGGATTGGTCTGTAAAAACCATTCCATCTCGTGTTTATAACCGGCCAGGATCAGAATAAGCTCATTTTTATGATCCTCCATAGCCTTCACCAAGGCATCGATCGCTTCCTTACCAAAATCCTTTTCCCCGCCCCGGGCTAAAGAATAGGCTTCGTCGATAAAGAGAATCCCTCCCAAAGCCTTTTTAACCATGTCCCGGGTCTTTTGTGCCGTATGACCTATGTATTCCCCCACTAAGTCCGCTCTCTCACACTCAATAATATGCCCTTTTTGCAGAACATCCATTTCCTTAAAGAGTCTGCCGATTAAACGGGCCACCGTGGTTTTGCCTGTTCCCGGATTGCCCCGGAAAATCATATGGAGAACCAAGGGCTCCGCCACTAATTTTTCCCGTGTTCTTCTCTTTTGGATCTCTATGTAAGCCTGAATCTCGTGGATGAGACGTTTGACTGTGCTTAAGCCAACAAGGGCATTGAGTTCAGCGATAATCTCAGCCATGGTACCGTTTTCCGATGAATGATGAGCAGCCTTGCGTCCACGGGATAATTCAGAAGATGAATCCACGATGGCCGCATTTCTCTCAGTCCGTGGTGTTTGGACGATCGGAGCCTGATTCTTTTCACTCGGAAAGGTAATGCGTATTCCCATAAGATGTGACACCTCCCGTCTTTACTACTATACGCAGCAAGACGGGAAAGGTGCCTTAATTATTAGCTCATTTTGCGCTGTTGGAGGCCAGGGATTTAGCATAGCGGACACGGGCATTCTTGTCGAGGTGCTTTTTCCGCAAGCGAACGCTCTTCGGTGTGATCTCCACCAGCTCATCATCATCAATATATTCCAAGGCCTGCTCCAAGGTAAAGACTTTTGCTTTCTCTAAACGAAGGGCTTCCTCAGAGTTGCTGGCACGCATATTGGTAACATGTTTTTTTCTGGCCACATTGACTTCGATGTCCTGTTCCCGGTTGCTTTCCCCCACAATCATGCCTTCATAAATCTTGGTACCGGGGTCAATAAAGATGATGCCCCGTTCTTGAGCGGAATGCAGCCCATAGGTTGTCGCCTCGCCGGTCTCAAACGCGATCAAAACCCCCCGGCTTCTACCCGGTATTTCGCCTTTATAGGGCTCATAACCGTGGAAAACATGGCTCATGATCCCTTCCCCCCGGGTTTCGGTCAGGAAATCCCCCCGAAAGCCGATCAGCCCCCGAGCGGGAACTTTGAATTCCACCCGCATCTGGGTCTGGGAAATATGGGCCATATTGATCATTTCCGCTTTCCGTTTCCCCAGCAATTCAATGACCGTTCCCATAGCGGTTTCCGGAATATCACAGATAAGATACTCAATCGGTTCACATTTCTCCCCGTCAATCATCTTATAGATCACCTCGGGCTTGGAAACCTGAAGCTCATAGCCTTCCCTGCGCATATTCTCAATTAAAATGGATAGATGGAGCTCCCCCCGGCCGGATACCTTAAAGGAATCGGCCGAATCTGTTTCTTCCACACGAAGGCTCACATTGGTCTCGATCTCTTTGAATAAGCGCTCCCTTAATTTACGGGAGGTTACAAATTCCCCTTCCAGTCCGGCAAAAGGGCTGTTATTAACAATAAAATTCATATTCAAAGTGGGTTCATCCACTTCAATCACCGGCAGAGCTTCCGGATTATTGGCATCGGCTACGGTTTCCCCGATATTGGCAGTGGTCAAGCCGGTAAGGGCCACGATCTCTCCAGCCTCTGCCTCGGGCACATCGATACGTTTCAACCCTTCATAGGTATAGACCTTGCCGATTTTAGCCCGCTCCAAAACACCATCCCGTTTGATCAGGGTGATACTTTCTCCCTGGTGGACCTTGCCGCGGACAATGCGGCCGATCACGATCTTGCCTACATAGTCGTCATAATCAAGGGTCGTAACCAGGAGCTGCAGAGGGGCTTCCACATCCACATTGGGAGCGGGAATATGCTCCAGCACCACACTGAAAAGGGGTTCCAGGCTATCGGTGAGTTGGTCGGGATCCAGTCCGGCCAACCCATCCCGGGCCGAAGCGTAGACCACGGGAAAATCCAGTTGCTCCTCATCGGCACCTAATTCGATAAATAAGTCCAGGACCTCATCCACCACTTCAGCAGGACGAGCATCAGGACGGTCAATCTTATTAATCACGACGATGGGAACAAGCTTCAGCTCCAAAGCTTTTCTTAACACAAAGCGTGTTTGGGGCATGGGCCCTTCAAAGGAATCCACAATCAGGAGCACCCCGTTCACCATCTTCAAGACCCGTTCCACTTCACCGCCAAAATCGGCATGACCTGGTGTATCCACAATATTGATTTTTGTATCCAACCAATTAACCGCTGTATTCTTGGAGAGAATAGTAATCCCTCTCTCCCGTTCCAGGTCATTGGAGTCCATAACCCGCTCCATAACATTTTGATTGGCGCGGAAGGTTCCGCTTTGTCTGAGCATTGCATCAACTAGGGTTGTTTTGCCATGGTCAACGTGAGCGATGATGGCGATATTACGAATATTCATTGATTTCATTAAGAATTTCCCTTTCATGAATAAATTACACTATCCTTAAATATACCATGCCTTTATTATCTCTACAATAAATTATTTTTAGTTATATTTTCCGCGTTAGGCTGAAGCTGACAGTGAAAAAAGGTCTGAAAGCTCGGTTCGCTGGGCCGGAGTCTCCAGGATTTTGCTTTACTACCGGTCGCTCAATAAGCTGCGCGGACAAAACTAACGCTCAAAGCTCTCCGCTCCGAAAGGTCCCCGGCTAAATCGGCTCCTGCCTCATAGCCGGTTGGAAACGTCCTGTTTCCAACCTTTCTCCGCTGCGTGCTTTTCGCGAAGTTTTGTTTCCGCTCTCTTAAACTCGCTCCCTTGTGTAAGGCAAAATCCTTGGGCTGCTTTTCGAGCCTGTGCATGCAGGGCGTTGTAGGAAATGTCGGGGAAGATCGCCTGACCTGAGCCGCTTTTTCCGTCTTTACCGACGCCGCTTAAGCGGCAAGGTCGGCGCCCCTGAGAAAGGCTATGAGGGCTAAGAAAGACCCTGAAGCTAAACCCAGGAAGTCCCCGCAAAAGGCCCCGGAACCCCAAAGAAAAACCTAAAGAGACCTGCAAGACGTAGCTTTAGGCACAAAAGCGAAACGGATTTAGCGGAGGGGCGGTCGGGTGAACGAGGCTTTCTTAACTTAGCGGAGCCACGGTTCACCTCAGGTATTACCCAGAGGTTTGGCGGAGCTGTTAAGAAAGCGAGTTGGCCAGCCCTGGAGCTATGGAGTTCGCGTTGTGCGTAAAGCTACGCGACCCGAGCAATGCTTTCTATGCTTCAGATACCGCTTAACCCACCGCCAGCAAACCTGAAACACGAAAAAAGCCTGATGGGAATCAGGCTTTGTATATTGACCTTATTCTTAACGTTCCTCTGCCGAGGCCTGGGAAGCAGCGACCAAATTAATAGGACGAAGCGGCATGACGGTTGAAATAGCATGTTTGTAGACCATTTGCTGTTTACCTTCGAATTCAATGACCACTGTAAAATTATCAAATCCGCGGACCAGACCTTTTAATTGAAAGCCATTCACTAAGTAAATCGTGACCGGCATATTCTCTTTTCGGACTTGGTTTAAAAAGGTATCCTGTAAATTGATGGGCGCTTTATTCATTTTTTTCCCTCCACCACCATCTATTTCTATTTTCCTATTCTACACGACTTTCCATCCCACTGCAAGTGCCAATCAAAGATTCAAGAATATTTGTCAAATTCCCGCTGTAAGTATCATACCAAACCACCCGCGGATCCCTGCGGAACCAAGTGAGCTGACGCTTGGCAAAATGCCGGGTATCCCTTTGAAAAATTCTCATCATCTCCGGAAGGGTTACCTTACCATAAAGATAGAGTAAAGCGTGCCGGTAACCAATGCTTTGCAAAGGCTTAAGTTTTGGGGAATAGCCTTCTTTGATTAAATTGTGGGTTTCCTCGATCAGCCCCGCGGCCACCATCTGTTCACAACGGCGATTGATGCGCTCATAAATGATTTCCCTTGGTGCAGTTAGTCCTACATAGAGAAGCGAAGGTGGCAAAGGCGGATAATTCATGTCTTGATTGCCGCGGATTTCGGAAAAGGGCTTACCGGTTAATTGACACATTTCCAGGGCCCGGATAATCCGGACCGTATCATTGAGATGGAGACGCTGGGCACTGAGAGGATCCCTTTTGGCCAGCTCCCGGTGCAGAGCCTCTTTCCCTTGTTCAGAGAGAAAGGCGGTCCAGAAGCTGCGGATAGACTCTGAGCCGTGCTCGGCAAATTGGAAAGGGTCGATTAAAGAGCGGATGTAAAGACCTGTCCCGCCGACAACAATCGGCACCTTGCCCCGGCTTTGGATATCCTGGATAGATTGATTGGCCAAAGTCTGGAACTGAGCCACTGTGAATGGTTCAGCCGGATCCAAAGCGTCCAGCAGATAATGGGGTACATTGCCTTGTTCGGCCAAAGTTGGCTTGGCTGACCCAATATCCAGTTTGCGATAGACCTGAACGGAGTCCCCGGAGATAATCTCACCCTGGAGAGCTTGGGCAAGGGCAACCCCAAGAGCTGTCTTGCCTACGGCTGTAGGTCCTACAATGATGATCAAGGGTTTCATGAACCGGCTCCTTCTTTGTGGATTATCCCATAGTCTACATGACTATAGTTCCCCCCTTCTTGAATTGCAAACCCTAAGCGGCTGAATTCCCGGCTTGCTTTCCGCTCTTTCAGCACCACCCGTCTTTTGGCTACACGGCAGGCTTCGACAACAGTTTCACCCTGTAAGGAGCCCGAATTGGCAACCTCATGCAAAGGGCGGATGGAGGCGCTTTTTTCCCTGGTGTGGCGAAACATGGGGTCAAAGTAGACCACATCGGCAAAGGCGGTCGGATAGCCGGTCAGCAGTTCAAGATGGTTACCCCACAGAACCTCAATGCGCTGAGCCGCTTCAGCCAAGGCCTGCCAGGCTTTGACTTTGTCCGGGTTTTGGACGCGGGGATACTCCCCCTGCGCCAGGGACTTTAACCCGTCCTTCACCAGAGCTGCTAAAATGGGCGAATGTTCTATGCCGATGACCTTACCCTGAGCTCCGACTTGAGCAGCAGCTACCAAAGCATCCGTTCCCAAACCGAATGTGGCATCTAAAAAGACATCCCCTGCCTGGAGGTCAACGGCCTCCAGAAAACGATCCCCTTCTCCTCTAATGATTTGCATAACCCGCAGCAAGGCCATACTGGGATGAAAATGCAAAGGATGGTCCCCTGCTTCCAGATAGATTCCTTTGCGGGTAATGTGGAGGATCGGATAAGGCGGCTCCTCAACCGCCCCGGCCAGGGACTTCGGGGAGGAAGTCAGTAAGGTAATGCCGGGTTGTTCAGAAAACCAAAGAGATTTTTTCTGCAAATCCGGATCCCTGGGATGGGTGATGTTAACGATGACCGTCGCGTGGTTCATTGCCTGCTGCTCCTAACTACGATAAAAGCGGTGTTCCAGCTCTTCTTTAGTGAGTTGAATCATGGTGGGCCGGCCATGGGGACAGGTATAGGGATTCAGAGTCTTACTCAATTGAACAATCAACTGCTCCATTTCAAACAGGGTCAGGTTCTCTTTGGCCTTAATGGATGCTTTGCAGGCCAGCATATAGATCCACTCCTCCAACAATTTATCCATAGTGGGGGGAATGTGATTGAGCATGACCTGGTCGAGAAAGTCCCGCAGGAGATGCTCTCCCTGGTAGGGGCCGCTATAGGCCGGGATGCCGCGCAGGAGATAGGTTCGTGTCCCAAAGTGCTCAAGGATGAATCCCATATCGTTGAGCAGCAGAAAATGCTCCAGCAGAGCCTCTTCTTCCCCAGGTGTAAATTCCATGGTCAGGGGAATCAAGAGCATTTGGCTGTTGCCGGGATTTTTTTGGTGTTCTGCCAGCAGGCGTTCGTAATTAATGCGCTCATGGGCGGCATGCTGATCGAAGATAACCAGCTGATCACCCTCTGCAGCCAGGATATAGGTATTAAAAACCTGCCCGACGGGCCGCAAAGCCAAAAGAGGACTCTGCTCCTTGATTTCATCGGTGATTTCATAGTTCTCTTCGGCAACGGATAGTTCCAGCTCAGCGGTTGACCCTGCCCCCACCTCTTCTTCCTCCAAATGAGCATCAGCTCTCCCAAAAGTATCGGATCCTGAAAAAATATCAGATTCTAAAGAAAGAATAGGCTCTAAAGAAAGATTAGGTTCTAACGTATCAGCTTTCAGAGGGGTGACTTGAAAAGGTTCCTGAGACTCAAGAAAGATTTTGTGCTCACTAACCGGCCGCGCTTCCTGAGGATTTAAGTTCTTGATGGGGAGCTTTGCTGTCCCAGCAAACTCATGCGCCTTAAGTTCATGGCCCGTCTTAAATTCATTGTCTGCATTCAACTCATAATCCCTTTGCGAAGCGGAAAGCCCTTTTACCAACCCTAAGGGTGGGAGGTTAGAGTGTTTGTAAGGTATGGGGATAGTTTTGCCCTGAGACGGGCTGTGAGGGCTTTTAGAGGCAAAATTGAGGGCCGCCTGAACAGGCCTGTCCCCGTTGTCACCGCTGGGAAGCGATTCTTTATAGGATGGGGAGTTCTTGACCTTGACAAAGGGTGCGATAGGACGGGCCTGGAGAAGGGTCCTGCGAACTCCCTCGGCAATAAACTCCATAAGTTCTTTCTCTTTGTGAAAGCGGATTTCCATTTTGGTGGGATGAACATTGACATCGTATTCATGGGGCGGGATATGCAGCTTCAAGATGGTGATGGGATAAAGCTTAGCGGGAATCAAGGTGTGATACCCTTCGGAAATAGCACGGCTGATGCTGTTGGAACGGATAATCCGCTCATTGACGATCAGGGTCTCCCCTTGTTTGGTGGAACGAACCAGATCCGGCGGACTGATATAACCCTCCAGCTGCCAATCCCCCAGGGAGCAGGACAGGGGCAGGAGACGGCGGGCCGTAGCTTGGCCAAGAACTGCCCCGATGCTCTCCAGCAGATTGCCTTTGCCCGGGGTTTGCAGGACAAGGATTTTCGGATGCTTCAGGGTAAAGGAAACATCAGGCCGTGCCAAGGAAAGCCGCCCGATAAGATCAGAAATTTGGCCAAATTCCGTGTTTTTGGATTTCAGGAATTTCCGCCGGGCGGGCGTATTATAAAACAGATCATCGACGGTAATGGTGGTTCCCGGCGGACAGCCGGTTTCGGAGAACTCCAGCTGCTCTCCCCCTTGAATCCGCAATACCCGCCCGGAAATTTCCTCAGGGGGACGGCTGATGATTTCCAGCCTGGAAACGGAGGCAATGCTGGGTAAAGCTTCCCCGCGGAAACCAAGGGTGCGTAAACGGTTCAAATCATCAATGGTGCGGATTTTGCTGGTGGCATGACGGAGAACGGTCAGGGGCAGATCCTCGGCAGATATGCCCTGGCCGTTATCCTGGACCCTGATCCTTTCCACCCCGCTTCCCTCAATGATCACTTCGATTTGAGTAGCCTGGGCATCCAGAGCGTTTTCAATCAGCTCCTTTACCACGGAAACAGGGCGCTCCACCACTTCACCGGCGGCGATTTGATTGGCGGCTTGTATATCAAGGATGTGGATTTTAGCGGTCAAAAATGAGTTACCCCCTTATCCAGATGCCAGAGTTCAACCTTATTGTTCTGTTGATCCTGGAGTAATACAGATGTTTTGCGCCCGATCAAATGCTCCCATAGATCATATCCCGCCTGGGTGCATTGCTCACAGGCCGCAAAAGGAATCCGCACTAAAGCGAAAGTATTGCCGGTTACGGTATGCTGGCTTTCAATGAGCACCGTTCCCCCGCAATGGTTGCACTGGCGGATCCAATCCTTACGCCCCTCCTGGAAGCCTTCCGTATCATAATATACGGAATGAGGAATGTAAATCCATTTTCCTTCGGGAAGGAAGCTGTCGGTGCGGATGTTCCAGTCTGGTTTGGCCCGGCGGTATTGCTCTTTCAGCTCCTTAAGGAAGCCCCGGAAGGCATTGGAACCGCTGTGGGGATGACGGGGCTTTTGAGGCTCGATGACTCCCTGATAGTCTTCTCCCGCCAAGGCCAGGACAATGGCCAGATTCACATAAGGCAGAGCTCCTTCAATGGAGTAGCCCCCCTCCAGGACGGCTAAGTCCGGATTGAGCAGCTCGGTGATTCGCCCATAGCCTCGGGCTGTCACATTCATGGAGGCTAAAGGATCCGTGAAATGATTGTCCTGACCGGCTGAATTAATGATCAGATCCGGTTGAAAGTCATGAACCCGGGGGAGAACCCAGTTTTCCAGGACATGGTGAAGATCTTCGTCTCCCGTACCGGGAGGCAGAGGAATATCCAAAGTGGTCTCCCAAGCATTGGGTCCCCCTTTCTCGTAGATAAAACCGCTGCCGGGATAGAGAGTCCGTCCATCCTGATGAATGGAGATAAAGAGGACATTAGGATCATGATAGAAGATATCCTGGGTGCCGTCCCCGTGATGAACATCCGTATCCACGATGGCCACCTTTTTTATCCCATGGAAGGTGCGGAGATGATTGATCAGGATCGCTTCATTGTTCAGGGTGCAGAACCCCCGATTGCCTAAAACCGTAGCCCCGGAGTGGTGTCCCGGCGGGCGCACCAGGGCAAAGCCATTATGGATCTCCTTTTTGGCCCAGGCCTCACCCAGAACCAGAGAACTTCCGGCGGCGATCAAATGAGCATCCAAATCATGGCTTTCCGGGGCGGGAAAAATCCCTTGGGTCCGTTGGACATCCTTTAATGAAGCGAGACCTGGAGCATAGTGCTTGATCTGGGGTAAATCCATAACCCCTTCTTCAAACAATTGTTCCTGGGTATAAAGAAGTCTTTCTTCCCGTTCCGGGTGGGTATCTCCTAAAGACCAGTCAAACGCAGGGAAAAACAATAATCCTGTCTGCTTCATACCTCAAGCCTCCCAACCACTCCCGGAGGTACCACCACAGAACCCCGGATTATTTGACCAACGGTTGCGTAACCTTTAACAACTGGGAAAAAATCAAAAGGTTGAGTCTTAAACTCCAGTTCATGGAGATTCAAGCCAATGGTGCGGGCCCGCTCCCGGGCAATCTCCTGCAGGAATTCCTGAACCTCTTTATGAGGGCGTTTGGAACCCAGCCATTCCCTCTGTTCTCCAAATTCCTCAATCCGGTAAGAGCGGATCGTCGTATCCAAATGCAGGGTGCAGGATAGGGTCGGCCGGGCTAAGGCCGCACCGATAGCATTGGAGACATCGGCATGCTGGGTAAAGCGCACAGGCAAGTGGACTTTATCCTCCAGGGAAGGTGCGATCCCCCGGGCGCTGCCCCCGCTGACCCAGATATAGAAATCCTTGGCACTATGAGGATGGAGAACCTCCCACACCTTATAGGCGGGTTCCTCCTGCCATTCCTTATGCAAGAGCGAAAAAGCATTGGCTACCTCTTCCGCAAACTTCTCCAGAATTTTCAGGGCTAATCCCTGAAGGGCCCGGGGATTCCGGGCCTCAGGGGGCAGCAGGGATGCTAAACCTTCTTCAGCACGGGCATAATCCCCATGCTCCACCCGTTTTAAATAGCGCATGGCATCAGTGGGGGTTGGGTATCCCCCTCCCAAACAATAGGCCGGTCCCTGGCGATAAGGTGCGAGAGTAAAGCCTTCCGGCACATCAGGTGCAGGCAGCACGGCAGAATCTCCGCCTACAGGGATGGAGCGGGTGGCTAAAGTAGGGATCAAGGTCAAAAAAGGACCAATCCGGGCACCCTGGGCACTGAGAAGTGGTTCCCCCGATAGAATCAGGCCGATATCTGTGGTGGTGCCGCCAATATCCACCACCACAAAAGACTGCTGGGGATCCGTTTGGGCCAGGGCGCCAATGACGCTGGCAGCGGGGCCGGAATTAATGGATTCCACCGGACGGAGCTGATCGATGGGCAAGATGCCCCCATCAGCTTTCAAGACGGTAATCTCAGCCTTTGAACCGTTTTTCTCTACAGCCTGATGCAACTGGGAGGAGAAGGTTTTATAGAGATTTTTGCTGGCAGTATTGAGATAGGTGGTGAGACTGCGGCGGTAAAAATTGGCATGCCCCCATTCGCAGCCCAAAGCAATGTCCAGCTGAGGATATTTTTTGCTCAAAAACTGAGCCAAAGCATCTTCCAGAACCCGATTCCGGTGGGAAAACTTGCTGACAATGGCCGCCTGGGGGACGGCTTCAAAATCCAACTGGTTGCAAAGCCGCCGCCACTCCAGCTCATCCGGGGGAGATACTTCCCTGCCCCGATAGTCGATTTCACCCATAAGGGCGTGATAAGGCACCGGCCAGGGTAGAGCGTCCAGCCTCATCCCGGAACCGGGAAAGAGAAACAGCTCGATGGGGGGTAATTTGTTTTCCAGAATGGCATTGGTCACCAAAGTAGTACTGACTGTAATCTGCTCAACAGGCTGTTTAAAGACATCGAGATGTTCCAGAGCATGGAGCAAGGTGTCCAATAAATTATCGTGTTGAGTAGGAACTTTTGTTTTTTTGATTAGGTTGTTTTTGTGAATAAGCACCCCATCAGTAAACGTCCCTCCGACATCAATTCCAACTTGGTATGACATAATTGCCCTCCTCAATTCACATTATTGTCCGGGCCGTGCAGCTTTACGTTCATCACATTCCCCTCCACGTCCCTTCGTTGCCATGAGTTCTCTCCTCTGCTTAAACCTACCCTTGTATTTTTTTATGAACTTACTAAATTTAAATAGAACCCGCTGCTTTAATCCGTTC
This sequence comes from Desulfitobacterium chlororespirans DSM 11544, assembly GCF_900143285.1. Classification (NCBI taxonomy): domain Bacteria; kingdom Bacillati; phylum Bacillota; class Clostridia; order Eubacteriales; family Desulfitobacteriaceae; genus Desulfitobacterium; species Desulfitobacterium chlororespirans. Next base: position 100,367 of record NZ_FRDN01000014.1, read on the forward strand.
TTTTAAATCAAACAGGTAATCTAAAGCCTGCCTGGGGGTCAAATCCTCTACAGAAAGCTCGCTGACTTCCTGTAACAAGGGATCCAGGGGCTGAACCTCAAACAAGGACAGTTGGGTGGTTTTCTCCTTATCTAGCAAATGCTCCTGGCGGCTTTCCTTGGCGGAGGATTCCAATTCATGCAGAATAATTTTGGCCCTGTGCAGAAGGTTGGCAGGCAGACCGGCCAGCTTTGCCACTTGAATGCCATAACTGCGGTCGGCACGGCCGGGGATAATCTTATGTAGGAAAACAATCTCTTCTCCATGCTCCCGAACCCCGACATGAAGATTGAAGATACCGGCATGGGTTTCCTCCAAATCGGTCAGTTCATGATAATGGGTGGCAAAGAGAGTTTTGGGCTTATTCTCCTGACCGGCTAAGTACTCAGCCACAGCCCAGGCAATGCTGAGACCGTCGTAGGTGGCCGTCCCCCGTCCCACTTCATCGAGAATGATCAGACTATGGGGTGTGACATGGCGCAGAATATGGGCCACTTCATACATCTCCACCATAAAGGTGCTTTGTCCTGAGGCTAAATCATCGGAAGCCCCCACCCGGGTAAAGATATGATCGGCGATGGGGATGGTGGCTTGCTGAGCAGGCACAAAGCTGCCAATCTGAGCCATCAGGACGATCAGAGCTACCTGACGCATGTAGGTGGATTTACCGGCCATGTTGGGGCCGGTGATCAAGGCCAGATGTTTATCCTCAGTCAGGATGGTATCGTTGGGGACAAAGGAAGTATCCTGGAGCATAGATTCCACCACAGGATGCCGCCCCTCAATGATGGTGAGCCCCCCTTCTCCCTTCATCACAGGACGGGAATAATGATGGCGCACAGCGGCTTCCGCCAGACTGGTATAGACGTCGATTTCAGCCAGAGCATGGGCGGCTTCTAAAATCTTAGCGGCATGTTGACGGACTTTTTCCCGGAGTTCGAGAAAGAGCTGGTACTCCAGCTGAGTGACTTTCTCTTCGGCGCCCAGGATTTTTTGCTCATATTCCTTCAGTTCCGGGGTGATAAAACGCTCAGCATTGGCTAGGGTTTGTTTGCGAATGTATTCAGCAGGTATCAGATGGGAATTAGCATGCGTCACTTCGATATAATAGCCAAATACCTTATTATAGCCAACTTTAAGGGAGCGAATTCCGGTCCGGTCCTTTTCCATGCTTTCTAATTTGGCTACCCAGGCTTTTCCCCCGGAGGATATGCTGCGCAATTCGTCGATTTCCTTTGAGTAACCGGCTTTCAGCAGGTTCCCGTCCTTGACGGAGATGGGGGCTTCCGGATTGATGGCTTGCTCCAAGGTTGCGGCCAAAGGGTCCAGACCTTCCAAAGCCGGAATGAAAGCTTGCAGGGGTTCCGACTTGCCTTCTGCCAGCAACGCCCGGAGCTGGGGCAGCACCCCTAAGGTCTGAGCTAAGGATAACAAGTCCCGGGCATTGGCGGTACCATAGGAAACCTTCCCCATGAGACGCTCCAGATCAAACACTTTATTGAAGAGCTGGATCAGGTCCCCCCGTAAAAAGCTGTCCTCAACCAAGGCCTCCACATAGTCCAAACGCTTTTCGATTTCCCCTTTGAGGAGCAAAGGCTGCTCGATCCAGCGTCTGAGCAGGCGGCCGCCAAAGGCGGTTTTGGTAAAGTCCAGAACAGATAATAAAGTTCCTTTTTTCCCTTGGCCGCGAATGGACTCGGTAAGCTCCAGATTTCTGCGGGTCCAGGGATCAAGGAGCATCCAGTGCTCAGGACGGTAGGCATTGACCTTCAGAATATGGGAGGGATCGATGCCGGGTGAAGTCTCCAGGATATATTGCCAAAGCCCATTGGCGGCTTTCATCGCCACCGGAAATTCCTGAAACAACTCAGTTTGTTCCGTAAAGCGCTGCTCCAGCAAGGTGTGTTGATAGGTTTTCTTTTCCCGCTGAGTAAGATAATAAGGGCGCCAGTGCTTTGCTTTGAGGAGTTCCGCCGGGAGCAGCAATTCAGAAGGGCGAATCCGGGAAAGCTCGGTGGTTAAGATATCTAGGGATTCAGTCTGAAAAACCGTGAACTCCCCTGTGGAAACATCCACAAAGGCCAATCCCCAGTCTTGCTCATGATAGACCGCGGCTAAAAAGTTATTGGCTTGCTCCACTAAGGAATCCGTCAGGGTACCGGGAGAAATGATTCGGATAATCTCTCTTCTGACGATCCCTTTAGCGGCTTGGGGATCCTCCACTTGCTCGCATAAAGCCACTTTATAGCCGGCAGAAACCAGCTTGAGCAGATAGCCGTCTACGGCATGGTGGGGAACGCCGCACATGGGAATCCTCTCCCCTCCTCCGGAATCACGGCCGGTTAAGGCAATTTCCAGAATAGGGGCGGCGGTCCGGGCATCCTCGCCAAACATTTCATAAAAATCTCCTAGACGGAAGAAAAGGATCGCGTCGGGAGCTTGAGATTTTATGGATTTATATTGTTGCATCATCGGTGTAGTCATGGTTGCTAACTCCTTAGAGATAGATTATCTTGGCAAGATTTATGAAAGAGGGGTCTCCAGGATTTTGATTTACATCGGTCGCTCAATAAGCTGCGCGGACAAAACTAACGCTCAAGCCCACCGCTCCGAAAGGTCCCCGGCTAAATCGGCTCCTCGAAAGCACTGCTTTCGCACTTGTTCTCAATAGCCGGTTGGAAACGTCCTGTTTCCAACCTTTCTCCGCTGCGTGCTTTTCGCGAAGTTTTGTTTCCGCTCGCTTAAATTCGCTTCCCTGCTGTAAATCAAAATCCTTGGGCTGCTTTTCAGGCTTTTGCATGCAGGGCGTTGTAGGATTGCAGGAAATGTGGGGTGAGTTGACTGACCCAAGCAGCTTTTTCCGTCTTTACCGGCGCCGCTTGCGGCGGCAGGGCCGGCTATCCCCTGGGAAAGGCTATGCGGGCTAAGTACAAGAAAGGCTCCGAAGCTAAGTCAAAAGTCCTCAAAAAAGGCAATTGGAACACCAAAGAAAAGCTAAAGAGACCCGTAAGACGTAGCTTTACGTACAAAAGCCGTGAACTCCGGAGAAGAAACCTTCCGGTGGAAGGTTTTAGGATTCACGCCCGAAGGTGTCGGATTTAGCGGAGGGGCGGTCAGGTCAACGAGGCTTTCTTAACGTAGCGGAGCCACGGTTCACATCAGGTATTACCCTGAGGTTTGGTGACGAAAGTGTCCGGTGGACAGTTTCGCTCAAGGCGGCATACCCCAAAGTATACTCATCCGCCGCAGATTCTGTTAAGAAAGCGAGTTGGCCAGCCCCGGAGCTATGGAGTACGCGTTGTGCGTAAAGCTACGCGACCCGGACACCCCTTTCACCCACTGCCGGTGCTGTCACTGCCGATGCCCCCTGAGCGGCATGACCGTCAGACGTATATTCGAAAGGGAAGAGTGTACACTCTTCCCTTGCTGCGCCCAATCTAAATAAAGTGATCTTGTCCACTCATTTCTATTGTATCGCGAGTTTATGAACAGCTTCCTCCGCATCCTGAACAGCCTGTGTCACAGGAGCAGCTTCCGCCATTGGGATCATTGGCAATTGCTTGAGCTAAAACACCATTGATGGTATCCAGCATCTTTGTGAATTGCTCTTGAGCCTGCAGATAAGCAGCAATGGGAGGATATCCTTCCACTTTCGCTTCCATGGCATCAATGGCCTGCTGTACTTCATCAGTCAACTCTTGACCTTGGGCCTGGAGCTCATACACTCGCTGTTGCTCATTTTGAAAATCAGCAATGATTTGCTGAGCTTGTTCGTCAGCCATCATGGCTTCTTCTGTGCTGCGCAAATTTTGTAATTCGACACTTTTGGCTATAGCTGCAGCTAGAATCTCGGCTTTTTCCATAATTTCCGCCGTCATTACAACACCTCCATCTTCGATTGATTCTACACGTTTTTCTTGATTCCTGCTTTGAGCCTTCAATTATTATTTAGGCATGTCTTTGCAGCATTTCCCAAACAGCGTCCAGGAATTGGCATCCTCAATCAATACTTGGACTAAGGTGCCAATCAATTGGGCTTCTCCGGGAAAGACCACCAGCTCATAGCCCCGGGTTCGCCCGGTAAGACGATCAGGATTGGATTTGCTCGGCCCTTCCACAAGAACTTCGTAGGTTTTGCCGATCATTTCCTGCCGCCAGGCCAGGCTTTGGGCATTCTGAACCGTGATCAACTGCTGCAGGCGACGTTTCTTGATGTCCAGAGGAATTTGCTCCGCCATTTGGGCTGCCGGCGTGCCGGAGCGTTTGGAATACATAAAAGTAAAGGCTTGGCTGTATCGCACCTGCCTAATCAGCTCCAAGGTTTGTTCAAAATCCTCTTCCGTCTCCCCGGGAAAACCGACGATGATATCCGTTGTTAAACTGGCCTGGGGAATGATAGCCTTAATTTGGGCAATCCGGCTTAAATAGTATTCCCGGGTGTATTTACGATTCATACTTTTGAGAATTTCATCACTGCCGGCCTGAAAAGGCAGATGAACATGCTCGCAAAGATGAGTGCCTGCAGCAATGGTTTCGATCAATTTATCGGATAGATCTTTAGGATGGGAGGTCATAAACCGCACTCTCCACAACCCGTCAATGCTATCTACGTCCTTGAGCAAATCGGCAAAATCATAAGCTTTGTCCAGGTCCTGGCCATAGGAGTTTACGTTCTGACCAAGCAAGGTCACTTCCCGGCAGCCTGTTTCGACCAAGGCCCTGATCTCCGCCACGATCTCTTCCGGCTGACGACTGCGCTCACGGCCGCGGACATGGGGTACAATACAATACGTGCAGAAGTTATCGCAGCCATAACTGATATTGACATAAGCTTTAAGCTTGCCCTTGGCTGCCAGAGGAACCGATTCCTGGGTTTCCCGCGGCTTTTCCCAGACCTCAGCCACTTTCCCCTTTTCTTCAGATTCCTCCAGGAGACGCTGAAACTCATGGATATTATGGGTTCCCGCCCAGATATCCACATGAGGGGCTCTTTTTCTAAGTCGTTCTAAAGCGCCCGGCTGCTGAACCATACATCCGGAGATGGCGATTTTCAACTGAGGATTGGCTTCTTTCAAATGTTTGAGCTCGCCGATTTTACCCAGGATTTTATTTTCTGCGCTTTCGCGAACACAACAGGTATTCACAATAATGAGGTCAGCCTGTTCCAGCTCCTGAGAGCGGACATACCCTTTTTGACTGGATATCTCGGTCAAGGTATCGGCATCACGCTCCGACATTTGACACCCATAGGCTAAAGTGACGACCTTCTTAGGGGGTTTCGTGATTGACATACTTATCGTCTCACTCCTGAAAAGTAGTATTCTTCATAAAGGATAACATACTTCAATAAAGGCCGCCAGTCAAGGTATCCCGTGAAAGGTTTTTAAACATTGATGAAAGCTGCTCGGGTGGGGTTTTTTACGAATTTTTCAAGTTTCTTTTTGGGTGTAGAAGGTGATTTATTTGGGTATCTTAATTAGGGAGGTGATAAGAATGGCTAATCCAAAAGTTATGTGCAATGTCGTGGAGTGTAAGTACAATGAAGCCGCCAAAGTATGTCATGCCGGGGAAATCCAAGTAACCAAGCATCATGCCGAGGCTCGTACTACCGAAGCGACCGACTGTAGTACATTTGAATTCGGTGACGGAAAAGAAAAAGTTTAAGCACGTGATAAGGGAACCGGAAATTCCGGTTCCCTTTAGTAATTTTAATAAAGTTGTTTGCCCATAGGTTGGGATTAAGAGGTCACTTGACGGAATTCCCCATGTTGAGTGATGTTCTCTATCTCTTCCAGAACAAGCTCCTTGACCCTGGGCAATACCCCTTGAATCTCAGGGGTCAATTCCAATCCCATCTCCAGACTCTTCGGCTGAACACCAAAGATAAGGGTTTTGGGTGCATTCCCCAGGATATTAGCCATAGCCAATACCTCCAGGATCCCCACTTGATGGAAAGAAACTTCAAATTGAGAAGGCATAACCCGGATATCCTCCGGTTCAAACCGGAAAATAGCACCAGGTTCATCCTTAGCATTCACGGCATCGACGATGATGAGATAGTCTACTTCTTTAATGAGATGGACCAGCTCAAGTCCTGCGGTTCCGCCTTCCAGAAGCTCTACATGATCCGGCAGAGTCTCCTGGGCTAATACGGTGAGGAACTGAACTCCGAGCCCTTCATCGGAAAGAAGCACATTCCCTACTCCCATAACCATAATCTTTGGTTGCAGCATGGCATTTAACCCTTTCTGAAAACCTTTGTCTTTTCTATAATGATACGCGGCTCAGGCTGCACCGTCAAGGGCAGGGTTAAGAGCGGGCTGTGGTCGCCTTATCAGAATGCGGGGCTTGATCTTTCTTGCGGGTTTTGCCGAAAAACATATACCAGAATTGATCCACGGCTTCCGTGAATACCATGTAGACATGAACTGCAATAATGGCAATGAACAGCCAGGTAATCACATAGTGGAAGCCACGAATAGCTGCCAGACCGCCCAGGGTGGCTTCTAAACCGGGAAAGACCGTGGGCAGATAAAGAAGTACCCCCGTAAGGATTTGCAGCACAGCCAGAATAGGCAGACCGATATAAGCAAGCTTCTGCAAAGGATTATAGGGATTGGGGTTAACAGGATGGTCCTTCTGCAAGAACAAGTAATACTTAACCTGGGGAATGAAGGTCTTGATATCATGGGAATCAATAAGAAATTTCCGGTAATCCCGCTGCTTGGTGAAAAAAGAGATATAGAAACGCACGATACCGGTGAAAATTAAACTAAACATAAAGATAAAGTGGATATTGCGGACAAGATTCATCGGCATCCCCTGATAGGGAGAATGAATCATCATGCCGGTAATAATCAAGGCTATGAAATTGATCAGATTAATCCAATGGGTGATCCGGTGAGACAACGGATGGTCGGCTGGATTCGCCATAGTTTTCCCTCGCTTTCTATTCCATTTCTATTGATCCCTTCATTAAATCCTCATGAGCCGTCAGCGGAAAAAATCAGTTGACTTTAAATTTGCGGATTTCATTGGTTTGGGGATCAATAAGATGAATAGCACAAGCCAGGCAAGGGTCATAGGAACGGATAACCCGCACAATATTAATCGGATTGTTCTCATCAGGAATAGGCACACCGATCAGAGCTTTTTCAAGGGGGCCATAATTTCCCTGGGCGTCTTTAGGTGAGAAATTCCAAGTAGTAGGAACGACCATCTGATAGTTTTCGGTAACATGATCCTTGATTTTAATCCAATGGCCTAAGGCGCCGCGGGGAACTTCCGTCAACCCAATACCTTGCCCTGTTGCCGGTGGATTCCAGTGCTCGGTATCATGAATTCTCAGGCCTTTGCCCATTTCTGCTTCCAGCTGGTTAACCCAATTGATCATTTCTTTAGCCAGAATGACCGTTTCAAAAGCACGGGCAGCGTGACGGGCCACAGCACCTGGTTTAATGTTGTATTTGGCAATGATATCCATCAGCCCTTGAGGCTGCATAACCAGCATTCGGGCTAAGGGGCCAACCTCAATAGGTTTCCCATCATAGCGGGGAGCTTTAACAAAGGAATAGGCATCTTTTTTGGCCAGATCGGGAACCGTATCCGAATCATAGGGATGATCCCCATTAGGATTATCCTTATACCAAGCATGAGTTACTCCTTCAGTAATCTTGCTTTGATCCACAGGCATCACATTGCTGAGGTTGCCGTCCAAGACAATTCCCTGTTTAAAGAGAAAGTCTTTACCTTCATCATCCAGGCCAAATCCGCCGTAAGCGAGGAAGTTGCCATAGCCGCCGCCAACTCCGGCTTGAGCAAGGGGCAGTAAGGGGCCGGTTCCAAAGGTTAGTACATCCTGCAAATAGATATTCTCAAGATAATCGATTTGCTCCAGCAGCATGGAACGGAATTGTTCCACCACTTCAATATTGGGCAGCATGGTTACGCCGCCTGCTACGATGGAAGATTGGTGAGGCTGTTTGCCGGCGAACAAAGCCGACATCTTTTTGGCTTTCGCCTGCATATTTAAAGCATGCAGATAGTGGGAAACAGCGAGAGTAACAAGTTCAGGATCATTGACACAAAACGCATCAGGTTCGTAGCGTGGTGTCAGAGGAGCTGTATCCCCAGCCGCAATCAATTTGCTGATTTTGTCTTTAACACGCAAAAGGCCGGGATCTTGTCCTTGATATTTTGCTACCGCCGTAATATCCAAATAATCCAAAGCGCTTAGATGATAAAAATGCAGCGGATGGTCATGGAGCCACATGGCACCGATCATCAGATTGCGGATCAGCCGGCCCCCCGTGGGGACTTTTGCTCCAAAGGCTTGATCCAAGGCCAAGGAAGATGCCCATCCATGAGATCCCGCACATACACCACAGGTTCTCTCCGTGACATAAGTGGCATCCCGGGGATCCCTTCCTCTTAACAGGGGTTCAAAGCCGCGATACATAGTGCCGATTGATTTCGCATCCGTAACCACACCATTGGTAACTTCTACTTCTACTTTTAAGTGACCCTCAATTCGAGTCACAGGATCGATAACTACTTTACCCATCTCTTAGTCCTCCTTCTTCTGCTCCGAGTCATTATTTTTTAGTCTGCCGCTGGCAACCGTGGCGATCAGGTGTGCACCAAGCCCTACGACAGTTGCCCCACCTACAACTTTGCCAACGGTATCAGCATGAATCTGACCGAGTCCCGGCAAGGAGAAGTTTTCTTGTTTAGCGTAAAGAGGACTGAATTGTCCATAGAAACCGGATTCCGAACATCCGGAACAAGGGGAACCGGCGTTGATGCAGAAATTCGCATTGTCATTCCACCAGACTTGGGCGCAATCCGTATAGGTTTTCGGTCCTTTGCACCCTTTAAGGAGCAGACAATAATCCTTTTGAGCAGGATCATTCCAATCGGCCAAGAAATTTCCGGCTTCAAACTGACCACGGCGGGGACAGTTGTCATGAAGCAGCTTTCCGTAGTAAATCAGTGGGCGTGCTTGCTCATCAAGTTCAGGAACCGCGCTAAAGGTCAGATAATAAACAATTGTGCCAATCAGAGTATTGGGTTTGACTGGGCAGCAGGGAAGATTGATCACAGGAGTAGCTACATTGTGCTTTTGCAAAAGCTCTCTGACGCCAATGGGCTTAATATCACATGCACCAGGGATCCCAGCCCCGTCGGTGGCGCAGCTTCCAACTGCAATAACCGCCTGGGCTTTTGCAGCGGCTTCCAGCACTGTTTCCCGGAAAGGCTTCCCTCCCACCATACAGTACGAATCGGTTGCTTCCGACGCCGGAATAGAACCTTCCACGACAAGCACAAACTTCTCATCAAGAGTATCTTGATAAGCTTGTTCTGCGACATGGCCGGATGCAGCCATAATGGTCTCATGGTATCGAATGGAAAGAGTATCAAGTACTAATGATTCGATACTGGGATTAAGCGTTGCCAGTAAGGATTCACTGCAGCCAGTACATTCCATACCATGCAGCCAAATGACAGGGGGTTTTTCCATTGCTGCTTCCACAGCTTTTGCCGCTTGCGGAGCCAGGACTTCAGGCAGGCCGAGAGCTGCGGTTGTGGCGGCCATAAGCTTCATGAAGTCACGACGACTGATTCCACGGGCTTGAAGAAAATCTGATTTTCCCATTACAATACCTCCATATACCCCTTGTAGACCTCAGAATCTGTAGGGTTTCTAATCTATAAAAATCTATATTCGGTATCACCGCATAAAATCCTGCAAAGTTTGCTATAATTTTTAGATTTTTCAGACTAAGTTAAAATATTCACGAAAATTTGCAAGTTCTTTCACGAACATTTCTAAATATCATGTGCCTTTTTAGTTGACAAAAAATGAGAGTATCTCATTTTTTGAAATACTCTCATCGGCGTTGGCATCGATTAGCATCATGAATTCTGTCTTGCCGCAGTTTAGCCCGCTCTCTTCTCCGTTCCGCATGTTTTCTTTGCTGCACTGCTCCGTAAAGTATAACCCCGCTGACCATGAGTCCCAAACCGGTGAATAAAGCATAGGATTTTTTTTCAACGGCGGCTTCAGTTATGATATTCCGATCCGCGGCTAAAGGAACGACTCTTAAACATTCTTCATCTTCCCACACCTCAAGGCGGGTAAGAACTTGTCCCTCTGCAACTTCTGCCAATTCCCCATCTATAGGCAGAATGTTGATGCGCGGCTGGGGTAAGGTGTTATCCTTTTTTTGCGTAATCCACAGGACTTGATCGGTGAGGAGATTAACCGGCTGACCTTGAATTTCCAGCTGACCCAAAGAGTCCCCCACTCCTTTATAGAGAGTGTTCTCAAACTGTTCAAATCCATAGTCCAATAAAGCCTGCATATCTGTGTAGATTTCCCGGCCGGGAGATTTGAGAATCACCCCAATCACATCACGGCCGTCCCGGGATGCTGAGGCGACCAAACAATTTTGGGCGACGGAGGTATATCCCGTTTTCATTCCTGTAATCGTATCATCACGCCACAGGAGCTTATTTTCATTGATCATTTCGATGGGTACATTTTCTTTTGCCCTGGGAATAACATGGGACTTGGTTTTTATATAATCCCTAAACACTGGATTGGCATAAGCAGCTTGAGCAATGCGGGCCAGATCATGGGCTGTGGTTAAATGCCCTTCTTCATTCAAGCCGCTGGGATTTTTAAAGGTGGTATTTTTCAGCCCCAGGTCTGCGGCCCTCTGATTCATTAAGCTGACAAAAGCGGAGGTATTGCCGCTGATATGCTCGGCGATGGCTACTGCGGCATCATTGGCTGAATTGAGCAGGAGTGCGTAAAGCATATCCTCCAGAGAAAGCTGCTCCCCGGGTTCCAAATAAATCCGTGTCCCATAAACTGTTGTATAATCCAACATAGTTTCACTGGCAGTAACGATATCCTCAGGATTCCCCAATTCTATCCCTAAAAGCCCTGTCATGATTTTAGTCGTACTGGCAGGAGCCATAAGCTGATCACCGTTTTTACTATACAATGTCTGTCCTGATTGCACATCGATCAGGTAGGCGGCTTCCCCGCTGATTTCCGGAGGGGCTGCTGCTTGTGTTTCAGGCGCCGCCGTCAGAGCCGGGACAAAGATGAAAAAATATAATAATAAGGTGATAAGAGCAATTATGCGTTTCAATGATGTTCCCCCTATTAGCGTTGGTAGAATAATGCGATAGTACCAGGACCGGTATGGCTTCCTACCACACAACCTATATCACTAATGATAACATCCTTGACAGGTACTTTCATTTTAATTTCCTCAGCCAGTGCCCTGGCTTCCTCCAGACACGCCGCCTGAGAAATACCGATCTCCTGCTCTTCCGGATGACGAATTTCTTCTTGAATCAATTCAACCAATTTGCGCAGAGCAGCTTTCCGGGAACGCACTTTGGTCAGAGGCTCGATGCGGCCCTCGGGAGTAATATTGAGAATAGGCTTGACATCCAGTAAGCCGCCGATAAAACCGGCCGTCTTGCTGACCCGGCCGCCTTTGACAAGATAATCCAAAGTATCGGGAGTAAAAACATACCGCATTTGCCGGCGTACCTGGAAAATTTGTGCTTCAGCTTCTTCCCAGGAATTTGCTTTTTTCACAAGCCGATTGGCCGCCAGAGCCAATAGCCCGTAACCTAAGGATGCCCCTAAACTATCGATAACATGTATCTTTTCCGGCTGAGAGCACATCTCGCGAACCATCTGGGCCGTACTGAAGGTCGAACTCAAACCTGACGAAAGATGAATGGCCACCACTTCATGCCCCTGGGCCAGGATTTCTTCATAGGCATCTTTGAGCGTCCCCGGATTCGGCTGCGATGTTTTCGGCAGTTCCTTGAAATCAGAAAACCGAGGATAAAACTCATCTGGGAAAATATCAATTCCTTCAGAATATGTTTTTCCTTCTATGCTAACAGGCATGGGAACGACCACAATGCCTTCTCTTTGGCTTAAGTCTCTTGGCAAATCACAGGAACTGTCGACAAGGACTATATAACTCATATCTTTACCTCCTTTAGTACTAAGTAAATATTATTCGTGAAAATTAAGGGCTTTTCCTGCTTTGTATCTTATTCTTTGCTAATACTTTATTATACAAAAAAGCCCACATTTACGTGGGCTTATCCTATTTTATGCACAATATTCCATTTTAAATACTCACTAGACAATTAATTCCTGAACCATCAGATGATTATCCAAAGGAGTAATGAGATGTGTCGAAATAAACTGTGAGAGTTCATGTTTCTTAACCAAACGATAATTGATTTCTTCCGCTTCTATCCATGTGACCAGAAACATGGAAATCCCTCCTTGCTTATTAGCACATTGTATTGTGTATACATAATACCATAATTCTTTAACTATTTCAATATCCTCATCCTGAACGGAGAGAATTTCCTGGCCTTTTTCTAACCGCGTGGCTTAAAAGGGGCACCGTCGCTACCTATACTGAAGTAGTGACGATGCCCCTCAACTAAGCGGTAGATAGAATTAAACCTGCGCTCCTGTCTCTGCCCTTTCGCTCTCTTTGTTTTCGTTGATAATCTCTTCAAATTCTTTCCAGATGGGATAATTCCGGGCATCGGTGCTTCTCCCTGTGCGATCCACAAAGACATGAATCGTTGTTCCTTCGGCTAACAAGATGTCGTCTCTAAGCACTTTGTAGGTAAAAGTGAGTTTGCGCGAGGAAAAGCTTTCCAGACTTGTTTCAATGACCAACTGATCATCATAGAGTGCCGGGCGGCGATAACGGCAGCCGGCATCAACCACCGCAACGGCCAGGCCTTGTTCTTCAAATGTGGTATAGGCTAGTCCGGCATTGCGCAGCAGTTCGGCCCGGCCTATCTCAAACCAGATGAAATAATTGGAATGATAGACGACGCCCATTTGATCTGTTTCAGCATAACGGACTCGTACCGGAGTCTGATGGGTTAAAAACATAACACGTCCTCCTTAATACTCTCTATTCTTATCTTTAATTGGGTTTACAACGCTTAGGGGCTTTTTTGATTTTTTTCAGGACAGCCTTTCCTGACCCTTGCGGCGACGGCAGAGGCGGCGCACTTTCTCAAGAACCTCATCCCGGCTGGGCTGTGATGTAAACAAAAAGCGCCCCCATGGCGCTTTTTGTTTACTATAAAAATAGCATTCTATTTTTTATTTTACCATAGAATGCTATTTTTGTTCAAAGTTTTTTCAGGATTCTGAAAGTATTATTTTTACCTAATAGCCACAGCCTCAAAAGTGTCAAATCCATCTACTTTTAATCCTTTTCTAATGGGAATATAAATATCCATAACGGTATCTTTTCTGTGATGACAACGTTCATCGTAGAATTCAAAATCAATTTTACTTTCATCGTAAATATACTCACTGTCTTTAAACCAATCTTCAAAAATATATTTCCATGTACTTGCAATAATCTCTGCAAACTCAATTTGTTCTTTGTCATTTGAAGTATCCACAGGAACCGTTGTAAAAACTGCATACTCCGCCTCCGGAACCTCTACTGTCAGCATATCTTCCTCTACCTTTGAAAAGTCATCAACAATTACACCTAAAAGATATATTACATTTCCATCTTCAGATAACGGAATACACAATCCCACTTCACCGTGTTCAGCCGGATTTAAAATTTTGTACATTTTACTTTCTAAATTTTCGCCTTCATAATTGCTCCAGTAAGATGCGACATCTTTTGTATAGGTAACCCCGGTAATATTGGTTTTGATTCCATAACCAGCAACTTTAAATGCAGGTCTTTTAACAATAACAGGCTTCATAATATAACCTCCAATTTCAAATGTTGTTTTTGTATCAGCATATTGAGCCATCCGCATCATATACTGTGTGGGACTATGACCATAAGCTTTACGAAAAGCTTTAGCAAATCCGCTGGGTGTTTCAAATCCATAATCAAAAGCAATATCAATAATTTTTCTGCCCTTGAATAATTCTGTTGCTGCTAAAGCTAACCTGCGTCCTCGTATGTATTCCATAACAGATATACCCTTGCATAGACTAAAAACTCTACAAAAATGGTAAAGAGAATACCCTGATTGATTGGCGATTTCTTCAATAGTAATATCTTCTTTTATATGGTCTTCAATGAATTCAATACATTTTTCAACTTCATTCCTATAATTCAATGCCCAGCACCTGTGCCTTTCTCCCATAGGATTGCTTTATTATAACAGTAATATATAAAAGAAGCTGTTCCCGTTTTGCTAAGTATGAATACCCAATGATTTATTCCAGAATTGGGTAAAAAAATAGACACCTCATTTTTGAAGTGTCTACCTTTTACATATTCAATTTTTATTGGAAGTATCTTTGTTTCCTCACTTTTCAAGGAAAAATCGTCGTAGCAAAGCCATTCACAAGTAGTAAATTAGTGGTAAATCGGCTTGTTTTATCCTTGATAAAGTGTGATAAGTCCAGTGTTTATGTGAATAGTTCGCTTTTCATACTATTTTTACGGTAAATAGTTAAGAGGATTGACTGTATCGCCATTAATGATTACTTCAAAGTGCAAATGAGGTCCTGTTGATCGGCCGGTTGAGCCCACAAGGCCTATGGACTCCCCTTTGCTTATTTGTTGTCCATTGGAGACGCTTACTTTGGAGGCATGGGCATAACGGGTAGCCACACCATTGCCATGATCGATCAGAATCATATTGCCATAGCCGCCGCTCCAGCCCACAGAGGATACTGTGCCACCGGCTGCAGCCACAAAAGGCTGTCCTGTATCGCCGCCAATATCCAAACCGGTATGAAAACTTCCCCAGCGGTAGCCGTAATAGGAGTTAAGTCCTCCTCTTAGTGGCCAACCCAAGCCGCTGACTTTTCCGCCCCCGCGGGAAAGGGCCACATTGGTCGATGCGTAAGTGGGGCCTTTGGCAATCACTTGAGTCACCGGCTGTTGGATGATTTTTTCTTCCAACACTTCTTTTTCTATGTTCTTGCCATTTTCCTGAACATAGGAATAGGTGACCTTTTTGCTGCCATCGCTTCCCTCCTGGCGAACCACTGAAGAACCGCTGGGCAAACTATAATCGGTTTTCGATTCAACATCAAAGGGAATCGTCTCCGTACCTGTATAGATCCCCTTACTTACTACGGTGAGATAAGGGGTCACTTTGACCAAGTCTATTTTTTCACCAACCTGAAGAGTCTTATCCTCATCCATACCTGGATTCCCGGCCAATACTTCCTTGGTCAGCATATCGTTTTTGCGGGCGATAAGCCACCAGGAGTCATTGGGTTGAACCACATACTCTGCTCTGGCTTCATGCCCTTTCGTTAAGGTTTCCAGAACCATCTCCGGCGAACTAAATTCCACCCGCTGCACTTCCACAGGCTGAGAGGAAATCAGTTCTTTGAATTCTACGGAAGTGATGGTATTATTCTCACTGGGTTTGGCATAGATTTCCTGATAAGATTGGAGAATCTTCTGGAAATCGTCTTCACTGGGCAGGATTGCTATAGGAGCATCTTCGATAGAAAATTGCACTCCTTCAAAATATGTACTTATTAAATTGTTCAGCTTAGCTTCTGTTACAGAGTTCTCCTGAAGAGTCCCTTTCCTGATCCGCGTATCCTGGAACTCAATTTGATCATGAGTCTTTGCAACAAGACCTGAGGAGTCCCCTTGGGAAACAAGGACAGAATCCATCAATTGTTTGCCTGCGTCCGGGGATGCTACATACCCAATTTCCTGACCATTAAGCATCAATGCGGCTGCCGTGGTTGTCTGGCTGTAATAAAGGCTGCCACCTAACACTACCATCAGTCCCATCACCCCAAGGACGATTTTAGGGAATTCCCAAGCTACCTTTGACTCAGAAAACCTTCCCAACACCTTAGTCAGGTTCTCTTTTATGCTCTGACTAATACCGTCTAAGCCCCCTTTCCAATTGGACAAGTCTCATTAAATATTATATCATAGAATCGCCACGATTAAAGAAAATTATCTTGCCCTTGGCTGAGGGTTGAAAAGAAAAAGGAGTTACAACCATGGAAATCAATACTCTTATTGAGCGCATTAATGAGCTTTCACGGAAGCAGAGAACAATTGGCTTGGAAGAATGGGAAAAGGCTGAGCAGGAAGCTCTTCGGCAGGAGTATCTGGGCTTTATTCGCGGCCAGGTTATTGATACTCTCAGTCAGGTAAAGGTTGAAAAATCCTAAGGGGACCGGATTGTTTTTTCTCGCCAACGTATGATAAATCTTCAAGCAAGCATACTAATTCTAAACACATGATTATGCTTTCTTGAGGAGGGATTGTCTTTGCCGGAACGAGTCATGAAATATGGTGGAGTAAAATTTCGTAATCTTGTGCCTCCAGTCAAAATCAACCGCTTTGTTAATCAGCTGGCTCCCGATCAAAAGGACTCACTCTTTGAAATCGCCGGGGAATTGAGCGATGCAGGGATGATTGAAATACTGAATGAACGCACACAAAGCACTATCGATCAGGATACCGTGGATACGCAGACTCCCAATGCCGGGGGCAACACTGAAGAAGTGCAGGAAAGCAATCGGCATCTATAGCACCCGACATCTATACAACAGGAAGCCCTTCCCGATCAACGATGCTCCCTCCAGGTCAGCTGTTTGACAAAACAGCGGCCTTGAGGGAGCATTTGTATAGATTACCTGATTTGAGTTGCAGCTTACCTGGTTTGAGTTGCTGCGATCTGACTAGATAATACTGACGGTGCCCTCATAAACCACACCTGCCAAAGCATCCACAGTCAGCACTTGCCCATCCTTAACCTTCATCAGCACATCGGCGGCACCGACAATAGCCGGAATGCCATAGTTTAAGGCGGCGATGGCCCCATGGGAGGTAAGTCCCCCTTCTTCCACCAGAATTGCCCCGGCTTTAGCGATTAAGGGGACCAGCTCTTTATCGGTATAAGGCGCTACCAGGATGTCTCCTTTTTGAAAAAGCTCTTGGGCAGCCGGAGTGGCTATCCGTGCCGTTCCGGAATAAGCTTTGCGCCCAATCCCCGTTCCTTTAGCGATCACATCTCCGATGACCTGGACTTTGATGATATTGGTGGTCCCTACTTTACCAACGGGAACGCCTGCGGTAATGACAACCACATCACCGGTCTTAATCAGGTGATGGGAAATCGCCTCATTCACAGAAACAGATAAGAGCTGGTCCGTGCCTAAGCTCTCGGGAATCAGCAAAGGATAAATGCCCCAGGTCAAAGAGAGTTGGCGGGCTACATGAACAAAAGGTGTGGCAGCAATAATCAGGGAGGTGGGACGGTACTTCGAGATCATGCGGGCCGTCAACCCGGAATGAGTAGGAGTAAGAATGGCGGCCGCTTCCAGATCTCTGGCTACGGTATAGCTGGCATGGCTGATCGCTTCGGCAATGTTGATATGGGGCTCATAAATCTTCCGCGGCTCATAATGCTTTTCGATCTGCAGAGCTATCTTATTCATCATCTCGACAGCTTCCACCGGATACTGTCCGGCAGCCGTCTCCCCGGAAAGCATTATGGCATCGGTACCGTCTAAAATGGCATTAGCCACATCACTGGCTTCCGCCCGGGTCGGCCGCGGGTTGCGGATCATGGAATCCAGCATCTGTGTAGCCACGATGACGGGTTTACCCAAACGATGGCATTTTTCAATCATGTCTTTTTGATGAATGGGGACCTCTTCTACAGGCACCTCCACTCCCAGATCCCCGCGGGCTACCATCAGTCCGTCGGCAACCTCCAGGATCTCATCTAAATGCTCGATACCTTCGCGGTTTTCAATCTTAGCGATAATCTTGACATTGGCTCCTTCTTCCTCCACCAAACGCCTTACGGCCAAAATATCGGCAGCTTTGCGGGCAAAAGAAGCAGCAATAAAGTCGATTCCTTCTCTTAAGCCAAAGATAATATCATCACGATCTTTTTCCGTAATCGCCGGCAGCTGAATCGGAACGCCCGGCACATTGACCCCTTTTTTCGATTTAAGAACTCCGCCATTTTGGATTTTGGTGATGATCTTTCCTTCTTCGCTGGCAATGACTTCAAGGTCGATGAGCCCATCATCAAGAAGGATATGCGTACCTTGATGAACCTCCTGCCAAAGCTGAAGGTAGGTTATACCCACTCGCTCCGCGGACCCCAGAGTCGATAGATCGGTATCAAGAATAAATGTATCACCGCTGTTTAATTGAACTCCCTCCTCCGGAACCGTTCCCGTTCTGATTTCCGGGCCTTTGGTATCCAGAAGAATCCCCAAATGAACACCGAGTTTCTGTGCTTCTTCTCTTAAGGTGCGCATTCGCTTGCCATGCTCACTGTGGTTTCCATGGGAGAAATTTAAACGGGCTACATTCATGCCGGCCTTAAGTAATTGGCGAATCTTCTCATTGGATTCACTGGACGGTCCGATGGTGCATACTATTTTGGTGCGGCGCATAGATTACCTCCGTCGTTTATTTTGTAGAATGTCAGAAATCTGCTATAAAAAACCATCATAAAAAGTTTACTATTCTTTTCCACAAAAAGATAGAGGCTTCTTATAGTCCTTGGCCGGCGATGTATTCGGCCAAGTCCACAATCCGATTGGAGTATCCCCACTCGTTGTCATACCAGGCCAGGACCTTGACCATGCGCTCTCCCAGCATCAGCGTAGACAGCCCGTCAACAATAGCACTGTGAGGGTTGCCATTAAAGTCGTGGGAAACTAAAGGCAGCTCGGAATAAGCCAGGTAGCCTTTGAGGCTTCCCTCGGCGGCTTCCTTAAGTTTTTGATTTACTTCTTCCTTGGTGGTGGAACGGCTTAAATTAGCCACAAAATCAATAAGCGAAACATTAGGGGTAGGAACCCTCACCGCTAATCCTTTGAGCTTGCCCTTTAAGTCGGGAAGCACCAGTTCCACCGCCTTGGTAGCCCCTGTGGTTGTAGGAATCATCGATTCGTAAGCCGCCCGGGCCCGCCGCCAATCCTTATGCTCCAAATCCAGAATCCGTTGGTCATTGGTCACCGAATGGGTGGTGGTCATCATGCCCTGCTCGATCCCAAATTCTTCGAGTAAAACTTTGGCCAGGGGAGCCAAACCATTGGTGGTACAGGAGGCATTGGAGAGGATATGGTGCTCAGCGGGGTTATAGAGCTGTTCGTTTACCCCCATGACAATCGTGATATCTTCGTCTTTTCCCGGAGCGGAAATGATCACCTTTTTCGCTCCGGCCTGGAGATGCAACGCCGCTTGCTCCCGCTTGGTAAAGCGTCCCGTAGCTTCAATCACCAGATCTACCCCCAGCTCCCGCCAGGGAAGTTTCCCGGGATCTTTTTCCGCCAAAAAAGTCACCTTTTGGTCCAAAACTTCAAGAGTATTTTCTTTTACCTCAACATCATAAGGCAGGATATCGTGAATTGAATCATACTTGAATAAATGACCTAACAGATCCGGACTCCCCAGATCATTAACAGCAACAATGTCCAGGGAACTTTTTCGTTCCAGGATTGCCCGCATGGAAAGCCGACCGATTCGCCCAAAGCCGTTAATTGCAATTCGCACACTCATTCAGGAAAACCCTCCTTAAAATCAACCTTCATATCCAAGTTATAGTTCCCCAGCAAGATAAAAAAATTGCACAGCCTGTTGCTCTGCATTAGTAAGTCTTGCCCCTTATCTATAGAATACCTGATAAAATGTCTATGGTCCAGACTTTATGAATAATTTTCCATGATCGACTTTAAAATAGAACGGCGTTTCTCATCTATAGCCTCAAAATCCATGGCTGGGATATAATATTCTTCCAGTTGATCATGGAGGGTTTTGGCCCTTTGCGAGTGGGATTGGGCCCGCAGTATGCTCTCTTCAACCCTGCTTCGGCACGAATCAATAAACTCTAAGGTGCTGACCAATCCTGTTCTATCAAGGCCACTGTCGAAATCAAGCGCATGATGGGTACCGCTGAATTCCGGATGATAGGGATAATGCTCTGAAGAGATCACCAAAGCAGTATACAGCTCAGGAATAAGGAGCAGATCGATCTTATCCGGCTCAAGGGCATTATGATAGATTTCCAGATCATAATTGAGAACTTCAGCCTCCTCGGCCAGGCGTGCCAAAAGGGTCGATTTTCCTGTTCCGGCCTGCCCCTTTAAAGAATACAGAAAATCCATGCCTTGAATAAGGCTGTCAATATGTTGGGTTCTGCCTTGAGGAGTATGAGCCCAGGCAAATAAATGACGGGTTTTGCCGGTGCCTTGGCTTGACGGGGTTTTAAAAAGCTCATGCTTCGTTTTAAGGTAGATTTGATTGATCGTTTGCCAATCCTGATAGGGCTTAATATAGAATTCCCACTCATCCATGGCGTTTTTGGCATCCTTCAAGGCAAAATAAGCGCTTTCAAAGCAGCCGCTGATCTCCTGACTGCAAGCAATAATCTCTTTTTTGTAAGGCCGGATCAAGGATTCATCCCAGTATTCGCCCAGATTAATGATCTCGTCAACTGCACCGGGGATCTTGGGGTCCACCACATGGGGAGCAGTACCGTCCAGTAAAGCAATCCCCAGCTCCGGAATAACAATACCGTCTATGGACTGATTATCGGAGGAACAACAATGATACTCCAGATCAAAACCTGCTTTGAGCATTTCTTCCCCAATTTTTTTCATGAAGGTCGATTTTCCCACACCTGGGCCACCCTTGATCACATAGATATGCCGGGCGGTAGCGTCCGCCAGGTAATGATAATAGGAGTAAAAACCAAGATAAGTAACACCACCGGGGAACATTTTTCTAATAACTGGATTCTTGGCCATAAGGACTCCCCTTTCCATGCTATATTCCTGCAACACTAAGTATATTCATGAACAGGTTCAAGCGTGACGAAAATCCCTGTCGAATGTATAGAAAACCCGGTTTCACCCGAAGACACTGCCGACCCGCTTGTTTGCCTTTTAATCACGCATCCAGAAAGGCGAAATCATTGGTTGCACTTATGCTGGAGGAAAGTATAAACGAAGTTATACTTTCTAACAGTGAAAAAAAGAGGGAACAGTTGGACTGTCCCCTCCCATGGTTTACGGATGCCTGTATCCTTTGTAGTCGTAGATGTTCCGCTCTTTTTGCTTATCATACTCCTGATAATGGGGGTCTCTCACGGTAACAGGAGATTTTGGACGTGAGACTTTTTTATGTTTTCCCATGCCGTAATCCGCCCTTTCTACGCTATAGTTTGAGCACCCATGATTTATTCTGAGTTAATTTGCTGATCAATATGCAGTTACCTAAAGTTAAAGATTAATCTCATTAATGATGATGATGGTGATCATGACCGTGACCGTGGTGATCGTGGTCATGACTATGATTGCAGACAGCATTGGTGGAGACGAAGGTCCCTGCCCCATAAGATTGAGCTGCCTCCAAAGCCGGGCCATTGGCTCCTCTTAACACCTCTATTCCGGCATTTTCCAAACCGGTGATGGCTCCGGGGCCAATCCCGCCACAGATAACAGCTTCCACGCCTTTTGACTTGAGAAGCTGGGCGATTCCTTCATGCTGGTGCTGGAAATCAGCCGTGTCAATCCGTTCCTGACCGGACACCTTACCCTCTTCAATGAGGAAAAGGGTAAAGGCCTGACTGCGGCCAAAATGAGCATTAACCTTCTCCCCTTCTGTAGGGATGGCAATTTTTTTGTTCATGAAATTCTACCTGCCTTTCGATATGTATGTTAGATAACCCCTCAATAGTTTAAGTGTTACAGAATACCGGGGGATGTCAAGCTTATCCTAACTCCCTTATTTGCAATTGTCAATCTTTGATAAAGCGTGTAAAATTCTAGTAAAGTCTGGAAGGGAGGATTCATAATGTGGGAATCTCCTCATGAATTAATGAATGCTTTGGAACAGGAAGGTTATATCCTTGATCAGGATAAAGGGACCACTTTATTTTTGGCCCTGGCCCTTCACAAGCCCTGTCTTATTGAAGGACCGGCGGGAGTCGGCAAAACTCAGCTGGCCCTGGCCCTGGCGCGCAGCACCGGCTGCAGACTGATCCGCCTCCAGTGCTATGAAGGGCTGGATTTAAACAAAGCCCTTTACGAATGGGACTATGCCAAACAATTGCTGCGCCTGCAGGTGGGAATCTCCGGCTGGGAAGAGATTAAGGAGAATATTTATGGGCCGGAGTTTTTATTGGCCAGGCCTTTGCTGCAAACTGTGCTTGCGGAAGAGCCTGTTATTCTTTTAATTGATGAACTGGACAAAAGCGATGAAGAATTTGAAAGCTTTTTGCTGGAGCTGCTTGCCGAATTTCAAGTCACCATCCCGGATGTAGGAACCTTTAAAGCCCAAAATTCCCCCATAGTCCTCTTAACCAGCAACAACACCCGGGATCTTTCCGAAGCTTTAAGAAGGCGATGTGTTCATCTGCTTTTAGCTTATCCCGATGTGGAACAGGAAATGAGGATTCTCGCTCAGCGGTGTCCGGAAATTGCCGCGGCCTTAATTCAGGATGTCTGTGAATTTGTGGCCAAAATCCGCAAGATCCCTTTGCGCAAATTGCCCAGTGTCTCCGAAAGCATGGACTTTGCCCGTGCCCTCCATATTCTGCGCCAGGACTCCCTCGATATGCAGCAATTGTCAGGTACCCTATCCATACTTTTAAAATATCCCAGTGATTTGGCGAAACTTGAGGATCGTTTAAAAGCCTGGCAACAGGAAGCTGCCAGAAGAACCCAGGCCTAGGACGGGGTGCAGTCATGAACGAATTAACGATCAACGGCTGGCAGCTGCTGAAGCTTATCTCGGCACTGCGCTCAGTGGGCATCGATATCACGCTGGACGAGGTTCAGGATGCTTTAAAGGCCTTAACCCGGTACCCGGACCTGGCACCTAAGCTCGTGCTTAAATCTCTCTTCATCCATCGCCAAGAAGATCAGCCGCTTTTCGACATGATCTATGAACTCTTGGCTTCAGCTCCATCCTCCTCTCCGGATTCAGAACCTACCGCCCCGGGGCAATGTACAGGCTCAGATCAAGAGGAGGCTGGGGATGGCTCCCATCAGGGCATCGGTACCGGGCAAGGAGGAATCACCCTGCACCTTAAATCAGCGGAAGAGTCCTCTCCATCCCGGGCAATTTCCTTTCAAATGCCGGATCTCCACTATTTGATGGGCCTTAAAGGGTTCCCCAGTACCATCGAGGAAGAAGAAACACAGGAACTCGATTTGGGAAAGCAGGTCAGATTCATCCTGGGACAGTCAGGGTTTTTGACTTGGTCCAATTCTTTGGAGCTGGCTAAAGGCCGGGGGGAAGTCCCGGAAGATCAGTGGCTCAAATTTGAAGCTTATCGGGACTTCTGGCAGCGCCGGATTCACCAGGTCCTTTGGCAGGAACGCTTATCCGAGCAAAACCGCTGGGACAGCTTCCGTGAAATAAATTGGCGCTTTAAGCCCCTGAATTCATTTACCGCCGCTGAAGAAGGGATGGTCCAGCAAGCGCTCCGGCAGATGGGCAACCAATTGGCCGTTCACCGGGGCTTGCGGAAAAAAAAGGCTCCCCGGGGCAGACTACGCCTCTCCTCTTTGCTCAAAGAAATGGTGCGGGGTAATGGCTCTGTCTTTCGCTTCGAGTATGAAACCCCTGCCTTAAAGCATCCCGAGCTCATTGTCTTATGCGATGTATCCAATTCCGTGGCTCCCTTCTCGCAATTCCTTCTCTACTTATGCCAACGCATGAAATCCCGCTTTCGTAAAGTGCGGCTTTACCTTTTTATTGATGGACTCTGGGATATCACCCATGAAGAATGGCTGGCAAGCGGTGACTCCATGGCCGAGATCCGTTCCTGGGGCCGTAAGCATTCTTCCGGCTTTACCGATTATGGCAAGGTATTTAAAGACTTTGCCCGGGATGTTTTGCCCTCACTTTCCACTCGGGGGACCATCTTGATTATGGGAGATGGCCGCAACAATTTCCGCCCTGCCCAAGCGGACTATCTGCAGGAGATCCAAGGGAAGGTTAAGCATGTCTTCTGGCTGAACCCCTTGGCTGAAAAGGATTGGACTTTGCCGGACAATCTTATGGGTGAGTACAGGAACTATTGCACCCGGGTTTTTCCCTGCCGGAACCTCAGCGATTTATGGCGAATCTCTAAAAAAGTCTTCTCCTGAAGAAGCGCCAGCTCTTTTATCAACAGTCCATTGCTCAGCCAAATTACCAACCGGTTGGTAATTTGGCTGAGCAATGGTTGTAAAAAAGGGAGCCTCACCGACTGCTTTAAATTACCTAAAGCCGTTGGGTGAGGCTCCCTTACCTTGCACTATCAGAAAGTATAAGCTTGCGCTATATACTTTCTAAGCATAAGGGCAACCAGCGACTTCGCCTCCTTCGTAAGTATGCGTTTAAGGCACGGCGAAGCCGGGTTTTCTTTAACACTTATTTGCCGAAGGAACAGTGGGGATAGGTACATTCCGGACACTCCAGGCACAAGCCGCCATGACCGTATTTGGCAATTTCCAGGCGGGTAAGCCGCTCACCGGCCAGGATGCGGGTGGCCACCAGATCAAAGACCGTTTTTCTTGAATACATGACACATCCGGGCAAGCCCAGAATCGGGATATCATCCAGGTAAGCCAGCAACAGCATGGCTCCGGGAAGAACAGGAGTACCATAAGTGATCAACTCTCCACCCAGACCTTTGATAGCTGTAGGGGTTAAATCATCGGGATCCACGGACATGCCGCCGGTGACCAGAACCATTTCCGCGCCTTGTTCGATATGCTCGCGGATGCGTTCCTGAATCATCTCCACATCATCGTCGGCGAAGGTTTGCCCCAGCAGGACAGAACCCCATTCGGCCACTTTTCCCTGAAGAACCGGTCCGAATTTATCCTGGATCCGGCCATGGTATACTTCACTTCCCGTGGTCACCACCCCAACCTTTTTGGATTGCAGGGGGCGGATTTGCAGAATGGGTTCCCCAAAGCGGCGGGCGATTCCTTCCGCTTCGATCACGACATTTTCATCGATCATCAAAGGAACCACTCTGGTCCCGGCTATCTTCTGCCCTTTCTTCACCGGGCGATGATTATGAAGAGTAGCGAGGATAATATATTCTAACGAATTCAGGGCATAGATCCCTTCTTCCGAAGCATAGATTAAGCCATCCTCTTCAGCAATCAAATTGACCTTTCCCTCTTTCGTTTCACTGAAGGAAAGCCCCGGACCGGCCACAGCTTTGGCCAGACGCTCCGCTGCTTCATCTTCGTGAATAAGACCCGGAGTCTGATCCCACACAAAAATATGCTCTTTTCCCATACTAAGCAGGGTTGGGATATCCTCCTCTTTGATCACATGCCCCTTTCTAAAGCGGGCGTCTTTTGTTTTTCCTGGGATAATTTGTGTCAGATCGTGCATAAGCACCGATCCGATCGCATCCTGTACTTTAATCTTCTGCATAGGGGTTCCTCCTTTTCTTTACGGAAGGCATGTTCATTTCTAAGCACACCCTGGTTTCAGACATTTCTGAAACGGCCAAAATTCCGTAGATAGCGTGAGACTTGCTTCAGTCAGTAGGAAATATGGCTCGGCCATTCCCTATTATAAACCATAAGCAGCGATCAGGGAATGTCTCACTGCTCAAGAAAATGGTTTTTTCGAATTTTAAAGGGTTTCTGCCAAGGGATAGAGAATTTTCTTCATAATATACTTCAATAGTTTATGAGAGGAAGAGAAGTATGGCTAGTAATATCACCGGGTTTGAAATATTTAAAAGCAATCCTAACTGGCAGGAACTGCCCGATTCATTTTGGGAGTTTTGTTCTGCTCACGGGCGGGTGCGCCATTATGCGGCAAAGCAATTCCTTTTCTTTTTCGGTGAAGAAAGCAATTCAGTTTATTTTTTACTCAAAGGCCGCATTCAAATCCTGCTTATGAGTGAATTTACCGAAAAAATTTTCCGGATTCTGCAGCCGCCCGCGTTTTTTCCGGAAGTTGTTTTAGATAATAAAGCTTATCCTTATGCAGCCCTCACTGCTGAAGCCTCCGATGTTTTCGTTTTGGATCGCAAGGCACTGGTCCAGTATTTTAAGGAGAATCCTTCCACCCTCCTGCCTTTTTATCAAAACATGGCTTTGGATCTCCGCAGAGCCTACCGGCAAATTAAAAACATCGCCCTGGGGGATGCTCGTTCCCGGCTGGGGGCCAAACTCTTTGCTCTGGCTCATGTCCACGGCCAGGAGACCCCTGAGGGAATTCTGATCACTGTTCCTCTTACCGCTACCGAGCTGGCGGGAATGTGCAGCTTAGCGCGGGAATCCGTGAGCCGCATCTTAAGCCAATTGCGGGATTTAGGAATACTTAAAATGGAGAAAAAACAAATCACCATCAGCGATTTAGACCAGCTGAGGGGCTGGATTCACGAACGCCAAAACTCTTTATAAAACCTTACAGATGTGGTCGACGGTCCAGAAAATGAGTAAGCCTTTCCTGAGGCAGGCCATTGTCTATATAGTCTTCAAGGATGCGGCCAATGATCCGGGGAAGTTCAGAAGTCTGAAGCTTTTCCCTGGACAATCGCGCCAATTGGGGATGCCTTCCCAGGCGTCCACCGAGATGAAGAGTCCATCCCGATTCCCCGGGAAGGATTTTGCCTGTGGGGCAGGAACGCACACAATCCCCGCAGCCAATGCACTTCGTCGGTTCAAATTCCAGCTCTCCCTGCCAGGATAAGGCACCTTCCTGACAAGAACGGCAGCAGGCCTGGCAGCCCGTACACCTTGCCTCTGTAAGCTTAGGCATAAGAAAACCGGTCAGACCGATATCTTTGATTTGAGGCTGGGAACAAGCGTTAGGACAACCGGCTATGCTTATCTTCGGTAAATGATGATAATGAATCACCGGAAACTTCTGCTGCAAATGGGATAATAAATCCAGATCTTTGAACATCTGCTCTAACTGCTGGTGTAATAAAGACCAGTCCTGAGCAGATTTACCGCAATTTTTCCGACAATGCTCCAGGACAAAGCCAGGATGATCGATCATTATGCCTCCTCCATTGCTCATCATTTGAACCTATTGTACCATTCTCAGGCTCTGGTGCTGTGTTTTGGGTCACACTTCTCAAATTCATAGCGGCAAATAAAAAGCATAGCCATTTGACTATGCTTAAACTATCATTTGTGTTGTTAAGCCTTACTCGCGTCTGTCTGCTGAGGGATATGCTTGCCTTTCCTCTCCGAAATCAATAACCCTGTTAATGTCAGCACAATTCCCAATACTGAAGCTCCGGTAATTTCCTCATGCAGCACAATAACGGCAGTAATAACGGTTATGACGGGAACCAGATAAATATAAACGCTGGTTTTCACTGCACCCAATAGTTTCACCGCCGAGTTCCAGGTTACAAAGCAAAGCGCCGATGCTCCCAACCCTAAAAACAGGATATTGAATAGGTTAGCCGGTCGTGTTAGTTCAGTTATGTCTGGATTGAACCCAACTATGCCTAAAGCGGGTATCATAAACATCAACCCATAGAAGAAAATTCTCCGTGTTGCCTGAATGGTGTTGTAGTGAAACCCGCTTATTTTCTTTGTCAAAACAGAATAGGCGGCCCATACCACGGCAGCTAAGACGGCCAGGATATCTCCCAACGGATTCAGTTGCAGGTTGTTGCTTCCGTTAAAGCTGATCAGGATAATCCCGACAACCGCAACGCTGAAACCCATGAAAAACCGCAATCGCAAGGTCTCTGTCTCTAAAAACAGATGAGCCAACAGGGCGGTAAAAAACGGTGAGATTGCGACAATTACCCCTACATTGGCGGCAAAGGTATAGGTCAGGGCTATATTTTCGAGCAGGAAATACAGGGTAACCCCGCATAAACCGGCAGCGGCAAAATATAGCTCCTGCTTTCGTTCCCTGAGCCTGAGCCTGTGAGGATAAGCGAGGAGCAAGACAAGAAAACCAATCGCAAACCTTAGGAAGAGTATTTCCACAGGCGTTATTGATTCTAAAAGCAACTTGGTGGATATAAAGGTTGTACCCCAAATAAAAATCGTCATAAATGCCAACAAATGTCCCTGAATCTCTTTCTTTGTGTCCATGAAAATCCTTTCCATTCCAAAAATCAGCTTTGAGCATTCTTAAAAATGTTCATGTATTGTTTTGGAGTCAGCCCGATAAACTTTTTAAAGAAGTTGGAAAAATGGCTTTGATCGGTAAACCCGGTCTGCAGCGCCACGTCAATGGGCAACATCCCCTGCTCCAGCATTTTCTTTGCTTTGCCAATCCGTATCGTTTCCAAATAGCTATAGGGGGAGATACCTTTTTGCTTTGTAAAGGAACGAAGCAGGTAGTATTTGCTCAGCCCGGTCAAATTGCCTAAGTCAGCCAGGGTGATAGTTTCCATATAGTGTTTTTCTAAGAATTCACAGATAGCTCGTGCTTCAGCGCTTTGCTCTGCAGTTGCAGTCGTTATGGCCTGCTCTGTATAGTCTGCTATGAGCTGCTCTAAAAGGAAGAAGAATAGTTCCTCTTTCCTGAAATCTTTTTCTTCCTCCATAAGCATTTGGTGCAGCTCCCGGAGTATAGAAACCAATTCGCTATGAAAAACGACTTGAGAGGTAAAATAAGGCAAATACTCTTCACCTGTTATTTCCAAGACCGCCTTGCTCATAATTTCCGGCTGGATATTGATACAGCGATAATCCAATGTTTTGCCGTCCATTTGTTCGCAAGTATGATTGTCGCGGGGATTGAAGATCAGAAGATCACCCGGCTCAATGGTATATTCCTTATTTTTGCAGGATAAAAACCGCTGACCTTTTTCAATAAACCCAATCACATAATACTCATGAAAATGGTTGGGAAACTTCTGCATAATCCCTTGAAAATGATAGGCTTCAACCTTCAATTCAGGGTCATATTTTACGATTCTCATTTCCTGTTTCATAAAACTTATCCTCCTTTCTCAGGTATCTGCTCTTTAGTGTACCACAGGCCGCAAGGGCGTTCTTGTATGATATTGCCCTTTACCTGTCCTGGAGATCTTAAAAACAAAAAGCCGGACTCCCACCAAGTCTATAGTGGGAATCCGGCTTTTTGCACTCTCGATAATGAATGCTGAACAGAACAACCAATGACGGATAAACTTACAATTCAGCAGGTCCTTCCAAAAGAGCCAGCAGCAATTGAGCCGCTCCCTCGATATCCCCTTGATCCACCATTTCCGAGGGACTGTGAATATAGCGGGTAGGAATGGACACGACCCCGGAAGGGATCCCTCCTTTGCTGAGATGGATAGCTCCGGAATCGGTACCGCCAAATTCGAGAACCTCCCATTGATAAGGGATGTGATGCTGTTCAGCGGTTTGCGCCATCCAGGACTTGATCTTGGGATGGGTAATCATGGAACGGTCAAATACCTTGATCGCTACCCCTTGGCCCAGCTTCACATCCATCGGATGGGACTTGGGGGTGTCCCCCGTTCCGGTAACATCCACCGCCAGCGCTAGATCGGGTTCCAGGGCAAAGGCTGCCGTTTGGGCACCACGAACCCCCACCTCTTCCTGTACTGTAAAGACAAAATACACTTCATGCTGGGTTTGGAGGCGTTTCAGCACTTCGATAGCGATAAAGCAGCCCACCCTGTCATCCATAGCTTTGGAAGTCAGGCGCTTTGCTTGTTTGTGGAAGCTTCCCACAAAGACAGCGCTTTCTCCCACCTGCACCTTAGCTTTGCTTTCCTCTAAGGAAGTGGCTCCGATATCAATATAGAGCTTATTCAGCTTTAAATCGGTGGGTTTTTCAAGCTTCTCGACGCCAATGGTGCCCATGAGCCCGTTTTGAAACTGAACGCGGCGGTGAGGCAACCCCTGAATCGAGACACCGCCCAGGGGGGCAAAACGCAAAAACCCCTTCTCATCAATATGTGTGATCATCACTCCGATTTCATCGGCATGGGCGGCGATCATAATTTTTTTGCCTGTTCCCCGACGTACGGCCATAAGATTTCCCAAGGCATCTGTATTTATCTCATCGCAGTAGGGGTGGATTTCTTCAGCAATCAGCGAACTTACATTGCCTTCAACACCCGATGGACCAAAGCATTGGGTTAATCGTTCCAAAAGTGTATAATCCAAAGGTTTGTGATCGTATGGCATGGAATGTCCTCCTTTAATCTCATTCAACGGAAAGAAAACTCATGAGGAATCGCCTTTAAGATACCATCCACTAAATTGAGGGTATGCTCAATATCCTTTTCAGCCAGGACAGAGGCTGTGGAATGAATATACCGGCAAGGGACACTGAGGGCGATAGTGGGAATACCTTCACGGCTCAGATGAATTCTGCCGGCGTCATTTCCCCCGCTGTGCCCTCTGCGCAACTGGTAAGGGATGTTCATTTTTTCGGCAAGATCAATGACCTGCCGGAGCAGCTGCGGCTGATACAGAGTAGAGTTATCCAGCATGGAGAGGGCGGGACCTTTTCCCGGTTCAGTAACCCACTCCCCTTCTTCCACTTCCATCATCTGGGCGGACACAGTCCCTTCCAGGACAATCGCAAAATCCGGCTGGACATGATAAGCGGCTACTGTCGCCCCCCGGAGCCCTACTTCTTCCTGTACGGTGAAAGCACCGATCAGATTAAGGGCATAATCCCGTTTTAACAGCTGGGCCAGTATGGCGCAGCCCACCCGATCATCAAAGGCTTTGCCCTTTAGATAGCCTTGGCCCAGTCTTTCCATCTCCGTAAAGAAATAGGCATAATCCCCGATCTTCACATGTTTTTCCGCTTCTTCTTTCGATTTAGCGCCGATATCAATATACAATTGCTCGGTGGTCAAAGCCTGCTCCCGCTCTTTAGGTTTCTGCAGATGAATCGCTTTGGCACC
The DNA here is from genome assembly GCF_900143285.1 of Desulfitobacterium chlororespirans DSM 11544. NCBI lineage: Bacteria > Bacillati > Bacillota > Clostridia > Eubacteriales > Desulfitobacteriaceae > Desulfitobacterium > Desulfitobacterium chlororespirans. The sequence continues at coordinate 131,294 of NZ_FRDN01000014.1, forward strand.
GATCACTCCCATCAGGGTGTTGAGCTTCAGGGGTTTGGAGACCAAGATCCGCGGATCGATACCGCCTACAGGTTGAAATTTAAGAAGACCATCTGCAGTGATGGCGGTGATCATCAGGGCCACTTCATCCATATGGGCGGCGATCATCACCTTGGGACCGGAAAGGGAGGGATTTTTTTGGACGATAAGGTTGCCTATTTTATCCGTGCTCAGAGAATGCACGCAAGGTTCCAGCTCCGCGGCCAGGGCCTGGCGTATTTCCTTTTCCGCTCCCGAGGTGCCATTAAGTTCTGACAATATCTTTAGTAGCATACTCTTCCCTCCAAGTCTTCAGGAAGTCCGGCGATAAAATAGGCCAGCAGTTTTCCGGTCAGGATCACATCCTGCATATCAATGGTTTCCACAGAGGTATGCATATAGCGCAAGGGTATGGACACTAAGCCCGTAGGCACACCGGCTTGAGTCACCTGAATAGCCCAGGCATCTGTGCCGCTGCGTCCCGGAACGGGATGGTTTTGATAAGGGATACGGGCTTCTTTGGCTGCTTTAACCAATTCTTCATAGACTAAGGGGTGGATATTGGGCCCCAGGGCAATGGCCGGGCCTTTCCCCAGCTCTTTTTCCACTTGCCCCTTGGTATCCGGAGTGCTGGCATGGGTGACATCGATAGCGATGGCCAAATCCGGATTTAAGCTATAGGCGCTGGTGGTTGCCCCCCTGTAGCCAACCTCTTCCTGAGTGGTGGCGACGGCAATGACATCATGAGCATGCTGCAGCCTTTGCAGTTCTTCCAGGCATATTTTCATAACGACCACTCCCGCCCGATCATCAAAGGACTTGCCGGCCAGGACATGATTCAGTAATTCCAAAGTATTGCGCCGCAGGGTAATGATATCCCCCACCTGAATGACCTCTTTGATCTGCTCAAAAGTCATTCCCACATCGATTCCCATCTGCTCTGTTTTCACGGCTTTTTCTTCACCCGCGGTCATTAAATGGGGCGGAGTGGAGCCTATGACCCCCAGGACGGGCTTTCTGCCATGGACGATGACTTCCTGAGAAAGCAAGGTACGCTGGTCCACACCCCCTACTGGAGTAAAACGCAGGAATCCGCTGGGTTCGATCCCTTTGACCATGAGGCCTATTTCATCCATATGGGCGGCCAGCATGATTTTATAGCGTCCCTGGGTCCCCTTTTTGTGGGCATAAATATTGCCCAGGGCATCCTGGCCGACCTGATCGGCTAAGGGGGTGAACGCGGCCAAGACCAAGGGAGCAAGAGTTTCCTCATATCCTGATACACCGGAATTTTCCGAGAGTTGTTTTAGGAATTCTTTCGCGCTGGATAATTGCGCGTTATTCAATAGACTCAGCCTCCTATCTTGCCTATGTAGTCGTCGCATATATAAGCGCAGACTTATGCTTTCTACTGCTACTGAAAAAGCATGAAAGCTAAGTCTCCAGGATTTTGATTTACACCGGTCGCTCCATAAGCTGCGCGGACAAAACTAACGCTCAATCCCTCCGCTCCGAAAGGACCTGCGCCGCTAAGCCATTCTCTGTGGCGTGGCGGCTTGGGCGAAACCCTCGTCCGGGTTTCGTCCCGCCAAATCGCTCCTGCTCAATGGCGGGTTGGAAACGTCCTGTTTCCAACCTTTCTCCGCTGCAGGCTTTTCGCGAAGTTTTGTTTCCGCTCGCTTAAAGTCGCTTCCCTTGTGTAAATCAAAATCCTTGGGCTGCTTTTCTGGCTTGCATGCAGGGCGTTGTAAGGTTGTAAGATTGCAGGAAATGTGGGGCAAGTGATTGACCCAAGCTGCTTTTTCCGTCTTTACCGGCGCCGCTTGGGGCGGCAGGGCCGGCTCTTTGGGAAAGGCTCTGAAGATCCCCAAAGTTGACTCCAGTAATTCCCCATAGAAAGCTTTAAGCCTCAGGACCCTAAGGAAAAACGAGAAGAGACCCGCAAGACGTAGCTTTACGTACAAAAGCGGACGGATTTAGCGGAGGGGCGGTCAGGTGAACGAGGCTTTCTTAACTTAGCGGAGCCACGGTTCACATCAGGTATTACCCAGGGGTTTGGCACGAAAGTGTCCAGTGGACAGTTTCGCTCAAGGCGGCATTCTACATAGCATACTTATCCGCCGCAGATAGCTGTTAAGAAAGCGAGTGAGCCAACCCCGGAGCTATGGAGTACGCGTTGTGCGTAAAGCTACGCGGCCCAGATCGGCTCTCGGACCCAGATAAGCGTCTTTACTCCCCTGCCAGATTGAGAATAGCCTGGGCATAAACCTTGCACGCCAGGATCAGGCTGTCAATGGCCATATATTCATCCGGGCAATGAATAACTTCCGGTTCCCCGGGAAGCAAGGGACCAAAAGCGACTCCCTGGGGCAATACTTTAGCATAGGTACCGCCGCCAATCGCAAAAGCGTACCCTTCCAGACCGGTTACATCGGAGTAGGCTTTCAGTAAAGAAGTTACCAAAGGACTGTCCTTGGGGACATGGTGGGCTTTCTGATGGGTAAGAGCCTTCATTTCCAAGCCGATCTCTTGCCCGCATGCTTCGACAGGTTTAAGGATCTGATCACCCTGGAAAGTGACAGGATATCTTATATCAATAACAAAACGCAGACCTTGAGGGTTCAGATCCATAATGCCTAAGTTTAAACTCAGCTTTCCTGAGGGCTCATCGGCAAAAGCAATATTAAAGCCTTCCCCGAAATATCCCGTACCCGGCCTTTTATTTAACCAATCTATGAGTTCAGTTTCTTCTTGGCTCAGATCCAGGCCGGCAAGAAATTGCAGAGCATAGAGTACGGCATTCTTGCCTTTTTGGGGCAGGCTGCCATGGGCCCCCACTCCCTTAAAGATCAGGACCAGACTCTCCTCTGCTTCTCCGGAAAGGGATTCCAGATTTCCTGTGACACCTTCCGGGAAAGTGTACTGGGAAAGCTTCCGGGCCAGTTCCTCCCGGGTAAATCCTTTGAGCACAACCTGGCAGGAATCGGGAACCACATTGGCCCGTTCTCCGCCCTGGATCCTGATCAGGTGAGGCAAGGAGTTGAATTGCTTGCTCAATTCCAGGTGAAAGATACCTTTCTCAGCATGGATCAGGGGGAATTCCGCATCCGGGGCAAACCCCTGCACAGGGATATCCTCCTTCGTTTTGTAATAATCCATATCCTCCCATCCTGATTCCTCGTCGGTGCCCAGGATCAGGCGGATTTTCTTCTTAAGGGGGATGTTGGCATCTTTAAGAGCTTTCATAGCAAAGAGTGCTGCCAGCGTCGGTCCTTTATCGTCAAGGGCTCCCCGGCCATATATTCTGTTGTCCTTAATGGTTCCGCTATAAGGCGGGACAGACCAGCCATCACCTTCGGGAACCACATCCAAATGCCCCAGGATGCCCAGGAGTTCCCCGCTGCCCATCTCAATTTGACCGGCATAACCATCAATATTTTTAACCTCAAATCCTAACTGTTCGCCAAGACTCAAGGTCCATTCCAGACAATCCCTGATCCCGGGCCCAAAGGGAGCCCCCGGGGAAACATGGTCCATATCTTTGACACTTTTAAATTGGACGCAGTCCTGGACGGCCTTAATCAGTTCATCTCTAAGGCCGTCAATATGTTGGTTCAGGTTTTCATCGCGCATAGTCATTTCCTCCACTTCATTGAATCATGCAAACTGCATCTTATGATAGGATACCCCTTTTAACCAAGAAATTATAGTAAAGTTTAAGGATTGGGCGGCGGCTCTGCCTCTGAGCCTTGCTGCAAAATTTCCTCCAAAGTAGCAAATTCCACATTGATCACGGTACCCGCATTAACCACTTTACCGGGCTGAGGGTTTTGTCCGCGGACCAGGCCGGTTCCGGAGAAATGAAAATGAAGCTCCGCTGCCGCCAGTTTTTCCCCTGCCTGCCGCATGGTTAACCCGGTTAAGTCGGGAACAACGCTCTCACCCTTCAGAGGTGCTCGTTCCGGAACGACTTCCCCCGGTGCCGGACGCTCAAAGCTTGTTTCCGGGATCTCACTCACTTCACTTGGGGTCTCACCAGACACAGGAATACCATAATATTGGAGCGTCCCTTCGATAATCGTTTTGGCAACAGGCCCCGCTAAAGTTCCCCCCTGATGGCTTTCTCCCTGAGGGGTATCGATGAGAATCAAGAGCGCGATCTTCGGATTATCAGCCGGAGCATAGGCTGCGAAGGAAGCAATAAAATCCGTTTTGGAATAGCCGCCGGTCGAGTCCACTTTTTGGGCGGTTCCTGTCTTACCGGCCACCCGGATACCGGGAATTTTGGCTGCCCCTCCGGTACCTTCATTAACCACCGCTTCCAGAATAGCCGTCATCTGTTCTGCCGTTGCTTTGGAGATAACCTGGCGGACAGGTTCCGGCTTCTTTTCTTGAACCGTTCCGTCTGGAAAGGTGATTTTGTCAACGATATAGGGTTTGTAGAGAGTCCCCCCATTGGCAACACTGGATATGGCTGTCAACAGCTGAATAGGCGTAACCAGGTTGGCCTGCCCGAAGGACATGGTGGCCATATCGATGTCCCGGGCCTGATCCTGTGGTACAAGAAGACCGCCGTCTTCCCCGGTAATATCAATCCCCGTTCGGCTGCCGAAGCCAAAAGCTTTTAAATAAGTGTAGAAGGTTTCTTTGCCTAAATTCATCCCCACTTGAGACAGGACCACATTGGAGGACAGCATCATGCCCTCAGTAAAGGTCACTTTACCATGGGGCCGGAAATCAGAATCCCAGTTGGTTATGTAGCGGGGACCGATTTGAATGTAACCCGGATCTTCAAAGAGATCATCCGGCTGCACCGTTCCCTCTTCCAAGGCAGCAGCGCCTGTAATGATTTTAAAGGTGGAACCGGGTTCATAGGGCATACCGATAGTTAGGTTGCGGCGCTCTTCAGCATTAGTGGTAAGATAATCATTGGGATTATAGGAAGGCCGTGACCCCATTCCCAGGATCTTCCCCGTCATGGGATCCATAGCTAAAATGGCGATATTTTTTCCCTGGGTCGTCTCCAAAAGCTGATCCAACTGCTGCTCAATAAGATATTGAATGGTGGAATCTAAGGTAAGCCGGAGATCGGCCCCCTTCAGAGCGGGCTCATTGAGCTGAGAGGGATTGAGGAGAGATTGCTGTGAGGAATAGCCCGGGGTGCCATAGAGTTCCTTATCATAAAAGTTTTCCAGCCCTTCAGCACCATTCCCGGCTAGGTTCACAATACCCAATACGGAGGCGGCCAGTCTATCCATAGGATAAACACGTTTCTGCTGATCGCTGAAGCCAATGCCCGGCAGTTTGAGGGCCTTGATCTGATCCGCTTTTTCCAGCTCCACATGGTTGGCAATATTTACCCAAGCCAGGTCTCTATTAAGTTTTTCCAGAATAACTTCTTGCTCTATCGACAAGATTTCACTAAGTTTGGCGGCAATCTCTTCTTTGGTCCACTTCGTTTGTTTGTTCTCTATAAGTTCATTGATCGCCCGGGGATCTCCATAGACTTCTTTGACAGGTATGCTTTGGGCCAAGACATTGCCTTGGGCATCCAGGATTTTTCCCCGTTCAGGCAGCAGACTGGCACTGCTGGTTCTTCTTTCGATCCCTTTGGCTTTGAGTTCGGCGGCGTCAATAACCTGAAGCATAAATAGCCGGCCGACGATGACCGTCGCCATGAGAACCAAGACCAGATAAAGAACTTTTTCCCGAGCAAAGTAGCTGCGTTTCATAACCCTTCCCACCGTCTCTAACCTATTTTCATGCAAACACTATTATATCATTCTTTGCTCAGAGTTAAGAAACTATTTATAAAGAAAGCCCATGTTTTCTTAACTATCGATGGTTTTGTAAGGACCACCTTGCTAAGAAACCATGAGCTTTGTCATTATTTTGTCCTTTATCAATCATTGCATACCGTTCATTCAGTGTTATTTCATGGAAATTAACCAGGTGAAAAGCATGCCGGTCACCAGACCGCCCAGATGAGCATAGACATCGATCCCGGTTTGAAAAAAGCCCAGACCTAAATTGATTAAAACAACGACAGCCAGACTTTTGCCAAAACCTGATTTCCAGAGGAAGGGCTTGCGGCGGGAATACACCACCAAAGCGCCCAGGATACCGAAAATTGCTCCGGAAGCCCCGGCCGAAATGGCATCCGTAAAGAAGAAGCTGGCCACCGAACCCAGGATGCCGCTGAGAATATAAACCGTGATGTAGCGAGCCCGTCCCAGCAATTCTTCGGCGATAGCTCCTAAGGCCCAGAGAGCATAAAGATTGAAGGCGAGATGAAGAAAACCAATATGGAGGAACATGCTGGTAAATAACCGCCAATATTCACCCTGGATAATCAGGGCATTGACTTTAGCACCAAAGAAAATAAGAACTCCGGTTCGGGTTGAGCCGCCGGCTAAGGTCATCAGGCCAAAGACAATCAGGTTTATGGCGATGAGTGTGTAAGTAAGATAGGGAGGTCCTTGACCCCTCCGGGCAGAGGGTGTGGATTCTGAAGCCTCATACACTGAGGCTGATGAGGAAGAATTGACTTCAAGATAGGATAACACCCTATTTAAATGCTCTCGTTTGTCTGTTGCCGGAGCAGCAAAAATAGAACCCGTCTGCAGGTCAATGAACCAGGCTTGGCTGCTTTTTAAGGCAGGCTGTTTTAAATCCTGGGAAGACAAACCTTCCGGACATAAGATAATCGCCTCCCAATGCTTTATGGCAGAATCCGCCAAGAATGAACCCTGCGGTCCTTCCAAGGGGGCCCCTTTCCTTAAGAAAGCAAAAAGCAGTCCATTTTCCCCTTTACGAGCAATAATCCACTGATTCCCATCCTTTTCAATGGACCAGAGATCCTCATGAAGCCCTTGAATAATGCGCTCGAGGATAACAAGCCCCTCCTTTACCAAAATTTAATGTCTTTCTCTCTGATGATCTTATTTTATAGGGATGACGGGGGGTTTGTCAAAATAGTAGAGAGGCAGCGGAATTTCCGCTGCCTCTTTCTTTGTACGCGTTAAAAATATGAAGCTTGCTCAGCCGTTTTTCCAGGAGACTCCGAAACCGCCCCGTGGATAATCCCATTGAATATTGCCATGGGGGCAGGCCACACGGCAGGTACCGCATTCCAAACAGCCTTCATAACCGACAGCAATGCGATTCTCTTCTTCATCCCAATCATAGACATGGGCCGGGCAAATAAAGGTGCATACTTTGTCTTTGCACTTTAAACAAAGCTCGCCGTTGATTATTTTGATGTGATTTAATTTGTCTGTGTTAAAGCGCACCAAATACAATTTATCATCTAATTTCATTTCAGTGCCCTCCAAGCATTAAACATATCTTTGACAAGTCCGGTCTTGGTCCGCTTCTTAAACATCATATCCATAATATTGCTGAACACTTGTGCCTTGGGTGTGCCATCTGCTGTGAAGTACATCCGGGCTGCCTGGTTAAGGATTTCCGGATATTGGCCCAGCAAGTGGGGATTAGACTCGATGAAAGGCATGAGCTTTCTGAACTTGTAGAGGTCTTTGATCACAAAAGAGTCACGGAGACGGTTCTCATAGACACTCATACCATGGGCGCTGATATCTCCGGATTGAATGGCTTCAGCAGCTACTTTTCCGGCAATTTTACCGGAAATCATAGCTAAGTTAGAGCCTTCACGGTTCAAGCCGTTAACGAACATGGCTGTATCACCAACGACCATAACCCCTTGCCGATAAAGCTTGGGTATAGCATTGTAACCGCCTTCCGGGATCAGGTGAGCCAGGTATTCCTTGGTTTCCCCACCCTGCAGCAATCTTTTGACATAAGGTTTAGCCTTTAGGTTTTCCAGGAGATCATTAGGGGACCAGCCTTTTTCAGACATGGAGTGAACCATGGCCCCCACCCCAATGGAAAGGGAGTTTTTATTGGTATAGATGAAGGATGTTCCCATCATGCCATCTGTCGAATCACCGAAAAGTTCGATGGTTGCCCCTTCATGAGGTTCCAGGCAGAAGCGGTCTTCGATTTTCTCAGGAGGAAGTTCAATAATTTCTTTGACGACCACGGCCATATTCTCAGGGCGCAGAGGTTTGGCCAGTCCAGCCTTGCAAGCGAGGAAATTATTCGCCCCTTCCGCTAAGATGACCACTTGCGCTCCCAGGTCTCCTTCAGCACGACCGGTGCGAACGCCGACCACATCATCACCGTGATAGAGGAGATCCTCAACCAACGTCTCCGTGATGATCATAACTCCGGCCTTGACCGCCTGATCGGCCAGCCAGCGGTCAAATTTTACTCTCAATACGGTATGGGCATTGTAAGGCGATTGTCCCCAGGCCGGATCGCGATAACCGGCGGTGAGTATTTCGTCTTTGCTTAAGAAAGCATAGCGCTGCTCAATAACCGGTCTCTCCAGCGGAGCTTCTTTCCAAAAATCAGGTACAACTTCATTGGTAGCCTCAGTATAGAGTACCCCACCCATGACATTTTTAGTACCGGGATAGTCTCCCCGTTCAATAACAGCAGTCTTCATGCCGGCTTGTGCAGCACTAATGGCAGCAGATAGGCCGGCTGGACCGCCGCCAACGACGATTACATCAAACTTTTCCATGTTGGCCCTCCTTATTTCGCCAAGCCGTGCTGTAGGCGTTTCTTAAACTCAGCTGTTAAAGCTGGTACGACCTCATTAAGATCTCCTACGATTCCATAAGTAGCAACACGGAAGATTGCTGCCTCGGGATCGTTATTGATCGCAATAATGCTGTCGGATGTTTCCATTCCCACCAAATGCTGGATGGCTCCGGAGATACCAATGGCAATATAGAGCTTGGGCCGGACTGTTACACCTGTTTGACCGACTTGCCGGTCATGGGTAATCCAGCCTGCTTCCACCGCGCCACGGGTTCCTGCCAGGGTCGCGCCCAAGGCTTCGGCTAATTCTTCCGCCAGAACCATGTTTTTCTTAGAACCAAGACCTAAGCCGACCGCCACAAGGATTTCGGCTTTGTCTAAAAAGATACTCTTCGCATCCCCTTTTATAAAATCGACGATTTTAGTCAGCACTTGATCTTCCGTCATGCCCAGTTCTTCGCGAACCACTTCCCCTGTGCGTCCTTCGACTCGTTCAGGCATAGCCATAACCCGGGGACGGACCGTGGCCATTTGGGGACGGCGGGTTTTACAAAGAATCGTCGCCATGATATTGCCGCCAAAAGCGGGACGGGTTTGCAGCAACAGCTTGGAATCAGGATCGATGCTCAACACGGTGCAATCGGCGGTTAAGCCTGTTTGCATCTTGGTGGCCACCACGGGGAACATATCACGGCCCATGGCCGTAGCACCCATGAGGATAATCTCCGGCTGATATCTGCGCACCAGATCGGCAACTGCTTCAGCATAGGGCTGTGTCCGATAATCCTTGAGAACGGGATCATCCACCACATAGACTTTTTCTGCTCCATGAGCAAAGGCTTCCGGAATCACGGCTTCCACATCATGCCCAACCAGGACACCGGCTAATTCACAACCAATATCATTGGCCAGCTTGCGTCCTTCGCCCAAAAGTTCCCAGGAAACAGGGGCTACTTCGCCACGGTTATATTCGATGACGACCCATACCCCGCTCCAAACGTCGCCGCCGGGAACCGGCGCTGCTTTCTTCTCCACCTTTGCCGCAGTTGCTGCTGAAGACGGTTCAGCGGAGGTTTGTTTGGGTTCCCCGGCACTTTTTCCGGCTCCCTCAGGTAAAGAGAGGATATTGCTGGGACAAACGCTTACGCAGTCTCCGCATTCAGTACATTTTCCGGCATCGACGACTACGCCGCTATCCCCTAATTCTAAGGCCTCAGAGGGGCATTCCCCCACGCAGAGTCCACAACTAATACAACCAGGTCCAATAATAACTGCCATTACCGATTGCCTCCCTTCGCAGCGGGATTAACCATGATAATATTATGCTGGAACATTTTCTCTACCACTTGGGCGGCTACACCTTGTGGATCTTTGGTGCCATCGAATGTTTCTCCGCCTGAACGAGCCGGCGGAGCAAAAATCTTATTCACGCTGGTGGGTGATCCCTTAAGTCCCATTTGAGTCACATCGAACTCAAAGGATTTGGAATCGATCATCTCCGGCTCATAAGAAGCGGCCTTCATCATGTTGGGCAAGGATGCATAACGCAGATCGTTAAGCTCCTTTTCAACGGTGAGCAGGGCCGGTAATTTGGCCTGCACCACTTCTTTACCTGTTTCCAGCTTGCGCTGAACGGTTATGGTGTCTTTATTAATATCGGTAACCTTAATAACATAAGTCAATTGCGGAAAACCCAAACGGCAGGCAATGCCAGGGCCAGTCTGAGCAGTATCCCCGTCGATAGCCTCTTTACCGGCCAATACCAAATCGACAGGATCTGTTTCATTGATTTTAAGAATGGCTTGAGTGATAATGTAAGCTGTTGCCAAAGAATCTGAACCACCGAAGGCCCGATCGCTTAACAGAATAGCGCGATCCGCCCCAAAGGACATGGCTTTCCGGAGTGCTTCTTTCGCTTGGGGAGGACCCATTGTGACAATAGTAACTTTCCCACCCATTTTCTCTTTAAGACGGATTGCCTCTTCAAGGGCATGGGCATCATATGGATTAATAATAGACGGTACCCCTTCACGCATTAGCGTGTTCGTTTTGGGGTCAATCCGAACTTCAGATGAGTCCGGAACTTGTTTTAGACAAACTACGAAATGCAAAAAACTCCCTCCTCTAACCCTTTTTGCTTATAAAGATACATAATCTCACATGTACAGCATAGTACAACAGGAGAAAAAAGACAAGTTTTTTAATTAACAGAATATAATAAAAATTAACTTAATTACTGAAGAGCAAATATTCTAATAAAAACAAAGATAATTATATCACAAAGAAAATAAAAACCCTAACTATTTTTAGCAATTTTCGAATATAAGAAGATAGGGGTGCAGGGTTTTTCTAGGATTGGGCAGAATACTATTAGGCAACAATTTCAAGTGCAAAGGGGGTATGGGATTGAGACGAACAGCACGTATCATGTTAGTGTTACTGGGAATAGGATTAATTCTTTTTATTGCACTCAGCGGCCTGTTCGAAGATTATTTATGGTACTCCGACCTGGGGTATAGTCAACTTTTCTGGACCCCCTTAATCAGCAAAGGAATCATTCAAATTATCAATGGGACCATTCTCTTCACGTTCATAGCGGGCACTCTTTTTTCCATACGTCACGCAATTTTGACTTTCGTCAATGAACGATTACGGAAGCGCCTCCGTTTGGTCCATGAAATGGACCGTCCTCTTTATCACTTAAGCCAGCGCAAAATGACTCTTTGGCTCATTATTATTTCAGTCCTGATCAGCTTTGGGGTCAGTTTCGTTACCGGTTTCACCGGTTGGCTTGAGGTCCTGACTTTTTTGAATGCCACTCCTTTCGGGCAGGGAGATCCTATCTTCTTTAAAGACTTAGGCTTTTATGTGTTTCAATTACCTTTTTTCTTTACCATTTATAATGCTTTTTTCGGACCGCTTTTTTTTCTCACCTTTTTTACGATAGTGTTCTATAGTTTTGCCGGCGTTATTCATTTTAAATCCTTGCTTATTTGGAAGAAACAGGCCATAGAGATCAATTCTGCTGCACGACGCCATCTTGCCCTGCTCATTACGGTGCTTTTTCTCTTCAAAGGATTTGGCTGCTATCTCGATACCTTCCGCTTACTGTATTCTCAGCATGGCTTAGTCTTAGGTGCCGGCTACGCAGATCTCCATGCCACTTTGCCGGCCTTAAAGGCCTTGATGGTTTTATGTGCCTTGGGCGTTATCGGGGGAGGCTTATCCTTTTTTAAGAACGAAGTGCGTTTGCTGACTCTCCCTATTCTGGTAATTTTTATCAGCACTCCCCTTCTTTCCGGTCTCGGGCCGATGGTCCTTCAATCCATGGTGGTCATTCCCAATGAATTGGAGAAAGAAACACCCTATATCCAAAACGAAATCGCTTTAACCCGCTTTGCTTATGGCCTTGATCAAATCAGCGAAGAAGACTATCAAGCCGACCAGCCTCTGACTCCGGAAACTCTCCAGAAAGAGCTGCCAACTTTGAATAATGTCCGCCTTAATGACCCTCACCCCCTGCTCCGAACCTATACGCAGAAACAGGGCATCCGGCCTTATTACAAATTCTATAATATCGATATGGATCGCTATCGGATCAATGGGGAATATCGGCAAGTCATGCTTGCTCCCCGTGAGTTCTCCTATCAGGATTTAGAAAACACCGCTCAAACCTTCGTTAATTTACGCTTCAAATACACCCATGGCTTTGGTGTGGTGGCCTCCTTCGCCAATGCGGTCACACCGGAAGGGCTTCCCGCCTTTGCTATTAAGGATGTGCCGCCGACTACGGATTACCAGGAGCTTCAAATCAGTCAGCCCCGCATTTATTTCGGAGAAATGACCCATGACTGGGTCGTGGTCAATACGGATTTAAAAGAATTCGATTATCCGGAAGGCAAAGCCAATGCGGAAACACGCTATGAAGGCAAATCGGGCATTAAACTGACTCCCTTCAATCGGCTTATGCTTTCGCTAAAGCATGGCACCTTGCGCTTTTATTTAGCCAATGAGATCAATTCCCAAAGCCGCATCCTCCTTCATCGCAACATCATGGACCGTGTGGAAAAGCTGGCGCCCTTTCTGCAATATGATGATAACCCCTATCTGGTTGTCGATGAAGGACAACTCAAATGGATAATTGATGCCTATACTGTTTCCAAGACCTTTCCTTATTCCAGCATGTCCCCCGAACGGGAGCTCAATTATATCCGCAACTCAGTGAAAGTCGTCGTGGATGCTTATGATGGCACAGTTGAGTTCTTCGCCGTGGATACCAAGGATCCGATCTTACAGACCTATCGCAAAATATTCCCCGGGGTTTTTAAGGATTTATCCGCCATGCCTGACACTCTCCAGACACACCTTCGCTATCCGGAGACCCTTTTTAAGATTCAGAGCACCATGCTGAAAAATTTTCACATGACGGATCCTACGGTATTCTATAATAAGGAAGACACTTGGGATATTGCCAAAGAACTCTTTGGTTCCGAGCCTCAGAATATTGCCCCTTATTACAGCGTGATGCGTCTCTCTGACAGCGAACAGCCCGAGTTGGTCCTGATGATTCCTTTTACTCCCTCATCCAACGCCAACAATATCCGCAACAATATGGTTGCCTGGCTGGCGGCCCGCATGGATGGTGAACATTACGGAGAACTAAGACTCTATAAAGTCCCGAAAAATACGGAAGTGGATGGCCCTCTGCAGGTTGAATCACGAATTGACCAGGATCCTGAAATCTCAAGACAGCTGGCTTTATGGGATCAAAAGGGCTCCAGTGTCATTCGCGGCGATCTTGTGGTCCTTCCGCTGGCAGGCAATTTTTTATATGTTGAGCCGATTTATTTGCAATCAGAAAAAGCCGGCAGCATTCCGGAAATGAAACGGGTTATTGTGGCTTATGGGGATAAAATTGTGATGAGCGAGACTTTCGAAGAAGCCCTTGCCCAACTCTTTGGGGTTCGTTTGAAGCTCTCTCCTCCTCCTCCGGCTAATGTATCTGCCTTAGCAGTTTCCCCCATGAACGCCGAACTGAAAGCGGAAGAGACCGGAGAGACAGAAGAACCCATCGGCCCGCAGGAGGATACTCAAGCTCTCTTAAAGCAAATCGAACAGATACGGGAAATGCTGAATCAGTTGGAGCAGCAATTCAAAAAGATAACCGGAGACTCTGTGGATGTGGAAGACGGTAAAAGTGCCGATGAGGATGCTCATGATGTTCAACCTAATTCTGAGGACTCTGTGAACTCAGAGCAGTCGAAAACCAACCCATGATTGCCAAAGGCGGAAGATGTTATTCTTCCGCCTTTTAGCTTACACTATCAGAAAGTATAAACTTGCGCTGTATACTTTCTAAGCATAAGTGCAACCAGCGACTTCGCCTCATTTGCCAGCATGCGTTTAAGGCTCTGCGAAGCCGGGTTTTCTTTATTGCAGAGGATGCAGTTTTACTTTGGTGGACATCCCTACCCGTGTAACTTGAATGACTTCCACACCATCGGAAGAGATATAGTTTTCTTCCCCATCAAGTTTTATTTCTTTATCTCTGCCTTCCTTGATAATATAGGCAGTCAAATCGTTATAGACAATAATTTCACCATTGGCCCCGATAATAACATCTTTGGCATCATCGTAAGGTATGGACCCTTCCCAAATGGTTTTGAATTTCAGGCTTTTTTCTTCGGAATTTTCCTCACCGCTGCGGATGCTTACCAACTTATCATCCTTAATATTGCCCAGGTAGAGCATGCCTCCCCGGTTGCCTAAAATCACATCAGCAGCATCATCAGACACCACTTCCCTGTTCCAGCCTTGTAAAGCAATGATTCGCTCTGATTTCCCGGAAGTGCTTTTCGCATACAGGGTGCCGAACTTATCCGAAGCGGCCATTTGGGTGATGACTTCCCCCGCCTGGTTTAAGGTGCGGACATTTTTCATAATATCGATTTCCATCAGCTGAAACTTCCCATTGTCCTCAATCGCAAGGTAGAGCAGGTTAGTAAAGGTGGATACCACCATCTGCTTGATCTGCCCAACCGCAGGAAAACTATCAATGCTGCGGTTATACCGATCATCGGGTGCTGTCTCCTCTTCGTCGCTGGGAGGCAGCTCTAACGTATACACCTCAGTAATTTGCGGATTGTTATAGCGGACTTCTGTACGAGTCTTGGGGGTCTTTTTGACGGGATTCTGGGGCGGCGCCTGATTGGGATCCTCCACGGCATCAGGCTCGGCAGACGTGTTATTGCTGCCAGAGCTGCCTTGTTCCGTGGGCTCCTCTTCGACAGGAACGACCACAGTCGTAGTAGGATTGGGGTTCCTGCGGGCATAGAAGTAGACAAGGGTGTCACGGTCCGGGAGCCATTGATAATAGATCGGCCCCATATCATATTCACTCTCCCCCTGGGGAGACTTCTCAAAGATAACTTTTTCTTGTTGCAGATTATAGACCTTGAGTACACCATTCTCCTGGTAAGCTAAATAATCTTTGCCATAAGAGATCTGAAGGTTCTCCAGATTGGTACCCGGTATCTCTGTTTCCAAACTCTTAACGACAATGGGTTGAGCATTAACCGGTGCCATGATTCCTTCAACTTTATAATTGAGAAAATAGTAAAAAGCAAACTGCAGCATTAATGAAACCATAATCCAACTGGTTATTGTTCTGAGCAGAGCGCGCGTCTTTCGTTTCACGAATCCACCCCCTTCATTCTTTCCCACATTAAGGCGTCACCACAAATCCGGTGGGGATATAGCGTTCACCAAAAATATTCCAGAGCTTATTAATGATCTTGCCATTATAGACCATCTCCGAAGAGGATCCGCCATCCAGATTAACCGCTTCTACTGCGTCATACTCCAAAAAGACATTCATCATATCCCTTAAGGTTGCTCCGATACTCCAGGTCGGCTGGCGGCCATCGATCACTACAAAAATAATGGTCCCATCCGCACGCTGTCCGATTCCGGTACGGGGGGCAATCCCCCAACCGCCGTCCCCAGAGACAGCCTGTTTGCCCTTTTTAACCAAAGGCGGGTAAAAACTTACCCCTTCTTGAATCTTCTTTTCTTTGATCTGATTAACATCCATAGGCCCAATAATCAGTTTACCCTCGGCATCAATTCCGATAAAATCAACCACTTTATTCCCGGCATTGTTGTGGACGACTTCCCCATTCTGGACTGTGATTCCGTCAGGAAACGCGCCATTGCCTGATCCATCGGGATCATAGAAGCCTCCGGCGTTGATACCGGCAATGGCGCCTGCATGTTTCACCATATCCGAAAGCCTCTCCCCAGCAACACCGATTTCCTGAGTAACAGCTAATTTAACCCGCTTGGGATCGCTGATCAGCATAACTTTCCCTTTAAAATTTTTACCTTGTATATCTTCAATGACAATACCGGAAGAAGTATCCTCAACATCGGTTTGTCTGTCAATATTCCCGCCCACTTGGTTACCGTGATCATCATAAGTGTGCATAATCTCACTGATTTTTTCCTCGGAAAGAAAGAAGCGCACCACCTGAGGGTGACGTGATGTTTCTACAGCACCTACAGCCATAACTTTTAAAGCTTCAAAGGGTCCCCAAAACAGCACAAAGGGCACGAGGCAACCGGCAAAGATGATATTAAAAACCAGAAATGCGACAATCATTTTCCAACGGACCCTGCGCTTTTTCTTGATCATGCGCCCTGATCACTCCTTAATTGTGTTCTTTTTCATTACTATCTTTCAGCATCGATTATTTTATCATATTGGGGCAGAGTGTAAAGAAAATTAATTACACTTCTCAACAGTGAAAGAAAACCCGGCTTCGCCGAGTTTTATCTCCACGTATCGCAAAAAGGCGAAGTCCTTGGTTGCCCTTGTGCACCATGAAATTTCCTTCTGAACAGCTAAAAACAAGCCGCAGTTTCAATGCGGCTTAAGTAGAATGCTTATCTTAATGGTAACCTAAACACGATTAGTATAGCAAATGCTCACTATTGGTTCAACTCTCTCAATATTAATTATTTATTAACGACCCCTTTAATTTGGATAAGTTTCCAATTTGTACGTGAGGTTGGCAACTTTATCGATCATATTGGCCACACTGCAATATTTCTCCATGGATAATTGAATGGCCCTGAGCAGTTTTTCCTGGGGTAGGTTACTGCCCCAGAATTTAAATATCAATTCCACATCGGTAAAAATACGGGGGTGCTCTGCCGCCCGCTCTCCTACTACCGAGATTTCCAATCGTTCATAGGTAATCCGCATTTTCTCCAGGATTGTGACAATGTCCATGCCGCTGCAGCCTGCCACGGCCATCAGAACCAGCTCCATAGGGCTGGAGCCGTACCCTGACCCCCCTGTGGTTACGCTGCTGTCTATTTGTGTCTTTAGCTTGGACTGGCCTTCTCCTTCAAAGTGCATTCCTTTAATATGGCTTACCGTGACTTGCATTAAACGACCTCCTTTTTTATAGGCATGTAAACAACGAGAACGCCTCAAAGTAAAAATATGCCAATAATTTTTGCCTTTAAGTTACACAAGTATGTCACATTTACCGCTTAAAAGTAATTGTGTCATACTGAAAAAGATGTTAAACTATCACATGGACATAATGAATTTAGATTAAAGGAGTGCGGTAAGTTGACAATTCGAATTGGGATTAATGGATTTGGTCGAATTGGACGAAACGTTTTTCGAGCGGCTTTTGGAAGAGAAAACATTGAAATCGTTGCAGTGAATAATCGATCGACAGGTGAGATTTTACCTCATCTCTTAAAATACGATTCCGTACATGGTATCTTCCCTGCTCAGATCCAGCACACTGAAGATGGCTTCACTGTGGATGGACAATTGGTTAAAGTAGTTTCCCACACAGATCCCGGAGATATTCCTTGGGGTGAATTGGGTGTAGACATTGTCATTGAATCCAGCGGCAGGTTCAATAATGGGCCGGACTGCCAAAAACACCTTAACAATGGGGCACGCAAAGTTGTTATCTCTGCTCCCGCTAAAGAAGAAGACATTACCCTTGTCATGGGTGTCAATGAAGAAATCTATGATCCGCAAAAACACCATATCATATCCAATGCCTCATGTACAACCAATTGTCTGGCTCCTGTAGCCAAAGTGATTCACGAAAACTTCGGACTCAAACGGGGATTAATGACCACTGTTCACTCTTACACCAATGACCAGCAAATTTTGGACCAATCTCACAAAGATTTACGCCGGGCCCGGGCGGCGGGACTTTCCATCATCCCCACCACCACAGGAGCGGCAAGGGCTGTAGCGCTTGTGCTGCCTGAGCTTAAGGGAAAACTCAACGGTTTTTCCATGCGTGTCCCTACACCCAATGTTTCTGTAATTGATTTAGTGGCAGAAATTGAGAAGAATACCACGATTGAAGAACTCAACGGGGTCTTGCGCCACGCCAGCGAAAATAAGCTGAAGGGAATCCTGGAGTATACCGATCTGCCCCTTGTTTCCAGCGATTTTAATGGCAGCTCTGCCTCATCCATTGTCGATGGTCTGTCCACCATGGTTATGGAAGATAGCCTTATTAAGGTCATCTCTTGGTATGATAATGAATGGGGTTATTCCTGCCGTGTCGTCGACCTTGTCGAATATGTCAGTTGCCAGATATAAGGAAAAGAGCCGTCAGGCTCTTTTTTTTACCCTTTAGGAATTATTATTTAGCCAGGGATTTCATAACTTCCTGCCGAAGTTCATCCTGTTCCTCCTGCTTTGATTCCTCCTCACCCTGAGCAAAAGCTGAAGAACTCTCCCACTCCTCTTCCCCTAAGCGCAGAGGAAAAACAAGGACAATTAAGGCAATCCCGCCTATGGTTAAGACAGCATACTGAAGCGAAATCAGGAAAAAGAGCAGCGGAACCTGCTGGGCAGGAGTCCCCACAGCATAGCTGTATTTTTTCAAAGAATTCCAGTCCAGCCCTGAACGCTCCCATAGAGGAAGGCCATAATAATCCACTGTATCCATCAATTTCTTACCAAGTTCAGCGTAAGGCGCTTGCGAAGAAAGATAAACAAAGCCTTTGTCAGTGTAAATCTTATCCAATTCCACCGGTTCACCGGTGAAAGCTTCCTTGGTATAGGTTCGTTCAATCCGCAGGACATTATCCGGATGAATATTCACATTGCCTTTTTCCGTTATTACTGTATAGAGTTCACGATCTATGAGCTCAATATTGAGTACTTTTACATCCAAATAATTTACTCCTATTGAAGTCAAAACAGTAAGGAATAGACAAAAAATTATGATCAAGCTGGATAGACGTTCCCGCCCGAGCTTATTATCCTGTACCATGAAGCCATACACTTCCTTATAATATATTTACATTCTTAACATACATTCTTAACAATATATTTACATTCTTATTCCAGGCTCAATTCTACACTAATTTCGCAGAGCGAACAAATTACGGAGAGCCAAAAAACCTGCCAAAACGCCTTAGAATTGCCATCACGTCCTCTGAGGAGAGATTAAAGGATTGATTCTGTCCTGTTCTCGGTTTTGGAACCGGTTTCGCCCCTGTGGTCTCCGGGGGAACGACGCAGCGCACCAAGATAACAGCCAAAAGGGCCAGGATAAGAAAAGGCAATGCCCCTCTTAAGCCAGGAAAACTTAATATCGGTACATAAACAAGCAGGGTTGGCGTGTACACCTCATTTGCATAATCTACAGATATAAAAATAGCTGCATAAATCGGGCTGTCAGGCGGCAGCTCCGTGGGAAAAGCAAGTGCGCCGGTTCCGTTGAGGGTGTTATTAAAAGCGGCTCCCTGATTGGATGGTGCAGCTTTCTGCCTGGTGCCTAAATATTGAATTAAATTCTGCAATTCCTCGATAGGTATCTGGAGCTTTTGTCCTCTGGCCAGATCGAGAACAGGCAATTTTTCAAGATGAAAAATATGTTTTGCCAAAAGCAAGAGAATTTGGGAGCCCAGGAGAACCCAAGAAGCCTGAAACAAGCGACTGATAATGAGAGGTTGAACAAATGACAAGACAGGGCTCCCCGGCATAGCGCTGATACGGGTTAGAAGTGCAAATCCCGCAATAATATTTTGCAGCCCATCATCTTGCGAAGTATCGCATTGATCTGAAATTAGAAATTCATGGAGATTCATTTAGCCACCCTCTCCTCTCCTTAGCAATATATGGTAATTGCTATTGTCCTGTTCGAAAATTTGGCAGCCGGAGATGGTTTTTCTGAAGGAATATACTTCTATGCCTATTATGTCCCATTAGAGAAGAAATAGAAAAAGAGGTGCAAATTTTTTGCACCTCAACAGTTTTTATTAATCATATTAGAAATTATTATCATGTTCGATGCTATTATCACCTTTGATATTAGTATCATTTTCAATATCAATATCATACTTGATATTAGTCTCACATCCGATATCAGATATTGAATTTAATAATTATTATCTTATTTTGTATTGTTATCATGTTTAGCACTTATAAATAAATTGACATTATTACGATCATTACTACCATCACTGCTATTATCACCTGCAGTACCGTTATCATTTATGATATCTTTATCATTTGTGATATCGTCGTCTCAAATCAGCTAAGAATGCCATTATTTCGCTGCGTTAGGCGCTTTTACAGTGGAATCTACATTAAAGAAAAAACTGGCCTCAGTGGCTTGGGTAATGCCCCCTTCTGCATTGGGCTTAATTCTCAGGGTGATTTTATGCTGTCCGGCTGTGGCGCTTTTACCGGCCGCATCCCCTAATGCTTTAATATCCCGGAAGGCTACTCTTGCCGTAGCGCCAGGATCGAGCGAGGGCAGTGTGCCAATTTTGCTGACTTTCTGCGCGTTATCTCCTACTAATGACACTTCCAGCTCAACAGGTATATTCGCCATCTTCCCGCCTGTTGTATTTTGAACCGTGGCAATGAGGTCGAATTTGTTGGCATTGATCACTTGGCTGGACTTAATTGTGACGGTTCCATAAGTTAAATCCTGGGTAAAAGAACCGGGTTCGACGGCAACCCCCAGCATCTTTACTTCTGGGACAGGACCATTTGCACTTACTTGTGCCGTTTTCCAGAGGGTTACTCCGGCAATCCCGATTAAGCAGACTAACAAAGCACTTAAAATCAACGTAAAGTATTTGCGATTAATCGCAATAATTTTGGCCATTTCAGGCACCTCCATTCGGATTCTTCTCTATGAAAAAGTATGCATGTCCTGAAGAAGACATGCATACTTTCTTAAACTTATTTATTATTTTTTTCGTTCTTTTTCTCTGTCCTGATATTGGCGCAGCCGAATATCCTGTTCAACATTCATTCTGAAGATCCGGCAGGATTGAATGAGCCGCGAGGTGGTTCGCGCCCCCAAATGCTCTTCCATCTCCTCTAAAGACAAATTGGAGGTGATCACCGTCGGCAGCTGCTGGTTTAAACGATAATTGATAATGGAATAAAGACGATTGCGAGTCCAGTCGGTGTAATTATGGGCCCCCAGATCATCCAAAATGAGAATAGGAATTTCCCGAGCCGTATCCAAAAGATCCAATTCATTCTCATCGGTTTTATAGGTGGCGCGCAGTTGGTCCAAAAGGTCCGGAACAACCAGGAAAAGGACTTGATGCTCCTGTTCCATTAAGGCATTGGCAATGGCTGCCGCCAGAAAGGTTTTCCCTGCTCCCACCGGCCCGATCAGGATCAAACCTAAGCCATGATAATCATCAAGGCAACGGGCCACAAACTCCTTTGAAGCATGCAAGGCCGTTAAGGCTCCCTCCAGATAACTCCGGTCCTGGGGATTGGCTTGGCTCAGATAATACTCCTGTCTGAAGGCCTCAAAACGGCAATTAAGCAATCCACGGGCCATGCGCGCGTGGCGGAACAGATTCTCCATCCGTTTTTGCCGCATACAGGCACAGGGTCGCGCCGATTCCCCATCGAAAATTATCCCCCGGTCTTCACAGAGGGGGCAGTTTACAGACGGCTTGAGCTCGCTATGAGCTGCATTCACTTGATAATTATCCTGGGCTAAGGTTCCATGAGGCGACTCAGATTGTTCGCGTTTATGTTTAAGTTCGTCAAGATAACTCTCTTGCATAATATGTTTAACGGATTTCATGGGCGCTCTCTCCCCTTTCATTACTCAATCGTGGCCATAAGCCTAGGAAAGGTAAAAATCCTCATATTTACCCGGAGATACTTTCCGAGCCGGCTGTTGCTGTGGAGTCTTTTTCCCTCGGGATTTCTCATGCTTGGCTTGGAAATAGGCATCATCGGCCTCAACCTCATGCAAAGTTCTTAATCCCTTTTTTTCCCACTCTCTCAAAATGGAGTCAATATAGCGGAAGTTGCGAATGCCCGCCAGGACGCCGCGCTTAAACGCGGCCAGAATGAGTTCTTCAGAGAATTTAGAGGCAATCCAGGTCTCGATGACCTCGCATTCTATCGAAGTCAGAGGGCGGCCTAATTCCTGCTCAAAGGTTTTGATGATCTGGCCGATGGTGGTGTTAGGAGAGGATAAGCTTTCCTGCTGGCCAAGACGCTCTTTCTGCTGACTTTGTTCGGCTTCATAGCGCTTCACTTGCTCAATGGCCCATCGTTCTGATAATTCATCGATGAGACCGACAAAACTATAGCCCAAGGTAGATTTCCCCGCTGCAGAATCCCACTGTTGCTCAAGCGAAAGATAATTGCGTGCTATTAAATGAGCTATCATCTCCTCCACCCGGGTCACCTCAAGATTCATGCGCTGAGCTAAAAGCTGGGAAGAGGGATAGGGGTTGCTCTCGATTTCTCCCATAATTTGAATAATCAATAAGGCCTCGATATGGCTGATCTCCAGTTCAGAATAGTGATTCAGAAAATACTTCGGTACTCCTACCGTACCAGAAAAGAAAAGAGCTTGTACAAAGCTCCCGAAAACATTGGCTCTAGGCACGAAATTCACTCCTTAAGCAATTAATATAAGCTATTGCTACGAATTATCGAAAGTTCTTCCTTATATTTGCCCTATTTAAGGCAATAAAGCTGATGAGCGCGAAAAGATATGAGGTAAATAATACCATTACTTGTAAAAGTATGAAGGACTCCTGTGGCTCTCTGGCGTATATATAATTATACAATTTTTAGGAGGTCGATATCAATATGGAGCAAAGAAAAGAACTTGTTCATATCATTAATCAATCCGGTGCTCACTCCGCCTGGGGTTTAAAGCACTGCAACCGGGTCTACCTTCTGGCCAAAGAACTATCCCAGCATTTAGATCTTGATGATGACATCCTCTTTTTTTCAGCCATGCTTCATGATACGGGAAGATATCCCGCCTATGCCTTAGCCAATGTGGACCATTCTCTTCGTTCCAAAGGGGTTGCCGCCAATATACTGCAGCGAATGGCCTTTCCCAGCGATAAACTGCCCATCGTCCTGGAAGCTATCGAATCTCACATGTACTATTCCGAGCCGGGCCGCAGCGATGAAGCCGTTTATCTAAGAGATTCGGATATTCTGGATAACCTGGGCAATATCGGGATCACCCGACTATTCAGTTTGATCGGCCAGGATGAGTTGATCCGTACACCTGAAGATGCCTTGGAGCGGGCCAGAACCTTTGCCGAAGCCTTACCTAATAAGGTCTATACGAAAACGGGGAAACGACTGGCAGTAAAACGCCGAGAGGAGATCTTAAGATTCCTCTCCGGCATCAGGAAACAAACTGCTGAATTTGTGAATTTATAGGCTGTTCATCGCCCTATTTCTTTTTCTTGTTGTCCATATCGTCCAGCCAGCGGGTGATCGTATCGATCACAGCTAAGGTATGCTCCAGATTATTGGACCGCCTTCCGTTATCCACCAGAACCTTCAAGCGATGGCGAAGCCGCTGCATTGCCCTATTAATCTGGGCCTGAGTAATCTTAGCCTGACCGGATTTTCCTCTGCTTAAGGTTGGAAGCTGAGTTACTTCCGCACCGCCATGAGCCATGGCCTGCCTGGTTTCTGAGGCTTGTTGGGCTTCTGCCTCAATGATCTGCAGCCAGGGTTTTGACGGCGGATAGGGGATAACTTCCCTGTTCTTAATTTCCAATACTTCGCCCAACTGGGGAATCCAGGGGATTTTCCCAAACTTCTCTTGGATTTTCTGGGCAAAGATTTTTTGGACATCAGGTTCACCGTGGACTAAGATAATATTTTCAGCCTGTTCACCCAGGCAGGACAACCATTCCAAGAGCTGAGGCTGATCGGCGTGGGCAGATAAACCTTCCATGCGGCGGATATTCGCACGAACAGCCACCTTTTCCCCATGAATGGTTACCTCTTTGGCCCCTTCAATAATTCTCCGCCCCAACGTTCCCTGAGCTTGGTAGCCGACAAATAATACGGTGGCATTTTCCCGCCATAGATTATATTTGAGATGATACTTAATCCGCCCAGCGTCAGCCATACCGCTGGCGGCAATGATGATGGCGCCGCCCTGAATAGAGTTGATGGCCATGGAATCTTCGCTGGTTAAGCTATAATGAACATTGGGCATTAATAAGGGGTGCTCGCCCCTTTGGATCATATCCAGAGTCTCCTGATCGAAATTCTGAGGATTTTCCTGAAAAATCTTGGTCGCGGCGATAGCCAAGGGACTATCCACATAAATAGGCATCACCGGGATCTCGTTTTCAGTCTGCAGTTTACGTATATAAAACAAAAGGTCTTGCGTACGTTCGATAGCAAAAGCCGGGATGACAAGATTTCCCCCCGCTTGGTGAGCCTCGCGAATGATTTCAGCTAAATGCTGAATGCGATTGGCCCTATTCTCATGTTGGCGATCCCCATAGGTTGTTTCAACAATGACAATGTCTCCGCCGCAAATAATGCGGGGATTCTCAATAAAGGGTTGCTCGGAATTCCCCACATCCCCGGAGAACACAAGGGTCTTTTCCAGTTCACCTTCCTTGACTGTCATTTGGACAAATGCTGAACCCAGGATATGGCCCGCATCGTGAAAGATAAAGTTTATCTCCGGAGAAAGCTGAGTGCTTTGATCATATTGAGCCGGTGTGAAGAATTTAAGGGAATTCTGGGCATCTTGGGCAGTATAAATAGGTGTTAACAAATCCTGACTGGCCCGCTTCAGCTTGCGATTTTTGCGCTCTACTTCCATCTCTTGAATATGACCGCTGTCCGGGAGCATCACCGAGCACAATTTAATGGTTTCCGGGGTGGCATAAATTTTTCCCTGAAACCCATATTTGATGAGCTTGGGAATTAAGCCCGAATGATCCGTATGAGCATGGGTCAGGATCACGGCATTAAGTTCCGCAGGATTATAGGGGAAACCACCATAATTCAGCTCTTTCAAGGCTTTTGAGCCTTGAAAGAGTCCACAATCGATCAGGACTCGATAGCCTTCGGATTCAACCAGATAAGATGATCCGGTGACGACTTGAGCGGCTCCATAGAAATATAGTTTCATGAAATCCTCCTGTTTTAAAGCAATTATTCACCCCGATCCCGTTGCAGAGCTGACTTTGCTTTATGGACGTTCAATCCGGATCTTAATCCAGTTGAACAAGTTTAAGTTTCACTGCTTTGAGAGCGGCTTGGGTGCGATCCTCCACCGCTAATTTGCGAAAAATACTGGAGAGATGATTTTTGACGGTTTTTTCACTGATGAATAAGGCCTGTCCAATCTCACGATTGGATGACCCCTTAACCACATAAGTTAGGATTTGCAGTTCTCTGTCACTTAATCCACAGGTATCCCTGTTCTGGGTAGGATGAACAAGCTGTCCCAGCAATTTACCGGTAACTGCAGGTGAAAGAATCGGCTGGCCCGCATGGACTTTGCGAATGGAATCGATCAAAGTCTTGGGATCCACATCTTTCAACAGATAGCCTGCAACCCCCAATTGAAGAACCTGAAATACTTTTTCATCGGAATCATCCACAGTCAGCACCAGAATGCCAATCGTCTCGTTTTCACGGCGAATGACACGACAGGCTTCCAAACCATTAACCCCAGGCATATTTAAGTCCATTAATAAAATATCAAAATCCAAGGTGCGTGAAACATTAATCGCACCTTGGCCGTCTCCTACTTCACAGACAACTTGGATTCCTTCTTCAAATTCAAGAATTCGTCTTAATCCCTCACGAAGGAGCGGATGATCATCTGCGATAACGACTCTTATCATTCCCATCCCTCCTCATAATTCGGCACAATGAGCTTTACCGTAGTCCCTTTTTTGGGAATTGAGGTAAGGTTCATTTGGCCATTGAACATCTCAATTCTCTCTTTCATCCCCACCAGCCCAAAATGGTCACCGGGATTGGCAAATGCCTCTTCCACATTGAATCCGATCCCCCGATCCGTGATTTGAACCTTAATTTGACATTCCTCATACTCGATAAGGACCCTGGCCCAATCAGCACGGGCATGCTTGGCGATATTCGTCAATCCCTCCTGAAGGGAACGGAATAAGGCTACCTCCACTGCCGGCAATAAACGTCTCTCTTTGCCGATCACCTTAAAATCACAGGTTAAATGATAGGTTTCCTGAAACGTCATGAGATACTTTTCCAAAGCAGAAATAAACCCATGGTTGTCCAGCGCAATGGGGCGCAGGTCAAAAATAATCCGTCGAATATCCTGCAGATTTGAACGGACCAATCCTTTTAAATCCGTGATCTCTGCTCGCACTCGAGTAGGATCCAGTGCGAGCAGTTTTTCAGCAATTTCTAAGCGCAAAACAATATTGGCCAGATTTTGGGCCGGTCCATCATGAATCTCCCGGGCAACCCGACGTCGTTCTTCATCTTGAGCACGGATGATCTTTTGGGCAATTTCCTGCCGATGTTCAGGATTATTGTTTTGACTCAGTTCAGAAATTCCACCATGTAAAAGATTGATCGCCATGGTTACCTGATTAAGTAAATTTTCGGCTCGCTCGATAGTCTTCTCCATCTGTATCAGAGAACGTTCGATTTCATCCCGCCGTGCCCGCAATTGCATCTCCTTGGATTGCAGAAGTTGAAGCTGAACTTGGACATCCTTCGTTTCAGTATAAGATTTTATCATCTCTTGCTCAGAATGATTACCAAATTCTCTGCTTACTTCCATTAAACGTTGACGGAGCCGGCGCTCTAATTTTTGGTATTTATCCACCTCGGCAATGGTATAGACAATTTCTTCCTTGAGCTGAGCCAGCTCTTGAATAAGCCGCTGGGCTTCTGCACGTGTCGTTTCTGCTATGTAGAAAATCTCTTCTTTGCTTGTCTCAATAGCTTTTAAAGTGTTGCTCATTATGAGACCCAATCGGTCTGCCACTCTCGTCCCTCTCTTCACCACAATACTCTTGGTAGTATTCGACATGATTTCTGTAATCTCCTACTAATTTTGAGCAAAAGTGGTGCTGAATTCAATCTTTTAACGTAGTACGCGTCGAATTTCCCGTTCTAGACGCCGCGGATACATTAAATCCCCCTGACTGCAAACAAAGACCTTATAGCCTTGTTTTTTCATTTTTATAGTTATCTCTTTCGTAAGGCCGTCGTCTAAAGACGGGTCATCCTCTGGTATCACCCGAATGAGTATATTATCTATTTTAGCAAAAAAGCTATATTCATCAACCGAGACATTCCATTGAATCGATGAATCTCCGCAGAGATGCTTCAGAACTTGAGCAAGAGCTTTACCGTTCTGAGGAATTTCCTGGGGCTCAGCTGCAGGTTTGACTGCCGGCTCAATCACAGCCCGATTATTTTTCTTTTTATTGGCATTAAAGCGAAATGGATCCCTGGCCGGCGGCACACCATGACTTTTCACGGGTTCATTTTCTCTTGGCATGGCGGTCAAAACACTTAGAGCCGGCACAGCTTCTTCGTGAACCTCATTCTTTATCTTAGCTTCAAGATTTTCCAGAGGTTGGGTATAGACCGAAGTATATTCATCAATGACACTATGTGATTCCAGCAAGAGCTGCTTTAAGGACTCGTCAATGAGTTCATGAAGGGATTTGGCAATAGGATCTGTGAGGGGTTCGCTGATCACTTCGTCGATTGCATCATCGATACCTTTGGCCATTTCGCCTGGATCTGGGCCTGGGTTTGAGTTTGGACTAAGGCCAAGCTCATCCGAACCTGATTTATTTTTAATATCCTCACCCAATTCTTGAGCTATAGGCTCTTGCTTCATAAGCTCTTGCTTGAGCTCCTTCTTCTGATCAATCTCAGTATAAGTGGGAGGGGGCTCTGTATTCGTCGCCGGTCCCTTGTTAAGAGGCTCTTTAGGGCTCAGGGTTTGTGGTGAATCCGTAGTTTTCAACACATGCTGCTTAAGCGAAAAAAAGGAATCCAATTCCTGCGTTTGTGCTCCCCCGCCATTAAGGGGCACCTTGGAGCTGGGCACAGTGATACCTTCCGCCTGACTGCCCAGGACCCTTAAATGAGCCAGCGGCTGGGGAAAATACTGCGGTTCCTGCGTTTCTACGTTTTGTAGTCCTGCGCTGATCATATCATTCATAAGCCGGTAAAAATCAGGAAAATTCTCTATGACCCGATGGTCCGGTAATCTCTGTTCCACCAATTGACGAATCCCATCCATGAGCACTTCTTTTGGCAGATCGAGCATCTCCTGAAATGATGATGCGATTTTTTCAATGGCCTGCCTGCCTTGATGAAATTCACCATCAGCTTCGTTTCCCGATAACAGATTCACAGTAAGTAATTTTTCCACGAATAAGTCGATCCATTCGCGAATTTCTTGATCCTCTTTGAAAAAGGCTTCCAAGATTGTCCACCTCCGCATACATCTTTTCCATGATAGCTATGCGGTTTGGCGGCAGAGTATGTCTGATTTTTGGCCGGAAAAACAGCTACTTTATGCAGATTCTCTTAGGCAGGTGTCTCCAGGATTTTGATTTTACACCGGTCGCTCCATAAGCTGCGCGGACAAAACTAACGCAAAAAGCCCTCCGCTTCGAAAGGTGCCCGCCCAAATCGCTCCTGCTCAATGGGCGGTTGGAAACGTCCTGTTTCCAACCTTTCTCCGCTGCAGGCTTTTCACGAAGTTTTGTCTCCGCTCGCTTAAATTCGCTTCCTATCGTAAAGCAAAATCCTTGGGCTGCTTTGCGGGTCTGAATAAGCGGGGCGTTGTGGGAAATGTGGAGCAAGTTGCCTGACCTGAGCCGCTTTTTTCGTCTTTACCGGCGCCGCTTGCGGCGGCATGGCCAGCTAGCCTGGGAAAGGCCCTGAAGATGACCCTCAAAAATGCCCACAAGATTCCCAAAAGCAGTGCTAAAAGAGACCCGCAAGGCGTAGCTTTACGTACAAAAGCGGACGGATTTAGCGGAGGGGCGGTCAGGTGAAGGTCGCTTTCTTAACGTAGCGGAGCCACGGTTCACATCAGGTATTACCAGGAGGTTTGGCGGGAGCTGTTAAGAAAGCGAGTGAACCAGCCCCGGAGCTATGGAGTACGCGTTGTGCGTAACGCTACGCGACCCGAGCAATGTCTTTTACTAATCAGTGATACCGCCCATACCACATAAAAACCCAATAGCGCACACAAAGGAGAGCCCTGCTCACCTTAAACGTGAGAGAGCTCTCCTGAGTATGTCGCGCTAACGGCATCATCATTGAAGAAGCACAGGCTTTTCCTAGCGCTGGCGGAAAACCTTCAGATAGGAATCGGCATAGATGCTCTTATTTAAGAGGATTTGACCAGTTGCAGCTACGTCAACCAAATCGTCATCGTTAGCATCCATAATCGCCGCATCGAGGCCGGCAGCCATAGCCATGGCCAAATAGGTGCGATTGATCAGATGACGGTCCGGGGATTTCTGGGACACGTTGGAAAGGCCCAGAACAGTTTTCGGGGCTGGATTGGACAGAGTTTTGACCATTCTGATGGCTTCCAAAACCTCAGGTGCGTGCTCTTGGGCAACATTACAAGGCAGGATCAGGGGGTCAATATAGAGTTCATCGGTAGGCAAGCCGAATTCATCTGCTGCAGCCACCAATTCCATGGCGAAAACAATGCGGTTTTCGGCATCTTTGGGAATCCCTACCTTATCCATGGTCAAACCGATTAAAGATGCATTATATTGGACAGCCATGGGGAAAACCCGCTCAATCTTGTCACGCTCGGCAGGAACTGAATTGATCATGCCAGGGCGTTTGAGATGCTTTAAACCGGCTTCAATAGCATCATAGTTCGTGGAATCCAGGCACAGCGGCAAATTAGAGACTTCTTGAATAATCTTAACCATCCACTCATAGGCTTCGGGACGCTCCTCTTTGGGAACTGCCGGACCGGAGTTGACATCAAGGTAATGGGCTCCGCCTTCTTCCTGTTTCAACGCCCAATGTTGGAGGGGCTTAGCATCCTTATTGCGAAGAGCATCTCCGATATCCTTAAACATTCCATTAATCCGTTCACCAATAATAATCAATTGAGCCACATCCTTTCATATTTAAGGGATAATCCCTATCGGCCGGATAGATCGACACTCCGATTAGGCATTCATCTCCATGAGATCAGCTATATTCTGTTGAACAAGTTTAACGGCTGCAGGATTTCTCATTAAGAGAATGCTGGCACCGACTTGCAAAAGCCCTGCCGCTGTTAAAGCTTCCCAGAGGATTGCTCTATCGTTCAGATCTCCCCAGCCTGGGAACTCTTCTGCCGAGGCATTGGCCTCTTTAGCACGGTTTGCTTCATAACCCACTGTACAAATCATCGGCATGGACAGCATCTTATCATTGGCTAAGGATCCTAACCGTGCCCGTTCCATGATCGAGTAAGCATACTCAATACCATACCCCAGACCGCCGATCATGGGGTCAATCACGATACGGTTCAGGGGCAGGCCCATTTCTGAGATCAAGATATTCAGCTGCTTACAAATGTTAATGTCCAGCGGCGAACGGGCGATAAGATTATGCTTATGCACCATGGCGGCTGCGGTAATGGATTTGTAATTATCTTGTTCAGCGATACCGATTAAAAGATTTTCACCTGAAGTAGCTTCTGCGACAGCAGCCAATACTTCATTATCCTTTTCCGGATCTTCGCACCCAGCAACGATTAAAGGAACACCAACAGCGGCTAAGACATCTTTCACCACTTTAGCGCATTCTTCAGGACTGCGATTCTCACCTTCCGGATTAGCTCCGATCAGTTTGAGATAGATCATATCGGCATTGTATTCTTCAACGCATTTCTTGGCCCAAGCTACAGGATCATTGATGACATCACCATATTGACCCTTGACAGTATCGCTCCATGCGGGAGGAACATCGGTGACTTCCAAGGCGATAGCAGCACGATTCTCCACTTTTCCTTCAAAATGAAGAAACGGCAAGGTGGAGTCTCCACCTACTTTAACAACAGAAGTACGGGTGCCACCTTCCGCAGCGGTTGCACCGATGACTACTTCTCCAACTTTACTTTGGTATCTTTCTTTGACGAGGGCTACGGCCATTTGAACCTCTCTCCTCTCTAGTTTCATTTAAAGGCTTTTTTCATAATCTTTTCCACTGCTTGAACGGCAAGGGAGTCATCCGGCAAAGTATAGAGCGGACGCCCCTCCAAATCATGAGTTACTACCATAGGATCAAGTGGAATATCTCCGATCAGTTGCAGACCGGTTTTTTCAATCTCTCCTGATAAAGAATCCAGGCTTCCCTCTGTGGTTTTCGTCACTACCAAGTACACCTCGTCCACCGCAGAGCGCAACCCTTTAATCAGTTCGTGGACTCTCCCCGCCGAACGAATCCCTCGTGCGGAAGAATCGCTGATGACGAACATCACGTCCACACGGGGAATAGTTCTCCTGCTGATATGCTCAAGACCCGCTTCGGTATCCACTGTCACATAATCATAATTGTCGCCTAAGGTCTCCAGATACTTTCTGAGCAGGTCGTTGGGATAGCAATAACAGCCGGGACCCTGGGGGCCCCCCATAACCAGTAAATCAATATCCTGAGATTCAATGAGGCTTTGTTGGAGTTTGTATTCCACAAAAACATCCTTGGGCATTCCTGTGGGAATGGCCTTGGGATTCTTCGTATCTTCGAGAAGTTCGGAAATCGTTGCTGTGACCTCGAGGCCAAGAGCTTCATTCAAGTTGGCATTGGGGTCTGCATCCACCGCCAGGATGGATTTACTCTGCGATCCTTTGACCATTTGACGCAGTAAAAGAGCTGTGAAGGTTGTTTTACCTACTCCTCCTTTACCTGCAACTGCAATATATTTTGTCATGATTCTTCCCTCCAATGCTTCCTAAAATGTTCCTTCTACAGAAGGAAATAACGATAAATCAGTATGGGGCAGGAACAAGGCCGATACAAACTCATCCATAAAAGTGGTGCCAATGGACAGTTCGATATACGTCATCTTGCGGGCAAGATCGGCAGCCTCGTTCCAAGCCTTCTGCGAAAGCAAGGCAAGACGTGCCCCTTTAACAGAAGAATTGCCTATGAACTCAAACTTTTCTTGAGGCAGGTCAGGAAGCAGGCCTATTTCTACCGAATCGTGAACATTGAGGTAATTGCCGAAGCCACCCCCAATGACGATTCGCTCGATCATATCAATTTCCAGGGCCACTGTTTGCAGCAATGAACGAATCCCTGCATAGATCGCCCCTTTAGCCCGAATCAGATTCTTCACATCATTTTCGGAAATGACAATATCCTTATCTCCTCCTGCTTGATGAGCCCAAGCCAAAACAAACTCTTTGTCATCCTCCGTGGCACGAATCCGCGCCGATTGAGAAGGATGTTCCAACTGGAAATTCCCGGCACGATCAATAATTCCTGCCTTGCGCAGCTTGGCCAGGCAATCCACTAATCCCGAGCCGCAGATGCCAACAGGAGCAATCTTGCCGACTACCTTCAGCTTGACATCAAGGCTTTCCGGATCAATATCCACCCGCTCAATGGCCCCGGGCATGGCTCTCATGCCAAAGAGAATTCCTCCCCCTTCAAAACACGGTCCGGCCGAGCACGCACAAGAAACAAGCCAATCCTTATTCCCCAGCACTATCTCCCCATTGGTTCCGATATCGATAAATAAAATAATCTCGTCGGAGTTGGCCATATCTGTGGCTAAAGCACCGGAAACGATATCTCCTCCCACATAACTGGCCACCGAAGGATAGGTGTGAATGAGTGCCTCAGGAAGAAGTCTAAGCCCTATTTCCCGCGCTGATACCGCCGGTGTTGAATTGACGGTTGGGATGTAGGGTTCTAACCGAATGTAACGGGGATTGATGCCCAAGAAGAGCTGTGACATGGTTGTATTGCCGGCGATCACCGCACTGGCTATATTCTGGCTGGTCAGGCTTTGCCGCTCAAGAATTCCCTCAATGAGGACATTGACGGTATCCACTACGGCCTTTTGAATCTCAGCCATGTTCTCCGTGCTATCAACCGCATAGACAATCCGCGAAATGACATCATCCCCAAATTGGGCTTGCTTATTGTAGGAGCCTTGTTTATCCACTATTTCTCCGCTATCCAGATCGACCAAGTAGACAACCACGGTCGTGGTACCCACATCAATTGCCAAACCATAGCACGGTCGGTCATTGGCAGGCTCCACATGGAGCACTGTGTACCCTGATTCTAAATCCGTTAAAATAACGGATAGGTCCCAATGAGCCTGACGCAAGGTTTCCGGCAAAGTTTGCAATACGGATAAGGGAATGGTCAAAGGTTTATCGGATTGAAGCACCCGCTTTAACTCAATGGACAAACGAGTCCAGTCGCCGGCATTATCCGTTAGGGTAGGTTCAGAGCAACGGATATTGACCTTGCGGGCCAGGGGATGATACCCATAATAAGTTAACAGATCTTTACTGGTCTCTGTGAGCAATGCTGCATTGGCATCCTCAAGGAGAACCTGATGCGCTTGCAGGCGTGATTCCGGTGGGACCTCAACGGTCAGATCCCCTTCAACAAAGGTATGGCAGCTTAAGCGTACCCCACGGCTCAGTTGTTCCGGAGATAAATTTCCCGTTCTTTCACTTTTGGCTTCACCGGATATCACCGTAACTTTACAGGCACCACAGGTCCCTTTGCCGCCGCAGCTGGATTTTATAAAAATACCTGCCTGAGAAGCTGCTTTGAGCAGGGATGTTCCTTGTTCCACCTCAATCACTTGCTGATCCGGCATAAATTTTACCTGGAATTTCTCCATGGTATCCTCCTCTACCCTCTTGCCGTTGCAACCTTACATTGCCCGTGTAAAGGAAACAATCCCGCTGGATTCGCGAGGTCCGACGATGACTTTCCAGCCGGAAATTTCCTGTAATTTTCCGGAGATAACAGCCACATAGCCGGGGATGATCAGATTGCGATGGTTTACTTTATCGCCTACACCGCTCTTGGCCAATATATCGGCAATCTTTTCAGGCTCAAATTTGCCTGCTGCATAAGCTGTAAGCACAGAAGTACCATCTGTATCGATGGGGAGAATATAGCTGGGAATCTTGCTGGCTTCCACTTCTCCCTCAACGCTGTAATAGGTTAAGGAGAAGTTCGTCGTAATATAAATCGGTGAGTTCTCGTTGACTTCACCCACTGTATGCAGAATAGGCTCCACTTGAATGGGTTTTTGCGGATCTGTATACAGGTTCTGACGAAGTGCCATCAAGGGCAGGATATGAGCCTTAGCCGATGCCTTTAAGACAATGGCACTGGCATATTTGGCCACATAAACCGAGGCTTCCGTGATTTCGGCCAGAGGTTCTGTTTTGCTGGTGAAGGCAATCACTGGATAGCCGAACGGTCTGAATTTCTTTTTAATCGCCAGGCGGCGGCAGTGAGTCAGATTAGCAAGAGTCTGGCTCGGTGTCCGGGTGCCCGGATCCAGGACGAATTCTTTATGGCCAAGTTTTTGAGCATTTTCCACTAGGGCTGCTAAAGCGTCCAGGCCTTCAGCCTTAATAATAACGGGAACATTATGCTCTTTTGCTAAGTTGACAACCGCCTCATAATTGGCTTCAGTAGCCGAGCCGATGAGAGGTTTGCGGCTGGCAACTCCAGGCAAAGCGGCTTTCAGGGCATCTGCGTTGTCGCTTAAAAGCAGCAAAGAACGCTCAGTTCCTGCGGCCACCTGAGCGACCACTTTAGCAAATTGCTCCGGGGAACCGGAGGCCTCGACTACAGCCACTCCGTCGATGGTATAATGCAATCCCACCCGATCAAATTCCAAGCCTTCGATTTCTTGAAGCTTCGCTTGAACTTCTTCGTCGGATAACGTATCGGCAATCTCAATCAGCAAGGTGGTAGGATGATAAAAGGTTTTATCGTGACGGAAAAGAACCGTTTCATCTCCTAAAATCGAGCCGTTGCCGAATTTGATAGCCTTAATCGGTGGTGCCGATGCGGAATCCAGGGCTTCCCGAGCTTCATTCGTAACATAAGGGCAAGCATCTAAGGATCCTTTACCGGAAGCCAATGCCATCGCGAAAGCGAGACAGGTAGGAGTACCGCACTCACCGCAGTTCTTTTTGGGGAGTTGTTTATAAATTTCTAAGCCTGTTAAAGCCATAACAGTGACCCCTTTCCATCATTACTTTTTCTCACCGGAGACAGAGCATGATGCTCTGTCTCCAACAGTTTATCTTACATTAATGGGTCCAGACTGAAGCATGGGTGACCATTTTCTTCGAGGAACGGAATGATCTCTTCCACCGTCGTGCCAACGCTCTCATCGGCAATCTTATTGATAAAGTCTTCGCCTAAACCTTCATCAATCGAACGGGCTACAAGATCTTCTTTTAAGAACTCCTTCAGCTCTTTAGGCATCCAGACAATCCGCGAGATGCCGCCGTCAGCCGGAATAAACTTCTTGCTGATAATATAGCTGCGGCCGATTCCCATAAATCCTGGTGTCTGCAAGCCACCGCCAACGGTGCCGGCCAGGGTCGAGAAGGTCATGCCGCAAGGCGTCATACCACTATGCTCACGGGTGGTGATCATCAGGCCGTTGGCCTCAGGAACAATGGCCATAATCGCCTCGAAGCAACCGCAGGATGTCATGGGGCGATCCATTAAGGTATAGAGATTGACTTCATCAAGAGTATTATTGGAAGAAGGCCGCAGATAATCATTGACACTCTGCCACATTCCCTTGACTTCATCAATGGCCAAACCCTTAGGAATAGGCTGGTTCGGGCCGGTTGGGGTAATTTCGAAGGCTGCTTTGGCATCAAGCCAGCTGACAGCACCGCAGAGACCAACCCGCTCCGGACTGACGATGCAGACATGGTTGGGAGCAAAGGACTGACAGAGGAGGCAAGAATAGAATTCTTCTACATTCTCGTCGGTCAGGCTCTTCAAGCGGGCATCCCGTGCGCGATAACGCTCCCGGGCCTTGACCAGATTTTCCTCGACGGCTTGTTGATCCGTATAGATGGTAACCTGGACCCGGTCGACAATAGCCGGGAATTCCTGCTTGAATTTAGCCAGCAGCAATTCTCCGATATGCTTCATTAGGAAGCCTTTAGCCCGAGCATCCTTGGAAATACGCACCCAGCAAAGATCACGCTGAGCAACGTGCCAGACTCCTTCACCATAGTTGGTAAAGTAGTGGATCCGGCGCTCCAGAACCCCTTCAAAGTCCTCCTGCATTTTACGGCCATAGATATCCACCTTAATTCCCAAGGGAAGCCGACTTCCTTCCGGTACCGTATCGATCTCCGGTCCAATGACGGTTACCTGACCGTCCACAACCTCATCAGGTCCCACCATGCTTACCAGCTCGAAGGCAGTAGTTCTGCCGCCGCCAAACTCCACATAGGTATCCCCTTTGCGGATGGTTTCCCCTTCAAAGGCAGGTCCGAAGTTGACCGGAATAGGAATCTCGATATTGGTCAGCTTAATTCCCCGCACCTCAAGGGCCAGAGGCACGATCTTTTCATAATCAGGCTCAGAGAGATACCAATCCGGGATCTGCATATCTTCGCCCAGTTCCTGGTCCGTCAGTACAGGGAAGCCCATGAAAATGGCTCCCATCTCAGCGGCTACTTTAACATCATCCAGCTCTCCGAGATGGAGCACAAAAGCCCGTACCCGGCGATGCTGGTAATCACGATGCTGTTCTCTTTGTCCGGCAGGAATTCCCCCGAAGGCCAAGCCGGCCCGGAAGGCATAGTTCACTGCATGGATAACCTGAGTAAAGTTTCCTAAGGGGAAAGCAATATAGTCTTCACCAATCTTCACGTTTTCTTCCAGCAGCTGCTCAATGACTTCATCACAGAGGAAGAGCATGAAGCCTTTGCCCATCAGGTTATCGACAATTTTCTTCGCCGACGGGGAATCTTTAGCACGGCCTAAGATAACGGCAACACCTGGGATGGTCCAGTCCACCATCTTGATCCCATGCTTACGCACAATAGGGTCACCCAGGAAACCGGTCCAAGGGGCTACCTTGGGCTCGTCGTTGCGCAAATAGTGGAGAATTTCAATAATCTCCGCAGCATAGAGAACGGATTCCCCCCAGAGGCGGGCGTTCTCAAAGGTCAATTCTGTTTTGACCTGATTCCGCACGCGGTTAAGAAGCGGTACAAGCTCACCAAGCGTGGTTACCTTATCCCCGGAGAGGCAGGTAATAACCGGAAGGTGGTAAGCGGTGTCCGGATAGCCAACCGTTTGTTGGGGACCATAGTCTTTAAGGGCACGGTTTAAAAGAATCTCCGCATAACTCATAGCCGTAATCGTTCCATCGTAGGCCTTACGAAGTAATTTTTTGGGCTCTTTTGAGGGATCCTTGATCGCATCAGCGTAAATTTGCTCCATGGACATAATCACTTCCTCCTTTCCTTACCACCCTTGGGCAATGGCTGTATCGAATTTTTCAGCGGTTTGCTTATGGATTCTAAGCTTCCATGTTCTGTATTCAAGTGCATTCAAGATTTTTTGGGCAGCTACTTTCTCATCCACTTCGAAAATAAAGTTGCCGCCGAAGACATCATGGGCAATTTGGGTGGCAATGCCATAGATGAGATCACTGCCCTCCAGGTAAGGCATGGTGCCTACGTGAGTAGGAATACCCATGGAAACGCAGTAGGAACCGATCGCTACCGCCTTTTCATGCATGGCTTCAGGTGCAGAGGCAGCAAAGGGAACCTTAGGTGTATCGACACCCAGTTCTTTGGCCATAGCTTGAACCAAATCCATACCGCGGCTGTTATCCACACAAGATCCGAGGTGGAATACCAAAGGTAATTTAGTGGACAATTGAGGATTGGCTTCTTCAAGCTGTCTGATAAAGCTCTTCAGGCCTTCTCCGGCATATTCTTCCACCGCTTCTGAATTCATTAGGCCCATCTTGGCAAAGGCTCCGGCCGAGCAGCCTGTCGCTACAACAAAGACATCATTCTTCACCAGCGCTTTAAGAATGGCGACATGGGATTCATCCTGCTGACGTTTCAGGTTGTTGCAGCCGGCCATCTGAACAACACCCTTGATCTGTCCGCTCAGAATAGCATCGGTCAGAACGGAGAAGGGGCGCTCAGGATTGATCTTGCCGAAAATATCGGTCAAGGCTTCGATACTGAATCCTGCCACAAGGGAGTTGCGCGTCTTGGAGAGAGCGATCTTTTTGGGATCTCTTCTCTTGTAAGCTTCAATGGCTATTCTCACTAATTTTTTAGCGTCTTCCATGGCAGTTTCTGAATTAAACGCTAAATGTTGCGCACCGGGAACCTTCATAATGGCTTCCGTAGTGATCATCTTGGTATGGTAGCAATCGCACAATTGGGTGAGGGATGGATAAATACATTGAATGTCAACAACCATCGCATCAAGGACACCGGTCAAAATGGCCATTTCCTGAGAGGCGGATGATGTGGCCAGATAGACCCCTTCACGCATCAAGAGTTCATTACCGGTACAACAGATACCGACGATATTGACCCCTTCTGCTCCTGCTTTTTGAGCTTCTGCCTTTAACTCACGGGCAGCCCCTACCACCATTTCGGAAAGAACGGGGTTATGTCCATGAACGGCGATATTGACCATCTTCTCTTCAATAACTCCCAGGTTCGCTTCAGAAACAATGGGCTCCGGAATCCCAAATAAAACGTCACTGAGGTTGGTGCCGATATATTCTCCCACTAAGTCGGCGAGGGAGCCTTTTAGGCCACCGAAAATTATATTAACAGGATCAGCATCCACCCCTTGAGCGGTCTGCGCCATAAGTTCCGTTACCGTACCATCAATATTACGCGGCATAATATTCGTATTTAAAAACTTGTTATGACGCTGCTCAATTAGGAAAGAGTCAAGGAATGCTGCCGGACGATCTTTATATCTGCCGAAATCTTCATAAGCTAATTCGGTTACGTCGCCAAGAATCTCCATATTATCTCTGTTTAACGTCTCGATTCCCAGTTTTTCGGCTAGTTTATGAAGTTTTTCCGGGGATTTGATTTCATAGTCTTTAGTCTTTCCTTCCACAAGTTCATGGGCAGTGTGCAGCACATGTCTGGCATGCTCGGAGTGAGACGCTGCTCCTCCTGCGATCATACGAACAAGGTTTCTGGAGACAATGGTATAGGCGGTTGCACCGCAAATACCTCTGCTGGCCGGTCCATCCTCTGCTTTGACCCGGCAGGGTCCGGCAAGACAAATACGACAGCAGATGCCTTTATACCCGAAGCCGCATTGGGGCTGCTGGGCGACAAAGCGATCAAATACTGTCTCAAGTTTGTTTTCCTGCGCAACTTTCAGCATCTCTATGGTGCCTGGATCTGTTGTGCGCAATGGATTTTTGGGTTCCACCACACGGGGCGCGTTGGAAGGCCGTGAGGTGTGTGTCAAATCCCGATATCTTGGCATTGTTTAACCTCCTCTTTTTGACCTGTAGATTTCCACCATGCAACTGTGCTCACCTTTAGGTTTTAGATGTCCCTCCCCTCCATTAGTTTTCTATAGACAGATTCTAATTGGGAACCTGGAGCACCCTTGGGAAAAGAAGAATTATCCGTATGAATAGACATATCGAGTAATTCCTCGCTAAAAGGAATCAAGCCGAGCAACTCATCTTCCGTAAATTGTGCTTTGAGAAAATCCTCGTCTTTGGTGGAGCGGATTTTGTTGCCGATGACAGAGACTTTAGGAATCCCCAATTCCTGGGCAAGCTTCTGAATGACCCGGACAGTATGAGCGCTCACTGTACTGGCTTCTGTGACAATGACTAAAACATCAACTCCCTGGGCAGTTCCTCGGGTAAGCTGTTCGATGCCGGCACCCATATCCAAAATGACGGTATCCTGTTCAGAGAGAATTAAGGAGTTGACCAAAGCATGCAAAAAACTGTTCTCTTTGCAATAGCAGGCTGTACCTCCCCCTTTGACATTGCCCATGCGGAAAAAGCGGATGGGACCCACTTGAACGGAGTAATCATCCAAAATGTCATCCACTTGGGGGTTCAAAGGATAAAAGGCACCGCTTCCGCCCATGCGTTGTTCGATGAGCTCTTTCATGTCAACAATGGGGCGTAAACGGTTCAAATCGTCCTCCGCAATACCTAAGACCGTTCCTAAGCTGGCGTCCGGATCCGCATCAACCGCCAGGACTCTCATCCCCCGTTCGGACAAATAATGCGCCAAATTAGCTGCAAATGTTGTCTTGCCGACCCCGCCTTTGCCTGAAATCGCAATCTTCATTGACTTCATCTCCTATTTCATCTGGTTCTGTGCATAGTTTCACAATAATTTTTCCTACTACATGTTCCCACTATATGACTGTTGTTAATTTAAATATGATACAACAACTGTATAGAGTGTATTCTTCGTAATTTACTGAATTCCTTCAAAAATTCAGAAAATTTTATTAAATGGATTAGTTATTTTTTTAACAAATATTTTTAAATTGTGAAATAAAGCTCTAATGATTATAATATTCCCTATATTTTCAATAACTCCTTCTCAAAATATAGAAATAACTAAAATTTAAATATTCAGAAATCCGCAATATATACAAAGTCTCAGCCCAAGAACGGGCTGAGACTTAATTACTGTCATTCTAAAGCGAGCAGAAAAGCCATAGTTCAGGGATTTTCCGACGGCCCCCGCTGCTGTTCCGGTTCTAAAACATTGGTTGCCCATTCGATATCATCTAAAGATGTCAGAGGTATCTCCTCATCATAAAAATCACCGGATTCTGCAGGAGCAAAGGGTTCACAGGGTCTTGCCGGAGATTGAACCTGAAAAAACAAGCGGCGCGGGATTTTAAGCATGGGTTAACACCTCCACAAAAGGTTCCTGCCTCTATCTTCCCACCAATTATTCTGCCTATACTTGACTTAAAGTATTGGCAATATACTGTCAATTTCCATTCAAGTCAACCAGTTCACCCTTGATCATTGCCAGCAGCCTCATTCAAGATCAGTGCGGCCAGGGGTGAAAAACCAGGCCGACTGCCCCCGGGCCTACATGAGTAGCAATAACAGGACCTGCCTCAAAAATCCGAATATCCTGACCCTGGTATTTCTGGGACAGTTCTTCGGCTATGCTGGCCGCTTCAGCCTCGGCGTCAACATGCATCACCGCAATCCGGTGGGGCTTATGTGAAGCTAAGGCTCGTTCCAGCTCTTTATAAACTCTTTGCAAGGCCCTGTTTTTTGAACGAACTTTATCAAAGACATCAATAATACCTTCAGTATTAAAATAGAGAATAGGCTTTATTTGCAGCAAGGTGCCGAAAAGGGCTGAAGCCCCGCCAATTCTCCCTCCCCGGTGCAGGTATTCCAATGTGTCGACAATGAAATAAAGCTCACAGAGGGGGCGCAATGTTTCCAGTTTTCCCAAAATCTCCTGGGCATCAAGCCCTTCCCCGGCCCAATCAGCAGCCGCCCAGGTCAGCAAGCCTAATCCTAAGGCTGAAGAACCTGAATCAAAAATATGGATATGCGGGTTTTCCAGCAAATCTTTGGCCATGATGGCTGAGGCATAAGTACCGCTGATCTTTTCGGACAGGTGAATACTTATAATCTCGTCATAGCCTTCAGCCAGCACTGCTTTGTAGACTTCTATAAAGGCGCCTACCGAAGGCTGGGAGGTCGTTGAGGAACCGGAGAGCTGCCCCAGTTTAGCAAAGAAATCTCTGTTGGTTAAATCGATTTCCGGAAATGTTTCATCACCAATATTCACATTCAGGGTGACGACACGAATATCATGTTCCTCAATTATATCACTTGTTAAATATCCCGTGGAATCCATAATGATTGCGGTTTTTTTCAATGCTTCTCCCCCGCTCTTTATCTGTTTTATTCGGAAACGTATCTCTCTTTTCCGCTGTCTGAATTTAAGTATATCGGAAAACGGACATCCTATCAACTCAAGCAGGGAGCAAAATAAGTTAATAATAACAGCATCACGAAGAGATGAGCCGTCAGCCTCGCCGAAAAAAGGGAGCGAATCGTGAGGATGGAAAGCAATTCTGGATAAAGAAAACCCGGCAGCTTATTGCCGGGGCTTTCTTGCTGCCATTTTTCAACGAACAGCTTACGACGGTGAACTTAGGTTTTCTCTTTAAATTATTCCTCTATTAAACCTGCGGATACCAGAAAGTCATGAGCGACAACATCTTCTTTCATGCCCTTGTCATCCACTTTAGCATTTAGTTCTTGCATGTCCGCCTCATTGATTTTTCCGGCGAGCTTATTCAGAATCTCCTCCAGCTCCGGGTATTTATCAAGGGTGTCCTGACGGATTAAAGGCAGGCAATCATAGGGAGGAAAGAATTCCCGGTCGTCCTCCAGGATGACCAAATCGAATACTTTAATCTGGCCGTCGGTAGCATAAGCATCGACCACATCGACCTCACCCTCGACCAGGGAGCGGAACATGATGCCATGGTCCATACCTTTGACTTCCTTGAAATTCAAATTGTAAGTCGTTTGGAGTCCTGGGTAGCCATCCGGCCGATCTTTGAATTCAAATTCGCAGCCCAGAATCAATTGATCCGATACTTCGACCAAATCACTGTAAGTCTTCAGGTTATATTTTTGCGCTGTCTCCTTAGTCACTGCTAAAGTGTAGGTGTTATTGAAACCCAGCGAACCCAAAGCTTTTATATTATCTTCAGCAGTTAACTCCAATGTTTTGGCCAAAGTTTCCCCCGATGTTCCGGTTGCTTCCTGATAATAGTTGGCTACGATGGTTCCGCTATAATCAGGGTACATCTGGATGTCATTGTTCTCTAAAGCCGTCCAGGCTACATTGGAGCCGCCAAGATTAACCTTTCTGTCCACGTTTAGATCCGTATGCGCTTCCACCAGATCAGCCATCATATGAGCAACAATAATGTTCTCCGTAAAGTTTTTCGAGCCGACCGTGATGGTTTCGCCACTCTTTGCCGCACTGCGGCAGCCCACTAAAGTAAGCATTAATGCACCGACCAAACTCCACATTATAAGGTTC
This sequence comes from Desulfitobacterium chlororespirans DSM 11544, assembly GCF_900143285.1. Taxonomy (NCBI): domain Bacteria; kingdom Bacillati; phylum Bacillota; class Clostridia; order Eubacteriales; family Desulfitobacteriaceae; genus Desulfitobacterium; species Desulfitobacterium chlororespirans. The sequence goes on from NZ_FRDN01000014.1 coordinate 174,362, forward strand.
TTTTTCATTATAATATTCACCTTTCCTTTCTTTTTACCCTTTTCGGCAGTTTGCGAAGTGTTCTTCTCCGCATCGAATTTTCCCTTATACCTTCAGCCCCCTTGGTGTGGTTGCTTTTTCCAGCCTGCCCAGCAGCCAATCAAGCAGCAGGGCCAATAACGCCGCCGGAAAAGCACCAATCAGCACCAGGGCATCCAGATTTCTGGATATACCAATAAAGATGAAATCCCCCAGACCGCCGGCACCGATAAAAGCCGCCAGGGTAGCTGTACCAACATTGATGACCGTAGCGGTGCGAATCCCGGCCATCATGACACTCAGGGCAAGAGGCAGCTGGACTTTGACAAGGATCTGCCAATCTGTCATACCCATGCCTTTAGCTGCTTCGATGGTCGCTTTATCTACATCTTTAATACCGGTAAAGGTGTTGCGGATAATGGGTAACAAGGAATACAGGAACAAGGCCGCCACCGCTGTTTTGATACCGATCCCGAAAAGGGGAATCATAAAGCCCAGCAAAGCCAGACCCGGAATAGTCTGAAGAATACCGGCTACGCCCAGAACAGGCCCTTCCAAGGCTTTAACACGAGTAATCAGAATGCCGAGGGGAACACCAATGCTAATGGCAATCAGCATGGAAATGAGGACAAGCTCAATGTGCTGAAGCAAAGCCGATATTAAGTCAGGCCAACGCATTTCCAACTGAAATATAATCTGGGTCCATAAAGACTCATTTCTCATCTGCATCCTCCCTTTCACCGGACCACTGATTGGCAAAAAAACTCAACAATGAACCGCGGGTAACTGCGCCGACAACTTTTTGCAGCTCATTGACCACAGGTATAATGCCATAGGCAGCCGTGTTGATCATTTGCAAGGCATCCTTGGCTGTGGCTGTATTGGCGAGAACCTTGTCCACCGGTTGGACGATTTCGGCTAAGGTCTGAATCGTTTCTTTTTTGGCATGCAATTCATAGCTAGGTATAATTCCCAATAACTTTCCTTTTTCGTCGCAAACAATCAGGGTGTCGGTCTTGCGCTGGCGCATAAAGCTGATGGCGACAACCGGCGTCTTGGAGGGGAGGATAATGGCCGGGTTGTCGCGCATGATATCGGTAATAGAAATATAATCCGGATTTTGGTAGATTCTGTTCTTGCCGATAAATTCCTCAACAAAGCCATGGGCAGGATTACTCAGCAATTGGTCGGGGGTGTCCAGCTGCAACAGTTCGCCATCCCGTAAAACAGCGATGCGATCGCCGAGCTTGAGGGCTTCATCCATGTCATGGGTGACAAAAACAATGGTCTTATGCATTTCCGACTGAATGCGCAGCAGTTCATCCTGAAGCTGCTCCCGAGTCATGGGATCCAGTGCCCCAAACGGCTCATCCATGAGAATAATATCGGGATTGGCAGCCAGGGCTCTGGCCACTCCCACCCGCTGCTGCTGCCCACCGGAAAGCTCCTTGGGATAGCGTTTAGCAAATACCCCGGAATCCAGCCCGACCACATCCATCAGATAGGTAACGCGTTCTTTGAGCTTGGACTCCGGCCATTTTTTCAACCTCGGTATCAGAGCTATGTTATTTTCAATGGTATAGTGCGGAAACAAACCTACCTGCTGAATGACATAGCCGATATTGCGACGGAGAGGCACCGGGTCAATGCTGTTGATATCCTGCCCGTCAATGATGATTTTTCCGCCTGTATGAGGAATCAGTCGGTTAATCATTTTCATCGTCGTTGTCTTTCCGCAGCCGCTGGGGCCGATGAGTACCATTAATTCGCCGCTGTTTATCTCGAAATTAAGTGACTTCACGGCTTCAGTACCATCATCGTATTTTTTACTGACATTTTCGAATTTGATCATATACACTCAACCTCCTCCTAGAAAATTTTAACATGATCAAGGGCAGATGACAACTTATAAAATTTTAATAAGTTGTCATCTGCCCTTGCTTTGTTCTCTTTTTTGTATACCACACCCTCGTAAAAATCCCCCGAACCATTGTCCGAGGGAGTATCAAATACGGTATTATTCTCATTAAATATTGTTTTCGTTAAAGCATGCCTCTATTTATTAATGCATGATGTCTAGTTAACATTTAAGTTTTAACATTTAATTTAAACGCTTAGCTTTGATAACCTTGACAGTTTGTGAGCATTTTGTTATATTATAAAGCGTTCGGTAAAAACGGGGTGTGGCTCAGTTTGGTAGAGCGCTGCGTTCGGGACGCAGAGGCCGCAGGTTCAAATCCTGTCACCCCGACCACTACATAGGCGAATAGAGAGTCCTTCGGGGCTCTTTTTTCTTTTTTTCTTTACGAGTTTAGATTACTTACAACACGAGATATTGATTACGGATAAACCTATAGGATTACATACTGCCCGCGATTGGATTATTAAATGTTTTTAATTGCGGAATAGTATGGATTAGTATTATCAGTCAATTCGACGCTTTTGGGGGGAATTTTCAAAAAATATATGTCACCAAACGCCCCTTCAATTCGTGTTAGTGGTGTAAGGAGGTGAGAGCATGAACCGCATATCCCGATCAGCGGAAGAAATCGAGAGCGTTATCAGAGAGTACAGCGATATGCTCTACAGAATCTGTTTGGTAATGCTTGGCTCACAGCAGAATGCTGAAGATGCTCTGCAGGATACTTTTGTGAAATATACTTCAAGGGCACCGGTTTTCACCGGGGCGGAACATCAGAAAGCCTGGCTGATCCGCGTGGCTGCAAATGTCTGCAAAGACATGCGCAGGTTTAATTTCCGTCATAAGCACATGAACATTGAGAGATTGTCGGAGTTCTGCAAATCTGAGGAGGACTCAGGTATATTGGAGGCAGTCTTCTCGCTGCCCGCACAGTACAGAATGGTTTTGTTTCTGCATTATGTCGAAGGCTATGATGTGGGCAGTATCGCGCATATGGCAGATATTTCGCCTGCAGCGGTGAAAAAACGTCTTCAGCGCGGCAGGGAAAAATTAAAGCTCAAATACACAGAGGAGGATTTCAGATATGAAAAAACACCAGTTAAGACAAGCATTTAGCGGCATGCATATCACAGCTGAACTACAGCAGCGCCTGATTGAGAATTGCACCCGTTCAGCGGCTGCGGAAGCCAAAGCCAAAGCTTATCGGCTCCCCAGAAGATGGCTCGCTCTGGCAGCGTCACTGACCCTATTTGTGGCATGTTTCTCTCAAACCACATATGGAAGTTCGTTCTATGAGAAATTTGTCGGCGTGGTTTTGGGCGGGCACACATACTACTTAACCGGCCCGGTTCCGGCGAATGATGTTCCTGATCCCAGCTTAACGAAGGACTCAAGCGAAGAAAACCACACCGACAGCCGCCGCCCTGGGTTCACTGACTTGGCCGAAGCGCAAGCGTATCTCGACTTTGAACTGAAACTCCCTACCTACCTTCCCGAAGGCTATCAGCTTGACAGGATCAGCCTGTATACCACCAATAACGATGCTATCAGCGGAGAGTATGCCGACATTTTCTTTACCAAAGGCAAGCGGCTTATCTATCTCCAGACAAGGCTCATGAACGAAAAAACAAGCTTTGCAACGGAACTGGGCAATATGAAGCTGACCGAAATCAATGGATACAGTGCGCTGCAGGGAAGAAAGAATTTAGATGTTGATATCAATGGCGTGATGTATATGTTCAGCGCATCGAAAGCCGATGTAGGCGCCGATGAACTGATAAAGATGGTGGAATCAATCGACTGATTTCAGCGAATCTAAATTTCCACTACGAATGGCCACCGAATGTTCATAGGGCAAAACAGGCTGACATAGCGTCAGCCTGTTTTTGTTGCGATACGCAAGGAATACCGGATATGGTATAATTTAAACATAACGACACTATCCCATCAATATCATTGGGAGGCAAAGCCATGTTGCAGGGAAAAAAGACCTTTCTCCGTCCGCTGGAGCTTGATGATATCCCCATTTTTTATCAATGGTATAACGACCAAAACCTTAATTATTGGGCGAATGCCGCCTGGCCTTTGAGCACAATGCTTAGTGAAGAGGAAATCGAAGAACGCTTTTTTACCCCCCAGAAAGAGGTTGGCCGCTATCTCATTCTCAATGAAGAGCAAAAGCCCATCGGAACCGTAGGTTATCGGGATGTCAATCTTCCCGCCCGCTCGGCGGTACTGTTCATCATTATCGGCGAAAGTGATTATTGGAACCGGGGCTATGGCACGGACGCTTTAAAAGTACTGATCGACTATCTTTTCTATCAGTGGAATTTTCATCGCCTGAGCCTTGACTTATGGGACGGGAATCTGCGTGCTTTAAAAGCCTATGAGAAACTGGGCTTTAAGGTTGAAGGCAGATTAAGACAGGCGCGCTTTGTCTTAGGTGAGTATCGCGATGCGATCCTCATGGGCCTGCTGCGGGATGAATATCTGGAGCACCATCCCCCTCATCCTCCCCAAAGGATCTAAATTTTCTTAAAGGGTTGAATTCATTAATAAGTTAGAGTATTATATATAAGTAATTGAATACCTCTGGGGATTGGTGAAATTCCATACCGGCGGTCAAGCCCGCGAGCCACTATGGCAGATCTGGTGTAATTCCAGAGCCGACAGTAAAGTCTGGATGAGAAGAGGAAATTAAAGTGCTGATGCGCTTTTTATTTGTCATGGTTTTTAGGCCCCAGAGGATGAACTCTGGGGTTTTTTATAGTGTTTTTATGGAAAACTAAGCAAAACTAACTCAAAGAGATGGGAAACGGCGGCGATCACATGGAACTTGACAATCATTACATGTCCCGGGCTCTGGAATTGGCAGCCCTGGCTATGGGCAGGACCAGCCCGAATCCCCTCGTAGGATGTGTCATCGTTAACGATGGCGCTATTGTCGGTGAAGGCTATCATCAAAAAGCCGGCACTCCCCATGCTGAAGTTCACGCTCTGCAGGCGGCCGGAGAACATGCCCGGGGAGCCACGGCCTATGTCACTTTAGAGCCTTGTTCTCATTTCGGGAAAACCCCTCCCTGTGCCGACGCACTGATTAAGGCGGGAATCCAACGCGTCGTCGTGGCTATGGTGGATCCCAATCCCTTAGTGGGCGGACAAGGAATCGCCCGCTTGCGGGAAGCCGGCATCCAGGTTGATGTGGGGCTTAAAGAAAAGGAAGCCAGGACCTTAAACAAGGGCTTTCTAAAGGCTATACAAACCGGCCTTCCCTTTGTCCTCTACAAATCGGCTTTAACCCTTGATGGTAAAATAGCGACGGAGTCGGGAGATTCCCAATGGGTTACCAATGAAGCCTCCCGTGCCTATGTCCACCGGCTGCGCGATCGCTTCGATGTGATTATGGTGGGCAGTGAAACCGTGCGCCAGGATAATCCTGCTTTGAATTGCCGGATTGGCGAAGGCCGGGACCCGGTGCGCCTGATCGTGGATGGAGCATTGAAAATTCCTCTGCAAGCCGCCGTACTTGCCTCCTCCTGCACGGCCCCCTGTCTCATCGCAACCACGGCTTCCGCTCCTTTGGATAAACTGGAAGCCTTGCAAGCTCTGGAGAATGTAGAGGTTTGGCAGTATGATTCACCCCGTTATGTTCCTTTAAAAGACCTGCTGGGGGATTTAGTCAAACGAGGTTGGAACTCCGTATTGCTGGAGGGCGGCGGTGGGCTGGCCGGCTCCCTGCTCCGCGAACAGCTTATCGATGAGGTGGAGTTTATCTATGCGCCCAAACTCATCGGCGGCAGAGGCCCTTCCCCTCTGACCGGGCTTGAGCTTCCTTTGATGGCACAGGCGATTCCTTTGGAATTCCTGGAGATCGACGGAGGAACCGGAGATCTTCGGGTCCGGGCCAAAGTAAATTATGCCGATTAAGCAATCATCCGATTAAGCAGTTAAGAGAGGTGAGTGAACATGTTTACCGGTATCATCGAAGAGTTAGGCAAGGTAGCGGATCTGAAGGTTCTCCCTGATTCCGCTCAATTGACTCTGGAAGGAACTAAAGTGCTTGAAGGCACCCAAATCGGAGACAGTATCGCCGTCAACGGTATCTGCCTCACGGTGGTGAAGATGCAGGGAAATTTATTTACCGTGGATGTCATGGCAGAAACTTTAAATAAAACCAATCTTAAAGAATGCAGCCGGGGAACGCGGGTCAACCTGGAGCGGGCTCTGCAGCTCTCCACCCGATTGGGCGGCCATCTGGTAAGCGGTCATGTGGACGGAGTGGGCACCATTCAAAAAATCACCCCGGTAGGAATTGCCCGGGTCTTTACCATCAAGGCCGCCCCGGAACTTTTAAACTATGTTTTGCCCAAAGGCTCCATCGCCATTGACGGCATTTCCCTTACCGTGGTGGATCTCCTCCCCCAGGCTTTTACCATATCTCTGATCCCCCATACCCGCCAGGAAACCACTTTGGGCTTTAAAGGCGTGGGTGATATAGTCAATCTGGAAACCGACCTGATCGGAAAGTATGTGGCACGGTTCATGGAGAAAAAAGAAGCCCCCCCAAAGGATTTATCCATGAGTTTCTTAGCCGAAAACGGCTTTATCTAGGTTAGATTTTAGACAGGAGTGATCAACATGGAATTTCGCTTTAACACGATTGAAGAAGCCATCGAAGACATTCGCCAAGGCAAAATGATTGTCGTTGTGGATGACGAGGAAAGAGAAAATGAAGGGGATCTGCTGATGGCTGCAGAAAGAGCAACCCCTGAGGCGATCAATTTTATGGCCACCTATGGCCGGGGTTTAATCTGTGTCCCCATGACCGCCGAACGCATTCAAGCCTTAAACCTTGAGCCCATGGTAACCCACAATACGGATCCCCATGGAACTGCCTTTACCGTAAGTGTGGATGGCTGCGACTGCACTACGGGAATCTCCGCTTTTGAGCGGGCCAATACGGTAAAAGTCCTGCTTGATCCTCAGAGCCGCCCAGAGAATCTCCGCCGTCCCGGACATATCTTCCCTCTTAAAGCCCGGGAAGGAGGCGTCCTGGTCCGTGCCGGTCATACAGAAGGTGCTGTGGACCTTGCCCGCTTGGCAGGTTTTCAACCGGCTGGGGTCATTTGCGAAATCTTGAAAGACGACGGCACGATGGCAAGGGTTCCCGACCTCATGGAATTTATTAAAAAACACGATCTCAAAATGGTTACCATTAAAGATCTCATTCATTTCCGACGCCAAAAAGAAAAATTAGTGGAACGGGTGGTCGGCATTGAACTTCCTACAGACTTTGGGGACTTCAAAGCAGTGGGCTATCGGAGTTTATTGGATGGACAAGAGCATATTGCCCTGGTCAAGGGGGATGTGGACGATGGTGAGCCGGTGCTGGTAAGAGTCCACTCAGAATGCCTGACCGGAGATGTTTTTCATTCCCGCCGCTGTGACTGCGGCGAGCAGCTTTCTGCCGCTCTGGAAAGCATTCAAAAAGAAGGCCGGGGAGTCTTGCTCTATATGCGCCAGGAAGGCCGGGGCATTGGGCTGCTCAATAAGTTGAAGGCCTATAAATTGCAGGAAGAAGGCAAAGATACTGTGGAAGCTAATCTTGCCTTAGGTTTCCCTGCCGACCTCAGGGATTACGGCGTAGGAGCTCAGATTCTGGTGGACTTAGGCATCCGCAAGGTACGGCTGATGACCAATAATCCCCGTAAAATCGTCGGTTTGGAAGGCTATGGCCTGGAGATTCAAGAGCGTGTTTCCATGGAAATGCCGGTTAAACCGGAAAACGAACATTATCTGCACACCAAGAAAATTAAACTGGGTCATTACCTGCCCGGCGTTCGTTAATAGTTTAGAGAATGCTTATACTTTAAGAATACTTGTGATTCACGATGATTAGAAAGGATGAAGAACTATGATGACTTATGAAGGTAAACTGATTGCTGAAGGATTAAAATTTGGGATTGTCGCCGCTCGTTTCAATGAATTTATCACCAACAAACTGGTAGGAGGTGCCCTTGACGCCCTCCTCCGCCATGGTGTTGCGGAAAGCGATATTGAAATCGCCTGGGTTCCCGGAGCCTTTGAAATCCCTTTAGTTGCGCAAAAGATGGCCGAAACCAAAAAATACGATGCCATTATCTGCCTGGGAGCCGTTATTCGCGGTGCCACACCCCATTTTGACTTTGTCAGTGCCGAAGTAAGCAAAGGGGTGGCCCATGTCGGTTTAGAAGCCAAACTGCCCGTTGTTTTCGGTGTTTTAACCACAGATACCATCGAACAAGCCATTGAGCGGGCCGGAACAAAAGCCGGCAATAAAGGCTTCGATTCTGCCATCACCGCCATTGAAACCGTCAATCTTTTAAAAATGATTCAATAATAAAAACTTTGATCAATAAAAACCTTTGATAATTCGGGATAAAATTGGATAGTTGTCCATAATATGTGCCTTGTCAAAGAAGGTTTATTTTCTTAGACTAAAGACTGAGTCTATATCTTTGATAAGGAGATGTGCGCATGACTTCACCTAATACCCTCTTGGCAGACATCGATGCTCAACTTGAAGCCGCGCGCTCTGGCAATCAGGATTCCTTGAATTGGCTTATTCAATACTATGAACCGGAAATCCGCAAAATTGCCTATAAGTATTTTCTCAATCGAGCCGAATATGATGACTTGCTCCAGGAAGGCCGGATTGCCATATACAAAGCCATCGTATCCTACGATCCCAGCTCGGAGATTCCTTTCCTACATTTTCTCCGTATGGTGATTAAGCGCAAGCTCATTGACAGCTTGCGCGCTCATAACCGGCAGAAACACCTCAATCTCAACGAAGCTTATTCCTTGAATAATGTTTTGGCTGACGATAAGACCGATTCTTTTATAAGCTTTGTGGCCACCCATGATGATCCTGAAAAAAAGGTGATCGCTTTAGACGAAACCCGCCTTTTTTTACAGGGACTTATGAATGGTTTTTCAGAATTAGAGCTCAAAGTGTTTCGCTATCATTACCTGATCGGCATGAAGCAGCGGGAAATCACCCAATACCTTGGTGTAAGTTCTAAGTCTCTGGATAATACCATCCAAAGAATACGCCGTAAAGTGATCGCCTATCGCGACCGCGAAGCAGTCGGTTGAACAAGACTTCTTTCAGTGATAAATCCAGATCATTAAGAAATCCCCGAAAATGAACCAATGAACATTTCCGGGGATTTCTTTTTACTTTATTTCTTATTTTATTTAGTGATCACTTTCAATATCGGGGTCCGGGGTATCATCCAGAGCATTTCCCGCTCCCTCGGCAGCAAGAATCTCCTTGGCATGCTTAAGACAATCCTCAGGCACATAGATCTCGACCCCATTAACAATACCATAGGCCGCCTTCAGATTTCCCAGCCCGGGATAGGCCTTTTGAGCGGGGATATGCCCCTGCTCAAGCAGACCGCTCACGATATCCGCTTCTACTTCCGTCGTGACATTGGTCAAAAAAACCCACCTATTCATTCTTTCTTAACTTCCTTCTCATTGCCTTTTTTTGAAGAGAGTCCTCTGTTAATCAAGATGACGACGATCAAGACACCGGTAATGATGAGACGAATGTTCGGTTCAAGCCGCCCGGAAAAGAAAATAAAAATCATGGCTATAGCAAATATAATCAGATCTGTTTTTGAATTCTTCATGGGACACTCCCTTTTGCCAATACTATTCTGCCACAACATGGTGCCAATTCTAGTTTATAGTGTTCCCGGGCAGGATGCAAGCACCTTATTCCGACTTTTTAAACAGAAGCTCGCCCTGAGGGTCAAGTTCGACCAGAACATGATCCCCTTCATGAAGGATTCCCTGCAGGATTTTCATGGCCAAAGGATTTTGGAGGTTTTGCTGGATCACCCTTTTCAGGGGTCTTGCTCCATAGATCGGATCATAACCTTGTTGAATGATTTTATTTAACGCCGCTTCAGAGAGCTCCAGAGTCATTTTGCGGGGAGCCAGATAATCACGCAGCTTATTGATTTGTATCTGCACGATGGAACCAATATGCTCCTGACCGAGTGGGTGGAAAACGATGATTTCATCCAACCGATTCAAAAACTCCGGCCGGAAATGCAGCCTGAGTTCCTCAGTGACCCGGGAACGCAGCACTTCCTGGGCCGCTCCTGAGGCCGTCAATTCCTGAATCAAGGGGCTGGCGATATTACTGGTCAGAATGACTACTGTATTCTTAAAATTAACCACCCGTCCTTGCCCGTCGGTTAAACGGCCGTCATCGAGGAGCTGCAGCAACACATTAAAAACATCCCCATGAGCTTTTTCCACTTCATCAAAGAGGACCACACTATAGGGTTTGCGCCTTACTGCTTCCGTCAGCTGGCCCCCCTCTTCATAGCCTACATACCCCGGAGGAGCGCCGATCAGGCGGGAAACGGTATGCTTTTCCATATATTCGGACATGTCGATACGCACGATCCCCTGGTCATCATCAAAGAGAAATTCAGCCAAAGCTTTGGCTAACTCCGTCTTCCCTACCCCTGTGGGGCCGAGAAACAGGAAAGAACCTAAGGGCCGGTTGGGGTCCTGCAGGCCGGCCCGGGATCTGCGGACAGCATCGGCTACCGCTTTCACAGCCTCCTCCTGCCCGATCACCCGCTGATGGATGCGCGCTTCCATATGGACCAGTTTATCCATTTCGCTTTCCAAAAGTTTGGCAACGGGAACCTGGGTCCATTTGGCCACTACTTCGGCAATGTCCTCTTCCCCTACTTCCTGCTTGAGTAAGGTGTTCTTCCGGTTGCGAAGCTGCTCTTCCAAAGCGTTGAGTTCCTTCTCCAGCTTTGGCAATATGCCATATTGCAGCTCAGCCGCCTTGTTATAATCGAAAGCCTGCTGGGCCTGTTCCATTTTCAGGCGGTTCTGATCGATGTCTTCCTTGAAGGAGTTGATTCTGGCCAGAACTTCTCTTTCCCCTTGCAGCTGGGCTTCCAGGGCACTGCGTTCTTCTTTGAGGTTAGCCAGATCTTCTTCAATCTTTTCCAGGCGTTCCTTGCTGCCTTCGTCTTTTTCCTTCTTTAAGGCCTCCCGCTCAATCTCCAGCTGCAGAATCCGGCGCTTGATTTGATCCAATTCATAGGGGTCACTGGTGATCTCCATACGCATGCGGGCAGCAGCCTCATCAATGAGGTCGATGGCTTTATCCGGCAGGAAACGATCGCTGATATAGCGGTCGGAAAGAACTGCGGCGGCGATAATCGCTCCATCGGTAATTCTTACGCCATGATGGGTTTCATAGCGTTCTTTGAGCCCCCGCAAAATGGAGATGGTATCCTCAACACTGGGAGCTCCCACCGTAACCGGCTGAAAGCGCCGTTCCAGAGCGGCATCCTTTTCAATATACTTGCGGTATTCATCCAAGGTTGTGGCTCCCACCATATGCAGCTCACCCCGGGCCAGCATGGGTTTAAGCATATTGCCGGCATCCATGGCCCCTTCAGCTGCTCCCGCTCCCACCACTGTGTGCAGTTCATCGATAAACAGGATGATATCTTCCCGTTCCTGAACCTCTTTAAGCACCGCTTTAAGCCGTTCCTCAAATTCTCCCCGGTATTTCGCTCCGGCGATCAAAGAGCCCATATCCAAAGCAATAATCTTCTTATCTTTCACCGATTCGGGAACATCACCACGGACGATCCGCTGTGCCAACCCTTCGACAATGGCGGTTTTTCCCACACCAGGCTCTCCGATCAGAACAGGGTTGTTCTTGGTCTTGCGGGAGAGAATCTGGATGACGCGGCGAATTTCTTCGTCCCGGCCGATGACCGGATCAAGTTTTCCCCGGCGGGCTTGTTCGACAAGATTGCGTCCATATTGTTCAAGGGCCCGGAAGGTTCCTTCCGGCGTCTGGCTCGTCACCCGCTGAGTCCCTCTCACCTCACGCAAAGCCTGCAGCAGCTTCTCCCGATTCAGACCCTCTTGTTTTAAGATTTTCTCCGCTGCTCCCCCGCCTTGACTGAGAGTCGCCAGCAAAAGATGCTCGGTGCTTACATAGTCATCCTTAAAGGTCTCCATCTCATCATGAGCCGAGACCAACACCGTCCGCAGACGGGGTGAAACGGTCAGCTGAACATTAGCTCCCATCATGCGCGGGAGGCGATTAACCTCCTGGCGTACTTTTTGAACCAAAGCCCCCACCGGGATATCAAGCTTGGTCAGGACTTGGGGAACGACCCCCTCTCCCTGTTCCAGGAGAGCTAAAAGCAAGTGCTCAGGCTCCACTTGGCTGTTGCCATTACGCTCCGCCATCGTTTGCGCTTGAATAATGGCCTCCTGAGATTTTTGGGTAAAGCGGTTCGTATCAAAAGACATGGCAATCCCTCCTTGATCAATGCCTAACTAGTTTTGGTAAAATTTTATAGTTCTATTATAGATCCTTTTATCAGCAAAGGTCAATATTGGTCAGAAATAATTCTGATGTTTTTTGACCTTTATATGTTGAAAAACCCCCTAAGCCTAACCGCCCAGAGGGTAAAAAGATTTCTTAATTCTTAATCCTTAATCAGCTCAAGCAAATCCTTTTTCACAGCTTCCAAAGTGGTGGGGAGTTCTTGTGGGTTAACGCCCCTGATATTGAAATAAAACTTAATTTTCGGCTCTGTTCCTGAAGGACGGGCCATCACAAATCCTCCGCCCTGGAAGGAATAGCGGATCACATTGGACTGAGGAAGAGCAAGATCATAACTATGGCAGGGCTCAATCATCCTTCTTCCTTTTCTCAGCTCATAATCGTCAATGCAGGCGATAGCAATTCCACCGAAGGACTTAACATCGGTCTCACGGAGTTTAACCATCATCTTCTCCATTTGCTCTTTTCCTGCTTTGCCTTCTAATGTAATGGAGATCTGAGCGTCGATAAAATAACCGTACTTTTCGTAAATTTCCTCCAGAACCTCCAGTAGGGAACGGCCTTCTTCTTCCTGATAGTAGAGAGCGGCTTCCGCCAGCAGGAGCGCAGCGATCACCGCGTCCTTATCCCGCACAAAATGCCCGGCTAAATAACCATAGCTCTCTTCAAAGCCGAACTGGAAATCTCCGCTGCCCTGAACTTCCATTTCCTGCTCTTTCTCGGCGATGAATTTAAAACCGGTGAGAACATTTTCCACCTGGACTCCCAAGTCTTTGACCAGGAGATCCGCCAGATCGGTGGAGGCAATGGTCTTGATGACGACGGCATTAGGGGGCAGAATACCCAGCCGCTTCTTTTGGGTGAGCAGATAATAGCTCAGGAGGGTCCCCACCTGATTCCCGGTGAGCTGCCGGTAATCGCCCTGAGGGGTGCGCAGAGCCATGCCCAGACGGTCTGCGTCAGGATCGGTGGCGATTAACATCTGGGCCTTTCTGGCTTTGCCGTAGCTTTTGGCCAGATCAAAGGTGGAGGGGATTTCTGGATTAGGGTAAGGAACTGTCGTAAACTCCGGATCCGGTTTCTCTTGTTCAGGAACCGTAAATACGGAATAGCCCATCTCGGTGAGGATTCTGTTGATCAGCACATTCCCTGCCCCATGCAAGGGAGTATAAACGATGGCCAGATTGCTTCCCTTGGTCCGGGAAAGCTCCGGATATAAGGCCAGCTCTCTGACCTTGCTCAAATAAACGGCATCGATCTCTTCCCCAATCTCAACCAGCAGTCCCTTGTCCCGGGCTTCCGCCTCCTCAAGGGGGAGAATATCATCCCAAGCCTGATGAGCTTTGATATGAGCCAGAATCCGGTCCGCACGATCCGGCGGGACCTGGCCGCCGTCTTCCCAATACACCTTATAGCCATTATACTCCTTGGGGTTATGGCTGGCGGTAATCACCAGGCCTGCCTGAGCTTTGAGGTGGCGAACGGCAAAAGAAAGCTCAGGCGTGGGGCGCAGATTCTCAAACAAGTAAGCTTTAATGCCATTGCCGGCCAGTACTAAAGCAGCCTCTTTGGCAAAGCGATCGGAAAAACGGCGGGAATCGTAGGCAATCACCACACCCCGGTTCTTCCCTGCTTCTCCCTCTTCCAGAATTAAGTCCGCCAAGCCTTGAGTTGCCTTGCGGATAACATAGATATTCATGCGGTTGGTCCCGGCACCGAGCACCCCCCGCAGTCCTCCGGTGCCAAATTCCAAATCCGTATAGAAGCGGTCCTCGATCTCTTTCTCATCGTTAATAGCGGCCACTTCAGAGCGCGTATCCTCATCAAAGTAGGGGTTGTTCAGCCAAAATCGGTAACGTTCTTGAATCATCGGCTTCTTCTCCTTCCATATCAACTATGGTCAAGCAAGGGCTATCTTGCCGCAGCAAGACTCTCTAAGGTGCAAAAGAAGCTCACAGAGTGATCTGCAAGCTTATCTTATGGTAAAGAAAACCCGACTTCGCCGTTTTCATACCTTACCAAAGGCGAAGTCGTTGGTTGCACTTATGCTGGAGGAAAGTAGGCAAGGTCGTTATACTTTCCTCCAGTGGAACATAAACGCTGTCTCTTAAATACTGCTTTCGAGTCGGGGATAAACCAGCAGTCCCACGAGGCCCGGCCCCGTATGCACACCTAAAGCAGGGCTGATCTGACCAAAAAAGACTTCTGTCACGTTGGGATGCTCCCGGGCTACTTTTTCCAAATCGCGGGCTTCTTTTTCCGAACCGCCATGGACAATGGCCACACTGGCAATACTCTCCTTCACGTGGTCCAGGAGAACCTGCTTTAACCGCTTTAAGGACTGCTCCCGTCCGCGCACCTTGGCAAAGGTAAAATATTTACCTTCTTCATTAATCGAGATAATGGGCTTAAGGTTCAGCAATTCACCAATGGTACCGGCAACATAGCCGATTCTCCCACCCTTTTTCAAATACTCTAAAGTAGAGATAACATAATAGCCCTTGATTTGTTCAACCGCCTTCTTCGCTGAAGCCACCACTTGCTCAAAGTCCACAGTTCGCCGGCTTTCCCGGGCAGCCTCAATGACAGTCATCCCCAGGCCCATCGAGAGGGTCTTGGTGTCTACAACTTCAATGATCATGTCTTTAAATTCCTGAGCGATCATGGAAACAGCCTGATATGTACCACTAAGTCCACTGGATAGATGTAAAGACAGAATATGGGTCACCTTCTGTTCCCGCAAGCGGTTAAAGACCGCCTGAATCTCAGCGAGAGAGGGCAACGATGTTTTGGGAACCTCCTGTTCCAAAGAATCATAAACTTCCTGGGGCGAGATATCGACCCGATCCCGATACTCGCAGTCACGATAAATTATATGTAAAGGTACGACTTCAATGCCATATTCTTCAATAAGCTCTGGCTCTAAATCACAAGCACTGTCCGTGACGATGGCAATTTTGGTTTCCTGGGAATTAATTGGCTCCGCCATACGCAAATATCCTTTCTATTCTATATTTTTAACGGGATAATGTACTAATCCATCCTAAAGCAAGTATAGCACAGTCCTCCCATTATTTTTAGATCAAGTTTCACAATTTAATCACATTCATTTTATAGCTGAGCAAGAATTAAGGCTTTTTCACGAACTTCCTGAAGAGCTGAAGGATGCTGCTCAATATCCCCGCTCTGATCAATCCCCTTATAGGTACAACTCCCATAGTATTTGATATCCAAGACATGATACAGATTCTTTACAGCCCGCTCAGCGCAGGCAAAAACATCCGGGAATTGAGTTCCTGCCGTTGAGAGGAAAAGGCCATAACGAGGCAACCGTTCCGAATCGGTAATTACAGGTTGTTTAAAGACATATTTTAAAGCCCAAAAGGTCTGCATGCGATCGATCACTGCTTTGGTTTGAGCGTTAATTCCCATAAAAAACACAGGCGCTGCCACAATGATCCGGTCAGCGGCCACAAGTCGTTCCTGAAGATATTGAATATCATCTTTTTGAACACACCGGCCGGTTTTCGAACAGGCGTTGCATCCTAAACACGGTGAGTATTGCAGATCACGGATATTAATGATCTCGGTGGAATAGCCTGTTTCAGCCAAGGCATTCATAGCTGCTTTTAATAAACGATCCGTGTTTCCGTTGCGCCGCGGACTCCCAGCAATACCTAAGATATGTGGTTTCAATAAAAGTCACCCCATTATTCACATTATTATGTCTGTATTATACATGAAATGCCATAAATAGTAAAAGCGAGTTGCCTACTCGATGAGGAACTCGCTTTACCTGGGTGCACAGAAACTATCTAGGTTAGACATCGTTTGTTGGGTGACCGACAAATTACCAGATCCTTTCTATGGATTCAATTGGCTTTGCTGCTCATTACTGTGGTTTGCAGCTGATTCTTGAATTAGGACCCTTAATGGATTCCAATCCAATCGAAGCTAGTATCGCTTCAATCACAAGCTTTTCGTTATCGCTCATTAAACTCCCCCCTTCTACTCTATTTCTCAATCATAACAAATTTATCATTTTTTGGCAATAGGTAAATACAGGATCTCCTTTTGCCCATCCTTCACCCTCACTTTTTCAGTATATGCGCTCTTTTGATGATTATGTCAGCAAAGATAATTTACTTCTATTCTATGTTGGCAGACTGGATAGGGTGCATAGGATAGATCATTTCATATTGAATATCGCTGGGATTTACTCCCTGTCGGCTCAGATAAGCCGTCAGCCAATCCTTAGGCTGATTGGTCAGAACAAACTCCCCTTGGCTAAGGCTTAGAACGGAGCTTATCAGCCTCTCCGCCTGTTCCCAGGCCATGGTCCAGGCGTCCAACACCACATGGCTTTCCTGGGGCATCAGTATGCCAGCCGTTCCCTCCGCATTCAGCCAAGCTCTCAGTGCTGTATAGCGCCTAAGATATCCCTCCTGCCTCTGCCAGGGAGGGTGAAAACCGGCTTCATGTCTTGCCTGAAAGTAATCGGACAGGTTTGCTTGCCGCAAAGAGCATCCCCGGCCCGCATTGGCGCAGGCCAAAGGAATCCCATCCTGGTACCGGTAAACATAAAGGTCGCGTTTTTTTTGAAAACCGATCCCTTCATAGCTCTTAGCGGCATAATTGTGACTTAAAACTTCAAGCTGAATTCCCTTCAATTCCAGGGACTCCGCTCTTGCCAGTTGATCCTCTAAAAGGGGGCGAAACAGCCGCCGCCCCCTAAACTCCGGATCGATACAAGTTCCCGCAATCCAGCCCATCCGGTCTTCCAGGGCTAAAAGAGCAAAGCCGAGAATCCGCTGGGAATCTCTCAAGGCCGTGGAATGGGACAAATCGATCCGGCACTTCTCCAACCAGGCTTGCATTTGTGCTGTTGAGTAGCGGATTTCGTAGGAATAGCCCTGCCAGCAACGATTCCAGGCCAGAGTGAGCTCTTCAATGCCGACATCCGCCAGATGTGAATAGTAAAACATGAACGGCAGGCTCCTTATCCCAACTACAGTTTAGGGGTGAGAACAGAGGGATTAACGCAGTGTGGCGGCCGCTGCCCCTGCAGAGATGCAAGCAAATTCTGAGCAGCCAGCCGCGCCATTTCCCGACGGGTTTTAACGGTTGCGCTGCCGATATGGGGAAGGGCCACACAGTTCGTCAGAGTCAGCAAGGGATGATCTGTGGGCAAAGGTTCCTGAGCAAAGACATCAAGACCAGCTGCATAAATCTGCTGCTGGGCTAAAGCTTCATAGAGATCTTCTTCATTCACTATGCCTCCCCGGGCCGTATTGATCAATATCGAGGTAGGCTTCATGAGCTCCAATTCCCTTTTGCCGATTAAATTCCGGGTCTCAGGAGAATAGGGAGTCAAAATACAGACAAAATCCGCTTCCTGCAATAATTCGTCCAGTGAACGGTATTCAATCCCCAGGCTTTCTTCCAGCTCCGGCTTGGGGGTCCGGTTATAATAGATGATCTTCATGTCAAAGCCTTTCGCTCTCTTGACTAAAGCCTCGCCGATTCTCCCCATGCCTACTATCCCTAAAGTGGCACCAAAAATATCCTGACCGGCTAAAAGCATGGGGGACCATGTCTTCCAGTGACCTTGACGAAGATATTGGGAAGACTCCTCCATACGACGGGCGGTCATCATCAGCAAGGCAAAGGTAAGATCTGCCGTCGTTTCCGTCAGCACTCCCGGGGTGTTCGTCACTAAAATATTGCGCTGTGTTGCCGCTTCGATATCGATATTATTGTAGCCTACCGCCATATTGCTGACTACTTTAAGATTCTTGCCTAAGTCCAGCAAAGAAGCGTCTATGGTCTCTGTCAGCAGACAGTATAATCCATCAACCTCACGGATTTCCTGCTCCAAAACAGAGCGCGGAATGGGAGTATCTTCCTCAGGCCAAACTTTAACCTCACAAACTTCTTCTATTAATGTAAGTATATCCTCTGGAATTTTGCGTGTAATAAAAACTCTTGGCTTCAAAATTATCCCCCGATTCATACTAATTTCCATTTCCACTGGTTTTAGATTACCATAATCAAGATCAAAATCAAAGAGCGTCCCCACAGGGACGCTCAGGAGAAGCATTGATTAGAAGATTACACCAAGAGCAATCAGGATAAGAATTGCAATAGCGATGATCCCGACACCGGCATAACCGCCGAATCCGCCGCCACCGCCGCAGGCGCCACCGTATCCGAACATAACGTAATCCCCCTTTCCTGACAAGTGTATTTATATCCCTCAACTTAGAATACGATGCCCATAGCAATGAGCAGAAGAATAATTACAACAACAATAGCGATTCCAGCGAGATAGTTTGGTCCACAACCGTCTAAACCTGCACCTAATGCCATATTATTTCCCTCCTGTATCTTTAGGCTTTGGAATGTTTTTCCTAGTCTAAATTATGTTGCAGGACGCTAAGGTGTTACTACATTTTGGTATTAATGGCAACTATCCTCATAAAAAAGCAAATAAAAAACCTTTGATCGACTTGATCAAAGGTTTCCAGTAAATTATAATCCCGCAAAGCTCCTCCAACGAAGAAGATTTCCCTGGGTAAAATATTAACTAAGATAGTGAACCGAAACGATGTTGGGCAAACTAACTAAGGATTGAACACATGAGCCTGTTACTCTGGAAAGGTTCTTCGGATTCCCACAAAGCGAAAACGTCCAAAAAGCTAGAAATTAAGGTTAAGGATTCAAGTTCTTTAACACCATAAGGATAGACAACTCGAAATGGGTAACCTGTAAACTCTTAAACCGACTTGGAGGAGCTCCGCGAGAAACTTGACTGAATCTTTTTTTCACTTTTATAATATAAGGGTTAATAGAAAAAGTCAACACCTAAAGCTATGTAAATAGTGGAAAATTCAAAAAGATCAGAGACAAGAGTTCACTGATCAGTTGGAGGAATGACGATGAGAGCACAATTCACCTTAACCCCCAGTGAATCAAAGCGGCTGATTGCCAAAGGAGTAAAAGCTTTACCTATTCTCCAGAAAGCGCTGCAAAACCATACGGTCATTCTGGCCGGAGGAACTACCAATGGGTTTCTTGTGGAAGAACTGCTCAATGAAACTCTTGCAGAAAAAACTCGTTACACAGTAGGCTTGATCGCCGACGGCAAAACCGGGGAAAGCAAAGAAGAGCAGCGCATCCATCCCTTTATTATTGCTAAAGGCAAGGCCCTTGATCGCTCGCTCCATTGGAAAGATTATCTTCCCCAGCTGGAACCGGGAGATGTGTTCATTAAGGGAGGCAATGCCCTGGATTCTACCGGATTGGCAGCAGTATTGGTCTCCAATTCTATGGCCGGTACCATTGGCGCGGCTTTAGGCCCCCTCTATGCCCGAGGTGTTCAGTTGGTCGTTCCCATCGGCCTTGAGAAATTGATTCCCGATGTCCGTGAAGCTGTTGAATTTATGGCTTCCGCTCCCGCGGACACCGCCCTGGGTGCTAAAACCGGCCTCGTCCCCATGCTGGGAGCGACCGTCGTTACTGAAATCACCGCCCTGGAAAACCTTTATAAAGTTACGGCCAAATGCATCGGGGCCGGCGGTGTTGCCGGCTCAGAAGGGGCGGTCACCTTGGTTATCGAGGGTGACGCCGCTGAAGTAGAGAGCGCTCTGTCCCTGATCCAATCCTGCAAAGGTGAGCCGTCCGTTCGTTAAGTCCGTTGCTGTGTCCTCTGTCAAGATTTCGAACAAGTAAAAAGCAAAATTCTATTCCTTTTCCCTGCTTAATAAACTTAATTAGATACCCCCGCAATGGCTTTCACCGTTTAAATAGCGCCTATACTGGGCGCACCAAGAAAAGGCTTTCGAAAAACTTCGAAGGCCTTTTCGAATTGAACACTTTCAGGCAAATCATAAATCATCAGTTGAAAAACTATTTGCATCCAGCTCTTCTGTTCTCCTATGAACGCCTACGGGGTCTCAGGATGTGAATGGATTGGCTGTCGCCAAGAATGTTTGGTTACTGATACACATGCAAAATAGCTTCAGATACAAACTGGGCAAGCCCCGGTGACTTTTTGTCCAATGCTTCTTTGTGAATCGAATACGCCTGTCCGATTTTACGAAAAGCTGTATCATCGCAGGGAATCCACATATTTAACAATTCACTATAAGCAGCAACCGCCTTTTTGGCCGCTGAACTCTCCGGGCCATCCATCATGGCTTCACGAAACTTTTGCATGACATCCCCGCAAAGAGAAATGAGCTCACCAAAATCCAAATTCATTATATTCGAGGCGTTTTTTACAAAAGATGAACGGCCCGGTAAGATGTCGCTTTTCACTACCGGGAGAAAAAAATTGCTTTCCATTAACGCTCGGATTTCGTTGGCATGGGTTTTCTTCATGGTTTCGAGTCTATTTCTATCAAAATCTCTTAGCATTGAAATATCAAACTCGTCATTTAATATTCGGTCAACTGACAGGATCATTTTTTGTAACCTAGATTGTTTTGCCAAGAGAATTTGTTTATGCTGCCGTATGATCTCTTTTTCCATTTCCTTGGGGCTTTCCAGCAGTAACCGAATGTCATCAAGGGAAAGGCCCAGTTCTTTATAAAAGAGAATGCTCCACAAGCGGCGCAAACTCTCGTCATCATATTGGCGGTAGCCCGATTCTTTCACCGCACTGGGCGGCAGCAATCCGATTTCATCATAATATTGCAAGGTGCGGCGGCTTACGCCGGAGAGCTTACTCACTTCATTGACAGTTTTCATTGCCTTTTCTCCTTGCTTAAGCTTTTTTCAAAAACCTTGACTCGAACGCAACGTTACAGTTTATGCTCTCATTATAAGTGAAAGACGACGCTTTGTAAATTAAAGAACACTGGTCATAAGCGTCTGAACAAAATAAGGAGGGTTTATTGATGATGGGTAAGAGTGAAAAGGCTCCGGAACTTGAGCCGATTCCCAAGAATATCATGAACATTGCTTGGATTTTAGTGCTTGGGGCAATTATGCCACTACTTGATTCAACAATGGTCAACATTGCTATTAATCACTTGAGTCATGATTTCAGTATCGGACTTGATTTGATTCAATGGGTCATTACGGGTTATGTGTTAGCCATGGCAATTTCCGTACCGCTTGCCGGTTGGATGGTTCAACGGTTCAACGGCAAATGGTTAATGATTGGTGCCAATATCTTATTTTTAGCTGCCTCGATTGCTTCGGGATTCAGCTGGAGTATCCATTCCTTGATTATT
The DNA here is from genome assembly GCF_900143285.1 of Desulfitobacterium chlororespirans DSM 11544. Taxonomy (NCBI): domain Bacteria; kingdom Bacillati; phylum Bacillota; class Clostridia; order Eubacteriales; family Desulfitobacteriaceae; genus Desulfitobacterium; species Desulfitobacterium chlororespirans. The sequence goes on from NZ_FRDN01000014.1 coordinate 195,936, forward strand.
TTCCGGGTTATTCAAGGTTTCAGTGCCGGCTTTATTATGACCTTGGTGACTACCTTGTGTGTTGAAACTGCCGGAAGGGAGCGAGTGGGACGTTTGATGTCGACCATTGGTATCCCAACGGTCTTGGGCCCAATCCTGGGCCCGGTTATTGGAGCAGTGATTGTCCAATTCTTGTCATGGCGTTATATTTTCTTTGTCAATGTTCCCATCGGTATTCTGGCCATCACTTTGATGATTTGGAAGCTTCCTGATTTCACGCCGGCTAACATTAAAGCTAAATTCGACTTCATAGGTATTATTTTATTGGGCACTGCCTCTGCTGCCTTGATTTATGGAATTACTAAAGCAGCGAAAAGTGCTACATTTAACAACAGCACGACTATTGCTTTTGTTATTGCCGGGGTCGCAATTTTAGCCATCTATATGATTTATGCTGCTATCAAGAAGGAACAAGCCATTCTCCCCTTGCACTTGTTTGAGCTGAAAAACTTCAGTGCTGTCATGGTTGGCTTGTTCCTGGCGGGAATTGCCACCAACGGCCCAATGTTGTTATTGCCTTTGTTTTTCCAAAACATTAAGGGCTTCTCCGTTTTGAACACCGGCTTGATTTTGATTCCGCAAGGTATCGGTATGCTGATTGCCCGCCCCTTGATTGGTAAGCTCACTGATAAATGGGGTGCGCGTAATGTTGTCTTGGTCAGTTTGGCCTTAGCCATCATGGGCACGCTTCCCTTTGTCTTCATCAACGAGGCCTCTTCACTCATTGTTGTCAGTGTTGTTTTGTTTGTGCGCGGTATAGGGATCGGCGGCGTCACTATTCCCATGATGACTGATGCGTACACGGGTATGGTCAAACAAGAAATCGCCCAAGCCAGTGTCGGAACCCGGCTCATGCAAAATATCGGTGGTGCGTTTGGTTCAGCAGTAATGGCCACGGCCGTCAGCCTTTCAATCCAAGGTAAAACACCAACGATCCCACTCATGACCACCGCTTACCACGATGGTTTCATGTTAGCCTTAGTTCTTAGTTTGGTATTAGTCATTCCAAGTTTGTTTTTAACGAACAAGACAGCTAAGAAATAATATATTCAGATGAAATGTCAACATCAGTATCCGGTAATATATGAATGATATGAACTAGATATCTATAATAAAACTTGGTCTTTGAGCAGTTCGCTTTTCCCAACGTCAAAAAATACGCCGGCGAAAATCCAGCCAGGATGACTTCGTATCATCCTGGTATAAATTTTTATCTGAAGCTCCAGGTTGCAAAGCTGCGCCGGTCCATACGTACTCACCCGGCAATAGGTGACAACCCTATGCTTTATATTCTTTTTAGGTATAGCAGTAATAATCCTGATGGTTTTCATCTACTTCCTTTCATCATCTAATAAGATAAGTCGACCTAATTTAATATGCAAAAGAAAAATGTAAAAGCATCCTTTCACGTCAAAGCACATTTTAACGATAATCCCGAAAACCCACTAATATCAAGAGTTTGCAATAGGATTATAGTCTCCACATGTCTTGAGGAGATAAAAAAGATGCTGTACCCCTATGGCATCCCCTTAACGGCGGGTATCTTCCTGACCCATAGCCGATACCGGCTGGAGCCGGTAAATTATTGTATAAAGAAAACCACCTGCTATGCAGGCCCGCTGAGTGGGTGGCCATGATACCCTTTAAGCACTCACATTTATGATGAAAATAAAGGATATGTATGTTTTATGTCGTATTTAGGTTGAAAGACTTTTTTAAGAGGTGTCAAAATGAATAAAGAGGAAGCAAATTTTTTTTACACTGATTTAATTGAGTACCTAAAATTAAATAATCTAAATTGGATTGCTGAACAAGTAGAAGAGCAAATTGCATTAGGTCATATTGAAACAAAAAAGCTAAATGTTCCGAAAAAAAACTCATATGATTCCAATGAAATTTATTATAGCTTTATTGATGAAGATTCTATAAAAGAATTGCCACAGAGTAAAAATAAAAAATCAAACGCTATTTTTGTAGTGTCAACACCCTATAGTGAGCATGAAAAATTAAAGCTTTTAATTGACAGCATTGAAATTGGGGTGGCTAAATTAAGTGAAATTATTAATACCACTTTAGAATTTTTTCACAGAGAAGTACAGCAAAGTCAATTATTGTTCGAACCAGAAGCAGATATTAAAGAATCATACGAAATTACTTTTGATGAAGCAACAAATGCATATATAAATTCAAGAAAGCTAATCCCTTTATTTAATGAGTTACGAAAGGAGCTATAAGATGCCTGTACGAAACGAATTGTTAGACGAAATCAAAGATGTTCTTGGATCATCAATAACTCCATCTTTTACCGTGTCTTCAGCTGCGGATGACCTTTTTGAAGCCTTTATTTTTTCAATTATAATTCAAGCTGCACGTGCGGAAGGTGCAACTATATCCTATCAGTGTATAAACGGTGGCAGTCCAAATCCTTTTGTATTCCGTACCAGCCCAGGATATATTGGGTCAAATAGGCGAAACTATGGTTATGCTGTAATTAATTTTTCTGGATGTCCTCTATTGGAAGCCCACGTTGGAATACGTGTTGCAGGCCAATCAAATGTTCTTCATGAATGTGATGTATCTGTTCTTTTAAAAGATGAAGCAGATCTTTGTAGGCGTGGGCTTGGACGTGTTGCTCCAAGATCTTCAAAAGTAATCATAGCAGCAGAAGCGAAACACTATACAGTAGGGCTTCCATTACATCTTGGTCGTGCTTTTTTGGGATTAGCACGTGACCTATCTGTTAATGATTTATACTTTATAACAAATAGAGAAGCGAATTTCATTGAAAAACTATTATCTCAGAGACTGACTAAACACCCGTGTAAATGGCAATAATCTCCACATAAAACAACAGTGGAGGTTATGGAATGAAACAGTCAAAAAACATTCTCACAGACAAGGAAATGGAACTGGTCAACTTACTGATGCAAGACTGCCAAAGCACAGGGGATATTCAGTCGAAACTGAAAAGACTGTTTGCCGGAACCATTGAGCAGATGCTGGAAGCAGAGATGCAAGACCATCTGGGGTATGAAAAAAACAGCATTGAAGGAAACAACTCCGGTAACAGCCGAAATGGCTATAATCGCAAGACCATCATCAGCGATTACGGCGAAAGTGAAATTGCCGTCCCTCGCGACCGAAACGGCGAATTTGAACCCAAAATCCTTGAAAAACGGCAAA
>NZ_FRDN01000015.1 GCF_900143285.1 Desulfitobacterium chlororespirans DSM 11544
GTTAGATAACCTTGTTGTTTACGCCGATGGAGATGTAGGAGCCGCGCTGTTGCTTAGCTTTAAGTTGAAATGCCCGATGATCCATAAAGCCTTTGCGGACACCATCCAAGCCAAGAGCAAGCACTGGGTTGGGGTGCAAGGGACAAATGGCAACGGGAATTTCTACTATGCCGGAAGTGACCGGATAGAGACTGCGAAGTTAGGATTGTAAGGAGGGATCAACCATGGAAACCCTATTGGGGTATGCTCAAGATTATTGGGGGCTGCTGCTTGTCGTGGTGGTCTTTATCATCTATCTGATCAGCCAGGGAAGGGCTAAAGCAGGCCAGATTGTGCTCTCGCTGATGCTGAGGTTGGAGAAGCAGGCAGAAGAGTACGCGCTGCAGACCGGGGAAGAGAAGTTTGGCTTCGTGGTGGAAAAGGGGTATCAGCTTTTGCCCAAATATGTGAGGCTGGTCCTTAGTTATGGGATGTTTGAGGAGCTGGCAGACAAACTCTACGATGAGGCCAAGAATTATTTGTCGAGCTTAGAGAAGTCTTTAGACGAAGAATAAGCGTAGCAAAGCCCTCTCTCGCTTGGTGCGGGGGAGGGCTTTTTGTTTTTTCATAAGAATATTTTTAAGCAAGCATGTGAACAATCTAAAAAGGGTAGTTTGAAATGATGTGCAACAAAGCAAGGCGTGCACTCGAAATCCTGGCCGGATACCTTACTTATAGCCTCTCCCTGATGTTGTAGCTAAAACTTGTTAAAGGTGCGTGAACTGTATGTTGACACTAGATTCGAATAATGGTAAAATAAAGAAAAAAACAAGTGACAGGGAGAGTGGGATTGTGCAAGAGTTGTTCGATCGGTATGATAAGATATTGTCAGGACAAATAGATGAGATTCCTCATCTAGGTGATGACCATCACAAAATCTATGCTGTAACTAATTTTCGAGGGGGTATAGGAAAGACAACCATTTCCTTTAACCTCGCTTACGCCATGGCAAAAAAATACATGACCTTGTTTTTAGATGTTTGCCCTCAGCAAAACTTTTCGTCATTACTCCTTAATGAGTCTGATATTTATCAAGGAAGGACTATTTATGATGCAATGATGGAATTAATGATGGGGGCCGCGTGGGCAACCAATGATGATCAACCCCTAGCATTAAGAGTGCAGGATAGGAATGAAGAATTTAGAGATGGGAAAACATGCTATTTTATTCCGGGAAGTAGTAGACTCTTTTTGTTTCCAAGCCAATTTTACTCACGGTTGAATGAATATTTAGGTATGACATCTGCATCGGGAAAAAATGAGGCTGTAAAAGTATTGCTTGATATGCTTAAAACAATTATCACCAAACAAATGGCCGAAACAAAGACAGAAAAGGTCTTAATTGATACAAGTCCATTTTTCGCCGGAGGAACACACCTTGCTTGGGCTGCAGCGGATGCGTTAATAATACCTGTCCGAGTTGACGAACAATCCATATACTCCTTAGAACTCACACTTGAAATGCTCCAAAAAGAAGATAGTGATTTTAATGTCTGGAGAAGAAGAGCTGGAATCGAACAAAAACCAACTGTTCAAGCGGTATTGATGACACATTGCGGATGGAATAGGCAGGCTGATCATCAAATAGATAGAGCATCGAGAATGTATATCGAAAGGGCAGTCGATATTGCCGTAAAGTTTAAAGATGTCTTTTCCTCTGATGCCCCGATAAATCACTTTGCGCTCTTATCAGATTTTCATAGTTCTGGGAGAATAAGTGGTTCAAGAGCTATTCCTATAGATAAGCTTGTGGAAGGGCGACAGCATAAAATTGACGGAAGAAGCTTGGAAGTAAATAGTAGCGTTAATAGATATAAAAAAGAATTAAAGTATGCTTTTGATATAATCAATCAATAAAGAAAGCCAAGCCGCTAAAGCTCAGTCGCGTGCTGGGCTTTTTCTCTTTTCAAAGACCAAATAAATCTATGTAAAGGCCGGCCATGCATGACCAGCTCAAAGCGGGATCCCGCGACGCTCCGGAGAGCGTTTCGGCTGCGTCCCAGGCAGCCATCGTCAGGCGGGGTTAATATACTCAATTCGCAGTATCGGATTATCGCAGTATCCCTTCGCTTTTTTCAACGCGTCCGCTTCATCCTTGGCCGTAACGGTTTTTATTACAATGCCGCCATAATTGCCGATATAATGAATCTCAAAGATGTTCATATAAATCATCCTCCCATTATGCTCCCGGACTTGTGACCGGGACCGGCTCTGGCCGGTGTGCATTACCGTCGGCGGACCGGCGTCATTCTGTGACAGCTTTGTACTTTCTTTCCATCTCTGCCGCAAAACGCGGAAGTGCTGTGCCACCTTCGCACGTTCCGCGCTCCAGTTCTACGCATTCGCTTTTCGGGAAAGCGGGGTAACCAGACTTCCATGTGTTTCCGTTCCAATCCGTAATGACGTCGCCTTTGTAAAATTGAGAAAGAATAGTAGTTTATTCTGAGTGCTTTGACCCGTAAAGCCTCTCCATACCCTGCCGGGTAACCAACCACGGCCATCCGGATTTCTTGGCCTCGTAGTGCCGGAACCGGCCCTGCAGACAGGCTTTTTTCACCGTGGACTCGTCAAGCCCCCATAGGGCCGCAGCTTCAGCAGCGGTAAAAACGTCATCCAGTGGAGAGGGAACCTCGTACTCCTCAACGATGATCCCCAACAGCTCCTCGAAATCATCCCAATCCCTGTGTGAAATGTCCACTAATGTTCTCTTGCCGTCCGCATCCTCAACTACAGCCTGAGCGGCAAACTCAGGAGCGCGGCTAAGGTGGATGATGTAACCGCGATCCGCGGAGTAGGTGTCCGTAGTAAAAAAATCTTCAACGGTGTTTTTCATGTTGCTTTACCTCCTTACTAATCTGTCCCAATATTCGGAGTCCAATCTATCCACCAGTAGGTATGATAAACCTGTCCCCCATAGAGGTATTTGTCGTCCTCAATTTTTTCAATCTCTGGATTTCCAAGGAGTAAACTGGCGTAACGAGCTATTCCTTTTTTATGGTAGTGGAAGAAAGATCGTAGATGATTCCTCCGAAGCCTGGGGAATCAGGCATGGTTTCTCCAGCTTCATTTCTGTATTCGGTGTGCAAGGTGAAGGCAATTTCAGGTTCGGCATAGACCTGTTCAACAGTTTCTAAAAAATCATCTAAGTCTCTATAGGGAACATCTGGAATATTTAGCAATGCTCTTCTTCCTGCATCCTCAATAACAACCTGAGTGGAAAATTCCCGTGATTTACTTATATGGATGGTGTAACCCCACTCTATGGCGTGGGTATCAGTAGCAAAAAAATCATCAATAATGCTTTTCATTTCATTTACTCCATTCTTGTGGCCCGACGGCTTTTCCCGCCTGCGGCCTATTTCAATGATTCTAGTAGCTCTTCAACAACCTCTTCGGCTGCTTCACGAGTGACTTCGTCTTCGCTCTCCCGGTGGAAGCCTACGCAATTTTCGACTTCCCAGCGGATTTCTTCAACAGTTCCAATCATAGCGCCGTGGTCATGAGTGGGGGAAGTGAACATTTCCTGGCTGATTTCTACGAATTCGCCGCTAAGACGTACGGACCATATATAGATGTAATGCTTGTTATCGACCTTGCCGATGATATATCGGGTTTGATAGAGTTCCTCACTGAGGATGTCGGTGATGGTTTCAAAAGCGATTGTGTTTGTCATTTTGCCTTCCTCCTTTATTCCCGTGTTCGGGATATCTCTTAATATTATAATATCATCCCGAATTCGGGAAGTCAATAGTTTTCAAAGAAATATTAAAGGTTTTTTGCTTAAGAAAAACCCCGGGGATCATCCCTGGGGCCTCATTTTTATTTTGCCCAAAACCGCAAGCGCTTGCGGTTTATTTTAATAATTCCAGCTCGTGCACCCGTGCGGTTAGGGTATGGATCCGTTCTTGAAGGGTTTCAATTTTAGCGGCATATTCATCTTTAATCCTTGTCGTGGCTTCCAGCACACGATTATTAGCCTCAACGGTGGCTGCATGTATCTGGAGCTCGGCCATCTTTTGAGAGGATGCTAATTCGCCGGCGTGAGACGTCTTCATAGAGGTAATGGCCTGCTCCTTGGATTCCATCTCCCTAATACTCTTTTCGGCTTCAGCCTGTAGTTTTTCGGATCTCTTCTGCTCGGCGGCAAGTTCTGCGCGGAGTTGCGTAACCTCTGTTTCCATTTCAGCGACAGTTCCGATTCTGGCTTCAAGCGAATCGTTTTGATTGGTTAATAGTTCAATTGTTTTTAGATTTGATTTATTAACCGTCTCAAGTTCAGCATTACGCTCAGACAGCTCTTTGATCTGCTCCTGGATCCCGGCAAGATCTTCCTTGGCCTTATCGCGTTCGGCTTCTGCTTGCTGCCGGCTGCGGTCAACCTGGTCAATGATATTTTGATGGAGGCGTTTTTCCTGCTCGATGCGGCCGGAATAGTCATCTTTGAGGTCATGGAGTTTTTGAGTCATGTTGACAAAAATAGATTCTGCATGGGTGAGGTGATATCGGAGCTGCTGCATGTCCTCAGTCTGCTCGGAATCGCCGCCAGCCAATAAGTTGGACTTAAATTGAGTAACCATGGCTGAGAGTAGGTCTTTTTGGCTGAGCCCGGTTTTTTCGACCAGTGTCGTGATGTCGGCCATTACCTCGTTAGTGGTTCGGACGGAATAGGGTTGAGATTGATTTGCCTTGGGTGTATCTGACATAAAAAACGCCTCCTTTAAAATATGTAAACATTTAACCCCGTATTTATGCTATGTGTACATGTGTAAACATGTTTACTATATGTATACGTAAATTATAGCACCAAAAATTGTAATTGGCAAGAGCCGGAAACACAAAAAAGCACGCAGTCATTTAACTGCGTGCAAATGGATTCCTAAGATGTAAAAAACCTTTTACTCATTTATCTCCACAATCTGAGCGTGAATCTGGGGAATCGTCATATTTGAACCCATCACAGTTTCATAAGTCAATAATCCCTTCGATGTTCCGTAAAATGTGATGATGTCTTTTTCAAGTACTCTGCTGGGGAGGATGTCTTGCGAGTAGGCAACAAATACGGTATCATCCCAAAAACCATAATCACCTTTGGTAACATTAACGCGTAATCCCACAAGACCGTCTTCTTCCTGTACCTGAATAACTTCCCCGGTGTATTTGACGCTTTTATCCATATGTGCATCTGGGTTTCTGGCTAAATCCTTATAAGGGATTGTCTGTGCTTCTGATTTAAGCGTTTCCAGGGCTTTAGCCTCTTCTGCAGCTTTAGCCTCAGCCTCTGCCTTAGCTCTAGCTTCTTCGGCGGCCTTAGCTTCTGCTTCAGCCTTTTCTTTAGCTGCTTGCTCCTCTGCTTCTTTCTTAGCTTTGGCTTCGGCATCAGCCTGAGTTGTTTCGGCTTTCTGAGGTGCACTGGATCCTGAGCTGCATCCAATCAGTGTAATCGAAATCACCGTGGCCATAATAAGATAAAATACCTTTTTCATAATAGACGCTCCTTTTCTATGTTGCTTATTATTTTAATGGGATTTTCAATAAGCAATCGAATATTCCTCCTTTTCGACAAATGGTTCCATTTTTTGCACTATTCGTTAGGTTATTCGTTGAGTCATGCGTCGAACGGACATAAACTCATTCGTTAATACGTATGATCAAAGAGGCTAAAGCCAAGACACACCAAGGCAAACAAGAATAAAATAATCCGGCTTAATAAGGAATACCCGAAAGAGACGGATGGGGGTGCCCGAGGGGGGCGCTGCGCCGCCTGGATCATCGTGACTGGTCCAACATTTCGGCAATTGCCAAAAAGTCTTCTGCCACATCTTTGGGCGGCCACATGTGCCATCCGGAATGGAAGTCTGCAATTAGCTTCCCGTTTTTATAAAGCTTGAGCGTCTGAACTCTACCACCTTTTATACCGGCCGGTACCGGATCCTCAAATACCTCAGCGGAATACATATAATCCTTGTAATATCCCTGAGGGTAAATCGCAGTATTATAGTCCTTAGGGGTAATAAGCGCCACCACACAAAAAGTAGGGACTACCAAAAATCTGGCTATTAATTTTAAAGCTATTGGGTGCATGTTGATGCCTCCTTTACAATTTCACTCAGCAGGTGAATCTCAAACTTAACCGGTGAGTGTGCTGCCTGCACAACTTCTCGCATCTTTAGCCCCCGTTTTGCGTTATCCGCAACGAGAATGACCCTGGGGAAGCGATCTGCGCCGTCAAGCCTCTGCATGAGCGGGGATCCCTTGATTCCGTGCTTTTCGTAAAGCTTGGTATACTTCTCGACCTTGTCGAATTTGCTCTTGTTGGCACTGGATTCAAATTCGACACAGCACCAAAGCGTCTCCTGGGTCATCTCGTTTCGGATGGAGCAAAGCGCATCACACCTCAGGATGCCGAATTCTTCAAGCTGCTCCAGTTCCCAGGACTGGATCCTTTTTTGCTTGGCCAGCCACACATAAATCCATGAGATGGCAAGCGTGTGACGGGGCAGCGCCGGCCGCGTGTAAAAATAGACATAGGGCGAGTCCATTGATAGTCGGGCCCGCTTGATGAGCTTACGCTCATGGAGGGATTGGAGGCGTTCCTGGCATTTTCGCAAACCAGACTTAAACCGGAAATGGAGAGCGGCTATTTGCTGGGTGTCCATAGCTCCGCATAATTCGATGCTTTCTAAAATCTCCGCATCACGTTTTGACCCTTTCATCACGTGATTCAAACGCATACACCTCCTTGGGAACCTTGGCGTCCAGTATCGAGTGGGCTTCCCGCGCTGACAGATACATCGTCTGGACCATCTGGTCAGTGTCGTTGTTCCAGATTGCCCGCCCCTGGATTTTTGGCAGCTCCGCGCCCCGGGTGTTGCCCATGCCGAGGACAATCTGACTATCCATCACGTCCCGGACGTAAAAGCACAGTGCGCCGGCCAGCATGGAGCGGGTGTCCGTAAATCCGTCCCAGACCTTACCTGAAGGCTTTTGGGTAGCGAGAATAAGAGAGATGCCACTGGCCCTTGCGAGATGGGCTAAGTCGTCAATGGCCTCCTGAGCTGCCTTGGACTTGATTTGGGTGAGTTCATCAACGATTAGTACGAGATAGGGGAGGTCATTGTGTTTTTCGCGGTACTCCTGATAATTTTGACAGCTATGGGCTTTGAGGATCTTGGTTCGCCGTCTCATTTCCTGGATATGAGCGTCTAATAGATTCTCAGTTTCCGTCTCGGTGAGCGCGAGATTGACCCAGGGAGCAAAGCGTGGGAAGTCTAAGCCTTTGCGGTCAATCACAGACACTTTGACCCCGGAGAGCAGAAGAGCGGTCATAACTCCGATTAGCCAGGATGTTTTGCCGTAGTTTGTCATGCCTCCGCACATGGCGTGGGGGAGCTTATACATGTCCTCGACAATGAGTTTCCCGGAAGGAGTCACACCGATGGGGAGCGGGGCCAGCATGTCGCTGTATGCGCTGGGTTCGAAGTTGAATTTAATGATGTTGGGATACCCGGTGGAATAGATGTGCATCGTGAGCCGGCGGCCTTTGCACTCAAATTCCACGATGGAATTAGAAAATGTCTCGAAGTAGACGCGCTCTTTTTCGAAGTCTTTTCTCGCGACCCCGGGAGGGAGGATATAGACTAAGTCCCATCCGGATTCGGTTTTCTTTTTGGCCTTGAGGAGCGGTCTTAGCTCATCCTTGTTCTGCAGCCGTAATGCTTTTATAACCTCATTGACCTTGTAAGATTGGTCGTTTCGGTGGATTTGCTTGAGGCCCCAGTAGATTGCTTTTGCAATTAAGCCTAAAATATCAACTTGGATGATTGAGTGAGCCACGGACCTCCCTCCTTAACTCCTGTACAAGCCGGTCGACTCGCCGGGGATCATCCCGGTCGAACAGTACCCGTCTTACTCCGTCACGGATAATGTCGGCCATCTCGCCATAGGACAACTGCCGGCGATCCAACTCGGCCATGATGTCCCAGTCTCGCTCGCGTAGTCTGGCCTTTAGCCATTGTTCTTTTGCCAATTTATCAGCCCCTTTCGTGTGCCTCAAATGTGGAACAATTTACTTGTTGTAATTCATATTCGTGTTCGTGGATAATATTCTTAAACGCGAATATTTTGTAATAAAAAAATTCCCCTTAGTAGGGGAATAGATAGTCCATTGTTTTGTCTAAAGCTTTTGCTAAACGTTGAGCAACCGGGACTGAGATATTTGGCTTTAAACCATTTTCAATCAGGCTTATTTGTGCTTGCCTGACATTTGCAAGTTTCGAAAGCTCTTTTTGAGTCAGCCCTTTTTCTTCACGGGCCTCCCGAACTCTATTCATATGCATCACCAAGGAAATATATTCCATATCGACTCTATAAAATCCTCTTATTCAGACCGTAATCAGGAAAAAGTTCTTCGGCCGGTACACCAAGGGCACGTGAGAGGCTCAATCCAGTCTCCAACTCGATTTTCTTTTTAATTCCTCTTTCAATTCTGCTTATCTCAGGTTGAGGGACCCCTGAACGAAAAGATAATTCTTCTTGGGTTATTCCCAATGCTTTTCTAGCTTTTCTAACTTGATTCATTTGCATCACCTTAAGTAGGAAAATTTACCACATTTAAAGATGACACAGATCTATCAAACTATTCAATGTACGTACATACATAAAATATATGATCGGTCGGTTTTTGTCGCAGAATGGTTACCGGAGTACGGCGAAAATCACCTTATTTCGACGCTGTAAAAGATATAACATATAGATAGGACATGACAGCATGGGCTTTGGACGGAACGTGGCGAGATATAGGAAACTAAGAAAAATGAGGCAGGCGGACTTAGCGCAGGAGACAGGGCTCAGCAAGGGATATATAAGCAGAATCGAAAGAGGTGAGGCGGTTCCAGGAGCTAAGACTGCTGCCATTATCGCCGAAAAGCTAAAAATAGGTATGGATGATCTTAAGAAAGAATAGGGCATTTTGAGGGAACAACCCTTAAAATAATAAACTTGCTTAAGAAGATTGGAGATGAGTTAAAGCATGACCCAGTCCCCGTTATTACAACATGGTGAAATCCCGTATAAGTTCCCGCTGCATAAGCTTTCCCTTCAAACTCTCCCAATGAATACTGTCGGAATCCATATTTCAGGAGAAATAATTGTGAATGATCGCCATAATAAGAACCCTCAATTCGCGTATTATTTAGCGTTATTAGCTGAAGCTTCAAAATTAAATACCGATCGCATTTTTGAAGTCGATAGTAATGGGGACTTAATCGCACGGATAATACGATGTACAACATGAATAGTCTAAATATATAGTAGAGAAAAGGCTCAAAAACCTTAAAATGCTGAAAAACCCCTCAGTCAATCCGATGCGACCGAGGGGTTTTTAAATCGGAAACTTACAGCCAATATACAGCCTATAGGTTGATAAACAACAGAAATATAAGCAATAATCATAATAAAACGGATAGTATAGGCTTGTTTTTGTCCAAAAAACAGTCAGCGCTAGTTTCAGGTACTAGTGAGTGTACGCTCATGGAGGTTCAAGTCCTCTCGTCCGCACCATATGTCATTAAAACCCGCATTGGATGCGGGTTTGTTTTTTTAAAGCAGGGTTTTTCCCTGCTTTTTTTCCAGGGGTTTACATCGAACCGCACGGAATGTCATGAAGCATAGCGAAATTTCCTCTACCATATGGCTCATACGGAAAGGAGCGAAACGATGGATTGGATCACAGGTATACAGAGAGCCGTGGATTATGTGGAAGCCCATCTTACGGAACCTATCATGAAGAAGCGGCGAAGCAGGCTTATTCGTCCAGTTTTCATTTTTCAGAAAACATTAGCCGAAATAAAACAATAGAAAACCATGCGAAATGAGTTTTGCTGCAATAAAATACAGTGAAAAGCAAAGAACAGATACCATTCGGTGTTTGTTCTTTGCTTTTACTCAAATATAGATAAGTTCGGCGGTGCTAACCGTAAAGATCTTGAATTTTGGGAAATTTAGAGGATTTATTTCGGTAAAGGATTTAATTTTAATTATTATAAATATAAAATTTTTATTAATCTTAATAATTGGTTGTTCATTTTTCTCAGAAGCGCAAGTATAATAAATTTAAGGGAAATAGGCCCGTTTAAGGCCTTATAGGACCAAAGGGAAAATATTTTGGAGCAGAAAAAACAGAAGAGGATAAAGAATAATTTTGGCGAAATTGTATATACGTTTTGTTTAAATGAGATAAAAAGTACATATTTGTAAATTAAGAACAGGAGTGTTGTATGCGTTTAGTAAATATTGCATATGTGGGCGAAGGAGAAGTGCTGGCTCGGCCTCTGGTTAGTCCTAACGGAAAGGTCCTATTGCAGGCAGGAGTAATGCTCACTCGTAATTATATAGATAAATTATCCCGTTTAGGGTTTGATACCATGTTTATTGAGGATGATACCTTTCAGGATGTGGAGATCTACTCTGCAGTATCCTTAAAAACACGTGAAACAGCTTACGCATCTTTGGAAAATCTGAGCAAAAATCTCAATGAATTACAACCTCACACCGTTAATCTGGGTGAGGTTAAAAGGGCAGTGCAAAACATCATCGCTGATCTTCTTTACAGTAAGGACATGCTGGGAAACGTTATGGAGATTCAGGGATATGATGATTATACTTTTCATCATTCGGTGAATACCACCATTATCGCTTTAATTATGGGGATATCTATGGGCTGGCATAATGGAAAACTGCTGGAGCTTGGTATGGGTGTGCTCATGCATGATGTCGGCAAGATAAAGGTCCCGTCGGAGATACTTAATAAGAGGGGACCCCTTACTTCTGAAGAATTCGCAGAGATCAAAAAACATGCTGAATATGGATTTGAAATCCTCCGGAAAAACCATGATATTAACTTACTGTCTGCTCACATCGCTCTTCAGCACCAAGAGCGTTGGGATGGCAGCGGTTATCCGAGGGGATTAAAAGGGAACCAGATTCACGAATATGGCCGGTTGGCTGCTGTTGCCGATGTTTATGAGGCTTTAACCAGCAAAAGGGTCTATCGGAATGCTCTGCAGCCGTATGAGGCCTATGAATATGTTATCGCCAATTCGGATACCCTTTTTGAACCTAAAGTAGTGCAGAACACCTTTTCCAAATGCATTACGCCCTATCCTACAGGTACAGGAGTCCGTCTCACCAACGGACTTCGCGGTAATGTGGTAAAGCAAAATTCCACTTTTCCGACCCGGCCTTATGTCCGAATGACCCATGAAGGAGAGATTCGCCTCATTGCTCCCATTGATTATAACCTGGCGGAACATCCTTCCTTGATGATCGTCGGCATAGAGAACAAATGAAAATTAAAAATTAAGGATAAAGCAAAGAAGCAAAACCGGATTGATGCCCGGCTTTGCTTCTTTTTGCGTGGGTTAGGTCAGTAAGGCAGACAGCTTTTCAGCGTTATGAACGGGTTTATGGCAAGCGTAATTCTGACATAGGTAAGCGGTCACCTTCTCAGAGTCCAGGGGATAGTCTTTTAACCAAGGAATCAGTTCAGAAAGGGTACCCTCCTCATAGAGAAGAGTGGTATAGGGACGGAACTCTTTAAAAATCATGGTCTTCATGTTCCCTAGCTCAGGATGCTGCAGAGAGCCGGCCAGGATAATCTCCCTGCTTTCCTGGAGAGCAAACTGGATGGCTTGTAGAAAAGCGCTATACCCTGAAGGATAAGTAGAAAGAGTGGCTTTAAAGGCATTTATCTGTTCATAGGCTCTCTCTTCCAGATCTCCATCTCCGGTAAACCGGGCAAGCCGAATCAGGTTCAGGGCAGAGATAGAATTGCCGGAGGGAGTTGCTCCATCATAGATTTCTTTAGGGCGGATCAGCAGTTCCTCAGCATCCCGGCCTGTTAAGAAGTACCCGGACTTTGCCCCATCCCAGAAAAGTTCATCCTGTTCTCTTTGCAGCTTGAGAGCGAATTCCAGGTACTCCTTTTTTCCGGAAGCCTGATAGAGTTCAATAAGGCCCCAGATTAAAAAGGCATAATCATCCAGGTAGCCTAAATGGGCGGAATCCCCATTACGGTAGCGGGCTAACAGGCGTTGGTCGGCATAGAGGTTTTTCCGGATAAAACAAACGGCTTGCTCTGCTGCTTCGCCATAGGCGGGCTCGCCAAGGATTTGAGCGCCTTTGGCTAAGGCAGCGATCATTAATCCATTCCAGGAGGTGAGGATCTTGTCATCCTTGTGGGGAGGAATCCGTTCCTTGCGGACAGCAAAAAGCTTTTTCCGGGATTCCTCAAGGCGTCCTTTGAGGACTTCGAGAGAGTGCTGCCCTTCTGAGTCCAGAGCTTTCCAATCCGTATCCAGAAGATTGGGGATGTTTTTTCCTTCGAAATTGCCTCCCAGGGTGATTCCGTAGGCTTGGCAGTAGAGCCGGCCTTCTTCATTACCAAGAATCCCGTGAATTTCCCGGGGAGTCCAGACATAGAATTTTCCTTCCACTCCTTCGGAGTCCGCATCCTCTGCAGAATAAAAGCCTCCTTCCGCAGCGGTCATATCCCGGAGGACATAAGCGAAGATCTCCCGGGCCTTTTGCTCATCATGAGGGTCATGCTGAGCTTGATAGTTTTCAAGATAGGCGATGGCTAATAAGCCATTGTCATAGAGCATTTTTTCGAAATGAGGAACAAGCCAATGACGGTCCGTGCTGTAACGGGCAAAGCCAAAGCCCACATGATCAAAGATACCGCCCTGCCCCATGCGTTCCAGGGTGGTTCGGACCATAAGAGCAGCCTGCTGGGCCTCCGGATCATCACCATGGTCATGGGCGTAACGAAGAAGAAAGGT
Organism: Desulfitobacterium chlororespirans DSM 11544; assembly: GCF_900143285.1. Taxonomy (NCBI): domain Bacteria; kingdom Bacillati; phylum Bacillota; class Clostridia; order Eubacteriales; family Desulfitobacteriaceae; genus Desulfitobacterium; species Desulfitobacterium chlororespirans. Next base: position 12,876 of record NZ_FRDN01000015.1, read on the forward strand.
TAAATGATGGGGAGTGGGAAATTTGGGCGCTCGTCCAAACCCTCCGTATTGACGATCAAAGGATTTTTGCAAGGTTTGAAAGGCTGTGTCCAGAATCTCTTTAGCCCAAGGAATAAAATCGTCCTGCTGGGCAGGAGTCAGTGAACTCGCCAAGGGTTCTTCACGGGAAGTAACGGCCTTATAGATGGCTTCAGCCGAGCCGCGAATCTTGGGCTGATCTTTTGCCCAAAGCTCTCCCAGCTGGGACAAAAGGCCGAGAATTCCCGGTCTTCCGTAGCGGCTTTCTTTGGGGAAATAGGTCCCGGCATAGAAAGGCTTCCGCTCATCGGGAGTCAGAAACAGGGTCAAAGGCCATCCCCCTGAGCCGGTGAGAGCCTGGCAGAATTCCATATAGATATGGTCGACATCAGGACGTTCTTCCCGATCCACTTTAATAGGCACGAAGTAACGGTTAATGAGCTGGGCAACTTCCTGGTCTTCAAAGGATTCCCGTTCCATGACATGACACCAATGACAAGTCGCTTACAGTACCCAGCTACGAGTACCCAATAGATAAGAAGATCGGCTTATCTTCGGCTTTTGCTTTGGCAAAAGCTTCTTCACTCCAGGAATACCAATCAACTGGATTGTAAGCGTGTTGAAGAAGATAAGGAGACTTTTCATTTATCAATCTATTGGGTATGCTTTTAATGTTTGCCATCGGGCATCACCTCCTTTATTTTTTGGAAGTATTTATCAAGTCTTTATTATAATTATAACTATAATATGTTATACCCTAACAAGCCAGTAAATATGTTGTAATTTGAGTATCCCTTTAAGGGCTGAATTCTTGGACGCGGAGGAAGCTCATGATGGTGGCTGGCTGTATTTTTCTTCTATATACATCAAGCAGTATGAATTCATGACGCTCACCTTCCTCAGTATAAAAATATTTTTAAATTGCTCCATATTAATTAACTTGTATCAATAAATTCCATATATTGTATTGAGGACAGTATTTTGGCGAAACTGTTTGATTATGACATGCACTTGGTGCTAAACGATGTGGAGGGATAAACTAATGGCTGAATTAACAACCGGTTTGATTGAAAATACTGCTGTATTCGGGGTCAGACCAACCGTTACCTTGGTAGTAAGGATTACAAATGATGGGACCACAACAGAATCGGTGACGACTGAAGGCAGCTTCGTTTTGGGTGCAGCAAAAGTACTCTATGTATTAGAGTCCATTAATCTGTTGCCCGGTGAAGCGGTGGAAAAAATATATTTTGCCGATTTTGATGCTTTTGAATTTCAATTTTCCACCAGCTCACCGAAAGTAGTCATATCGGCCTGGGGGAAGGATGAGGTAGGCAATTTAGTGGCAGCCCATCGAGTCTTGCCGGCAGAACTTGACAATACCACTTTACCGGCAGCATCAAACTTTGCAGACTTTTTTGCCCTGATGCCACCTGATAATGCGGCAACAGTTGCTCCCGGTACTGACGTAAGCTTTCCCCAAGATGGACCTACCAGCGGAACAACGATTACCAGAACGAGTGATACTGAATTTAACTTGTCTGCAATCGGCACTTATCAGGTTTTGTTCCAGGTAAGTGTGAGCGAGGCGGGTCAGTTGGTTTTAACTCTCGATGGGGACGACTTGGCATATACGGCAGTCGGGCGGGCAACCGGTACTTCTCAAATAGTGGGAATGGCCTATGTGACGACAACGGTCACTGATTCAGTGCTCACTGTCCGAAACCCTGCCGACAACGCAACAGCGCTGACCATTACCCCTATCGCCGGGGGTACAGTACCTGTTTCGGCTCAACTGGTTATCACACAAATCGCCTAGATAAAATCTGCAGTATAAGTGAAGCTTGGTTTGTGCGTCTGGCACAAACCAAGCTTTTTTTATTTTTTATAGATGCTTTTTCAGATGAGTGGAATTCTTGCACACTCAATTTAGATAAGCCCATTTAGAGTCAATTATTGGTTATAGTATACCGTTTTGCCCTCAATGGCAGGTGGAGTAGCCTATGCAGCACAGCCGTTGGCGCATCGATATTAAGTTGGGATGTGCATAATCGTCTTGTTTTATTGGAATCATGAAAGGCAGGGAAGAGCTTTTTTCTGCTATGCTATGGTTACCTGAACAGGGAAGGAAGATTGCCTTGATCGACGTACATAATATGACCAAAAAATATGGCAAGTTAAAGGCTAACGATAACATCAATCTTTCGGTGTCGGCCGGGGAGCTTGCCGTTCTTCTGGGTCCCAACGGCGCGGGGAAATCCACATTAATAAAATCCGTATGCGGGCTGCTGCGGTATAAGGGTTCCATCACGATCGGAGGGCATGAAAATCATACGGTGGAAGCGAAGCGGCTCTTGGGGTATGTGCCGGAATTCCCTGTACTCTACCCAATGCTGACGGTGAGCGAACACTTGGAATTCATTGCCAAGGCGTATCGGCTGGAAAGTTGGGAGGAAAGAGCGGAGGAACTGCTCCGCCGCTTTGAACTGGATGATAAGAAGCTGAAGTTAGGCAAAGAGCTTTCCAAAGGAATGCAGCAAAAGGTCAGTGTCTGCTGTGCGCTTTTGCCGGAACCCAAGACCGTTATTTTTGATGAACCGCTGGTTGGGCTTGATCCCCATGGCATTCGTGAGCTGAAAAACCTGATTGCCCAGCTTCGGGACAGCGGTTGCGCTCTGATTGTGAGCACCCATATGATTGAAAGTATGGAAGACAATTGGGACGTGACCTATATTATGGTCAAGGGCAAAATAGAGCGCGTAGTCCGCCGTGGGGAGATAGCAGGCCGAAGCCTGGAAGATGTCTATTTTGCGATCACGGAAAGAAAGCTTCAAGGGGGTGCACAATGAACAGCCTGGTGTTCCTGTTGGTGAAAAGCGCCAAAAACAGTTTTTTTGAGTTACTGCGCAAGCCGGCAAAGCTGATTATGTGGATTATATTCATTGCCATGATTGTGGGACTCATTGTTCTTTCGCTGTTTACCACCCAGGAAGGGGACAGTTTCCAGGATATCATCTGGTTAAAGGGGATTCTTTTTCTGCTCATTCTGCTTTTTGTCGTGATTGCGGTTCAAAAAGGACTTTCCAACGGTGATGCAATCTTTGACATGAATGATGTCAATTTGCTGTTCGTTTCTCCGGTCAACCCCCGCCTGATTTTGATGTACGGAATTGTTAAAATGGCCAAAATGTCCTTTCTCGCCGGATTTTTTATTCTCTTCCAAAGCAATTCCCTTAAGCTCGGCTTTGGGGTCGGATTTGACGCAGTGCTCATTGTCCTGCTTGGGTTTATGCTGGCCAACAGCCTGCTTCAGATTATATCTCTGTTGATTTACACCCTGACCAACAGCAGGCCCAAGCGGAAAATGGCGGTGAGAATCATCGCCGTAGCAGTCTTTCTGCCGCTTGTAGCAACGCTGGGCAGCCAGCTTACGGTCACCGGTAACCCGATGATGGGGCTGGAAACTACCATGCGGTCGCCGGTGTTTTCCTGGACACCGGTAGCAGGCTGGGCCTCGGAGGGTGTTGTTGCGCTGATTGCCGGCGACCTGGCAAAGGGCCTGCTGTTTCTGGGCATAACGGTGCTGACCGGCGCACTCCTGATTCTCTATATCGCTTTGAGCAACCCCGATTATTATGAGGATGTACTGGTGGCCACCGAAACCACCTTTGAGAAAAAACGCAGCCTATCCGAGGGGCAGATTAACCCGGAAGCTGCTTCGGCTAAGAAAATAAAGGTGGCCAGGACGGGCATCAGCGGACTTGGTTCGAACACGATTTTTTACAAACACCTGCGTGAATCCTTCCGCGCCAACCGGTTTGGCCTTTGGGGATTACCATCCCTTATTATGATTGTGAGTGTGGCAATTTTATCTTTGTTTCTGCCCTCCGATGCGGGTGGCGGCCTATTGATTATCCTGCAGATTCTGATGTGGATACAAATTTTCATGATCGGGACAGGGAGAGGGTTGAAGGAGCTGTATGCCCATTATATCTACCTGATTCCCGATAGTTCTTTTCGGAAAATCGTCTGGAGCAATTTGGAGATTGCCTTTAAGGTTCTGGAGGAAAGTGTGGTTTTGTTCTCCGTCAGCGGTTTGATCATGGGTGAAAATATTGTGTTGATTGTTCTGACCATTGCGGTTTATACTTTGTTTTCTTTCCTTCTGCTGGGCATCAATTATCTATCCATGCGCTGGACGGGTGCGGACGTCAGCGCCGGGCTGATGATCATGCTTTACATGTTCGCCGTCATGATCATCATGGCACCGGGTTTGGCGGCCGCGATTGCCCTTGGCAGTATGATCGAAGGGATTGGGGTGTTGATTGGAATGGGGGTTCTCGCCGGCTGGGAACTCCTTGTCGGTCTCCTTTGCTTTGCCTTGTCCAAGGGAATTTTGCATAACTGCGATATGCCTGTGTTAAGAACCGGAAAATAAGGCGGAAGCAAACTATCACTAAACGACAAAACAAAAGGGATGCCCCACAGGGTCAAACATGACCGTCCACTCGTCGCTATACTGGGTAGCTGCTTTCGTTGCGCCACATGAAATGGCGTGTTTCACAGCACGTTCCATAGCTTCCTTGCTTTGTACCGCAAAGTCAATGTGCAGCATCTGCTGCTGAGCATTGGGTTCTTCCGGCCAGACAGGCGGAACGTAGTCCGTATTGGTTTGAAAGGCGATCTTAGGGCCGCCTAAAGGGGGGCGGATGTCCAGAAACTCTCCTTCTTCTACATAATCCTTTTCCCAGCCAAGCATCCGGATGTAAAAATCGGCTAAAGCTTGAATATCAGGGCAATCAATGACAATGGACTTCAATTTGATTGTAGGTATGTTACTCATTTACCGGCTCCTTTCTGCAATATAAAGCGTTCATTATAGCCAAATCCTCTATAGATAATGTTCATTACGCCCTAAAGGCAATTTGCAAGATTGTTTACTGCTTTCAAAGCCCTCACCTCTTAGTTGAAGATAGGAAAGCATGCCATATTTATGCGCATTATAGCACTTTGTTAAAATATATTCCAGATGTTAAATCAGCCGGCTTCTTGACATAGTGCGGCAAAAGCAGTATGATTTACAAAACTTCTCACCTATGACTTTTGCAATTATAGGTATAATCGCTTTTGGTTATGCCTGTGATGCGTGGATATATTTAAAGTATTCAGCCATTCAGGTATAGCTTCAACCTGGATGGCTTTTTATTTTTTAGGAAAAGGGCTGATAATTATGAAGAGCGGAACAGTAAAAGGGGCCAGCGATTTTTTGCCTAAAGACGTTAGCTTAAGAGACTTCATACAAGGAAGTATCTTAGAGACTTATAAAGCCAATGGATTCGAAAGAATTATGACTCCGGCCCTTGAAGATATTGATAATCTGGCAAAAATAATCAGGGAAGTAGAGCTTTTGGCAGAGGATAACTATGCTATAGAATTTGATTTGTCTTTAGTCAGAGGACAAGGGTATTATACAGGAACGGTTTTTGAAATCGAAAGCAGTGAATTCAATAGCTCAATTGCGGGTGGCGGCCGCTATGATAACCTTATTGGGAAGTTCTTAAAAGAGAATGTCCCGGCTGTAGGCTTTTCCATTGGGTTTGAGAGAATCTTCAGCATACTGAAGGATAGAAATTTCATCATTCCTGGCGCAAAAGAGAAGGTTGCCGTATTCTTTGATGACAATTTTATTGAAGCAAATAGCATAGCCGATGAATTACACAAGGATTATGATGTGGTCTTATTCGAACAACCCAGGAAGCTGAAGCGGAAATAGTAGCCAAATACAAAAGGACGCTCATGATAAGCGGGTGTATTCGATTGGATTAGGGGAACAAGGCCATCGTTACAAAAAAGAGCTGGAATCTTCTTATCAGAAGTTTTATGATAAATACTACTCAAAATTAACGGCTGAGGAATTATCAGATATGCTGTCGGCATTTCAGAAGCTTAAAAAGCTGATGATTCCTCCAGTATGAGCATAAGCTAGAAACAGCACAGGAAGTTTTATAATGGGGAAAGGAGCGATAAGCCATTCAGGCCTATTGCTCTTTTTGCCATATTTACGAATTAATATCTATAGATTATCCTTTTTAAACCACTTTTTTGATGGACAAATACTGATAACCTTCCGCAGTAAAGCGGAGAGTATAGGCTTTGGTATAGAAAACATTTTTATATTGATCATCATAATAATCAACTGTCAGCTTCAACGTATCATTATCCTGCTGTTCTTTTGCAACTAATTTCGGAAAGCGGCCCCCGCCGAATCCACTCAGGCCGCCGGCCACAATCTCTTGTGCTTGCGGCTGGTAACCGTCGATTTGAGCTGGGTCGAAGTTATGTCCGTCAAAATAGCGGTTTAACACCTCCTCGATATCAGCTACCGGGACATGATATTTATCGTCAGTTTTGGAATACCATTTCTTGTCCTGGTAGTTTCGCTCATATACATATTGATTGCTGGTCATATAACAGAAAAAAGTAAAAAGCGTTTCAGAAGGAATATCCTTTGCGTAGGCGAAAAGCAAATCGTCCCCAAGACAAAGGTCTATGCCACTGCAGTATCTGTCCAGCAGTTCCTCATCCGGCAACTTTAACGCCTGCTCCAGCCCTGGAACACTTGCCGGAGGAGGGACGTCATTGGCGCTGGGTGTACTTTTCTTGTTGCAGCCTGAAAGCAGACTTCCTGTAATCAAAACTAATAAAAAGAGATAGACAGCTTTTTTCATTTTACTCAACCTCCCAAATTTTAATTTCTATATAATAAAACAACCGACATGAGTTTTTGCAACAAATTATTTTTGATTATGAATTCAAAGCCATGTCTGGGCAGAAATGCCAGGCTGAATTTTTTAGATTGGCTGTTTTTAGCTACAGAGCTAGAGTGAAACCATGCTCATTGCTTCCCCCCTAATACCCCTGCAGTTACCATAAACACCTATTTAAAGGAATATGTGTTATTATTGTTCTGAGAGGAGGAGTGAATGTACGGTGCTGATGTTATTAACCGGTATAACAGATGATAGCGACAGAGCTTTTATATTGAATTTATATCAGGATTATTACGGTCTCGTCCGTAAGAAAATTATGGATATCACTCATGATCAGGAAAGCCTGGAAGATCTGATCAATGATACGTTTATTAAGCTTATGGAAAAGATTTCTCTAATTCGAACTTTAGAGTGTTGCAAAACAGCTGCCTATGTTGTCTATACTGCTAGAAGCGTGGCGATTAATTTTATAAAACACAGAGATGTGGAAAATAAATATTTATTTTATGGGGCAGGGGAAGATTTAGCTGAGAAGATTCCTGACTATGAAGCAGTTGAGGAGAGCGTTATTCGCGAGGAACGAATTGAAGAGCTGGGTAAAGCCATAGCCAGGCTTCCTGAAAAAGAGAAAGATTTGTTGTACTTTAAATATATCCTGGAAATGGATAATGAGCAGCTCGGGCAAATCTTAGGTATAGCTCCCGCCAGTGTACGGCAGTATTTGACCAGAAGCCGCCGCAAAGCCAAAAAGCTCATCGACAAGGAGGTGAATCAGGATGGCAAATAAGAGCCCGGAACAAACCCGCAAAAAGCTCTATGAGGACTATGAAGACAGCTTATTCAGATTGATTATGGATGAAGCTGCTGAAAAAGAGGGAAAGGGTTATTTAGAAGAAATTGAACGCTTAAAAAGTGAACCGGAGTTTTTGCCATCCCAGGAAGCACTCGAGAAATTTAACCGCCGACTGGATACCTACTTCAAGAAAGCGAAGGCCTCCCTCAGAAGGAAGCATATTATAGGCATTTCCAATAGAGCGGCTCTAGCCATGCTGATTGTCATTGCACTGTTATTTACTACAGTAGCGAGTGTGCAGGCCTTAAGAGTCAAGGTATTGAACTTTTTTATAGATATTCAACAGGATCATACCTCTTTTCAAATAAGGGATGAGGATAATCGTGCCAATAGGGAAGGACCGGTTGTTAATTGGACTAAGGCCTATGTACCGACATATATACCGGAAGGATATGAAGTCAGCAAAGTTTCCGACGGAACTTTTGTAAAAACAATTGTGTTCAGCGACCAGCAGGATTCTATTATTTCCTACTCGGAATTAAGAGAAGGAAGTGAACTCGCACTGGATACAGAGAATGCCGATAAATTTGAAGCCATCGACATCAATGGGCATCAGGGAAGACTCATCGTTAAAAATTCTGTAGTTACGATCGTTTGGGAAATGGATGGCCGTATGTTTTGGATTTATTCTCAGATCGATGAAGATATAGTGATAAGGATAGCTCGAAGTGTAAAATTTGTAGAGTAGAGTAGTATAAAAGAAAATAAAAATCTGTTGCAAAAACCTTCCTTGGTTGTCTCTATTTACGAGAAAGCTAAGGAGGTTTTATTTATATGAAAAAAGTTGTTTGTATGTTTCTTATTGTTTTTATGACGGCATTTTCCGTCATACCGGTGTATGCGATGAGAGGTGAAAACCTGAAGGAACAAAGTATTGTAACCCCTTTATACACATATATTTACGCGATAGTTCCAGGTCTATCGATTGACTCATCAGGAAGATCAACCTCTTTTGGGGCGGCTTCGACTTACAGCAGTTCTCATACAATAACTGTAAATGTTGAATTACAGAAACTTTCCGGAAACAGTTGGATTAAGATTAAAGACTGGAGTGTATCTGGACCGGGCGTTCCTGGAGTTGAAACAATAAATGATTACTATGTTACCAGGGGAACTTATCGGGTATGTGTTACTGTCAAGGTATATGACGCTTCCAACAAACTGTTGGAAACCCAATCTGAATATTCGGCTGTAAAAATATATTAATGGTTAGCTTTTAAATTTCAAAGTGGAACATGGTGATTTGGAATGAAAATTTCACAGAAAACTATCGTCGTCGTACTTTTACTGCTCAGCATAGGTCTGGGAATCGCCTTGGCAATCCAGATTAACACAAAAAGTGAGCTGGCTTCTCAACTAAGCTGGACAACCAACGAATTAAATCAAAGAGTTGAAGAGCTGAAAACAGCAAAAGAAAAATATCAGGATGCACGGGGGAAGCTGTATCAAACGGCAGCCGTATGTGATATCTATGACAGCTTTTTTGTGAATTTTCCCAAATCGGGAATAGAACTCCCGCTGTATGAGTATGACCCAAAGGATCAGGAAATTGTGAATAAAGCTGAGGCCTATATTCAAAGCCAGATAAACCCTGAACAGGAGTTGATTTTTAAAATAGGGCCCGTTACTCAGAAAGAAGACGGGGAGTATATAGTAAAATTTATTACCTATAAAAAACTGGGATTGAATTTGGATTCAACTAAAGGTAGTGCTAATTTGGATGAGAACTTAGTGAAGCTTACAGGGGGCGTCCCCCCGACGACGCTAAAAGGTTATAGTCTTAAATATAGTAATGGTCATTTTGAGTACTGGGGGTAGCGTGAAAGGATATCTTATGTGATCTTAGCTGGTTTATCCTTAAATTAAGGAGAGACCAGCTTTTTCTTGTTGCAAAAAGGGGCCTTGGTTGTCTTAACTTATGAGAAAGCAAGGTATTGATTTGATTTATTGCTTGCAGATAGGTAAGATTTTAGGCTCAAATTTTTACAGTGCGGTTGTCATAGAAGCAAGCATATCAATTTCTTTCGCCAGCCAGGGCCCGCAGCCAGGAAGGGCATGAATCTCCCAAAGGTTATCATTTTGAGGGTCCTGAACGCCTAAAAAAGCATTGGCCTCACAATCAGGATCAATATAGATAATAAGATCCTTATGGGTCCAGGCCTTCATTCCCTGACCGGGGATATAGGGCTTGTAATTCAGCCTGATCCAACTATGCTTACTGCCGGTATGATCATAAAAAAGCATCGTTTCATCATGGGGAAGGTTTAGCTCGCTTTCTTTAATGACGGGAAGCTCTGCGGCACTTTTTTTCTCACTTTCAGTATCGGTGAATTCACTGCGGGATACCATCCACAGTATCTGCTCAATATCGGATATCAGTCCATAACTGCCAAGAGTTCGTAACTTATCGGAAGCATCATTGTTTATCCCCACGCATAACCAGAGCTTATCCCAGCCCCGTTGGTAAATGATAGATTCCAGTGCCGGCTGCTCCTGAAGCAGATCCCCCAGAGAACGGGATAATCCGGGAAGGGATTCCGGCGGTGTCTCTGAAGAATTTACTGTGCTCGGCTTGGGCGTTGGGCTGCAGGCAGTGTTCAGGGTCAGGGTGAGTACCAGTATCAAGCCTATAGATAGTATCTTTTTCACTCTCTCGTCCTCCGGAATATTTTTCATCACACTATGAATCATCAGCAAAACCGGCGGTTTTCCTTCATCGAAAGAGGAGTTTATTTTCAAAGCCTCCTTTTTCTACTTTATATAGACAATCTAAATGATTTCTTGCAACACAAAAAAAATGCGAAACTCTATATAAGATTAATAATTTTTGGGAGATTGCACATTCATATTTTCATGTGGACAGGACAAATCGAGTGATATCATTGGTGTTCTTACAGCTTGAAAATAGGACATATTCGTTGTGCTATAAAAAAGTTTAATGGCTAATTCTGTAACCTTTTCACGAGATAAACCCTCTAAATAGTAGGGGAGTAAATTCGGCCGGCCGTTAAACACCAGCAGGCCAGAGAAGGAGGTAAAAGCATGAAATGGAGAAGTATGGACGATCGGCAATTGGATGAGGCTATCAAAAGGGAGATTGAAAAGGAATTATCCCTCATCAAAGTTCCCGATGTGGATGAGGAATGGAAAAAATTTCTCTTACGGCTTGAAGAATTGGAGTCTGAAGAGAAGAAAGACCGGGACGGCAGCCCCGGTTGAGACGGCCGTCAAAGTTATCCTCGGGCCTGAACGCACTACAGCATTTCTCTCATTTTCCCGATAAATTCATTGATCTCGCCTTTGTATTTTTGGTGGGTTTCCGGGTCCGCCGGGGCTAATTTCGCCAGTTCCTTCAGCAATTCGTTGAAGGATTTGGCCAGGCTGTCAAAATGAAAAATAATTTTGTTGGCGGAAACCTTAGCCCGGGCAGTTTTAAGTTCTTTCTCCAGGGCGGCGATTTTGCCGGCGGATGCGTCGCCTTTCTTAGCTGCTTCCAGCTGCTCCTGCAGGGTCTTGATGGTGGCTTCGTTCGTCCTGCCCGCCGCCTTCAGGCTGGAGGCCTGTTTTCTCAGGTCGTCGCGCTCGGCGGTTAATTGAGTAATGGTGTCGTTGGGAGCCGGCTCTCTTTCTTGGACTACCTGCTGAAGCTCGCGGGTAGACAGGCTGGCCACATCGTTCTCGACGATGAAGGACTCACGCTCCTCCTCGGGAACCCCCAGGAGGATAACCGCCTGGGTGTAGCTTAAACTCGTAATCGATTCCGAATTTGCGCCGCCCTGATGGCCGGCGGTCAGCTTGGACCCGTACTCCGCGAAGACGCGCATCAGTTTATTGGCTGTGCTTTGGGAGTAACTCACCGAGCTTTCCAGCCATTTCTGCCATTCGCCATGATCGACCATGGCCTTGGCCTCCGTGAGGCGGCGTCCAATCTCAACGGCACTCTGAAGAAGGATTTTTCCGGTTTGTTCTTTGATACTGTTGATTTCAGCCGCAATGATTTGAGGCGTACGGCTGCTTAGTTCCAGATCCATACAATCTGCCCCTTTACTTATTATTCAGCTTTTCCAGTAGAAAAGCTCCATAAGATTCCGGCGGCAGGGCCGGACCCGGTCAGAAGAGCGGCCTGAATGGCCGCTAAAGAGTAAAAGGATTAATACTGGGGCGGATCATATAAATCTGCAGTAGTGGTATCCACCACTTTGATGTCGCGGATACCACCCAGCTCGCCCCCGGTTGTCATGAACATATTCTTAGCAAGAATAAGGTTCATGGCGGCTTCCGCTTCCAAAGCGGTTAACTCTTCTTTGGGGGCGGGCAAAGTAAGACTAAAGGTGCTCCCCAGAGTCGTCGCGAAAGTCAAGCGTAGGATCTTCTTTTGACTGTTCTCAGCCATATTCGGACCTCCTTTGAACAAAATAGTTCATAGTTTACTCCTCGATGAGATCATAGCGGTTATTCCGGGTTACGGATATTAAGGGATAGTCTAACAAATCAAACAGTGCGACCGCCACTTCATAAAGGTCGGCGTCAGTTACCTCTGCCTTAAGCCCGGTAATGCTCTTTTGCCGGATAACCGGCGAGCCGTTGACCATTCCGGTCTGATACCGGACGATCATTTCCGTAGCTAAAGGAATAGAAACGACTGTCATGATTATTCCCCCCTTAGTTTGATGTTGACCGGCCCTGAAGGGGCCCGTCTCTATACTCTATGCTCCCCTGGGAGAGGGGGTTACACTTGTCTGCAAGAAACTTCCTATATTTGTAATTTTGGGATGTGGAAATGGGAAAATTTTAAGGCTAAAAGATCTTGACATCCGATAGACATATCTCTATAATTTAGGCAATTTACCTAAATCCAATCAAGGATTAGCCGAATGGCTAATCAAATGGAGGGGAGCGCACTGCTCGGCAATTGGCTGCAAAAACATGTGCTGATCGAATACTCGCCGTTTTTAGAAATGGTGGTCAGCCTTCATGTTTTACAGGATCCGGAACACCATTTGGGGAGACTGAATTGGGCACGGGAAACAGAGGCCTTACTTTCCCCTGCTCTGAAAAGGCAACTAGTCGAATTGGGGCAGATTTCCAACGATTGGCTGAACCTTTATGATCTCCATGATCTGGGTGGTTTTCAGGAATCCTCAGTAGAAGAAGGAATCGAAAAGCTTTTGGCAGTTGAGGAGAGACAGTTTGTCTACTGCTTGCTGGGGCAAGCCATGCCGCTGGACCAGGTCGATCTGTGGTTGCAGGGTAAGGAAGTGGATAAGGAACAATGGCGGAAGGAACGGCCTCTTTTACTCAAGCCGGCCACTTGGCGCCGATAATTTGCAGAGCTGCTCCTCACCTATTACCAGGAGCATTTTTCCAAAGAGCTGCGCCGGATCGAGCCTTGGTTGATTTCTTCTGTGCATACCTTCCAGGAAAGGCTTCGTAAAGAGCCTCTGGCGGTCATGGAATCCATTCATCCGCGTTTTGTTCTTGACGAACAGGAAATTCTTTTCTATAAAGCCCAAACCTGGCGGTTTTCCTATCAGGACATTGCCAGGATTATAGTTCGACCGTCCGCGTTCATAGCCCCCCATCTTTTATTGGGGACCAATGAATCTACAGTTACTGTGGGGTACGCGGTAACCGTTCCCGGTGCGGAACGCTATGACGCTGTTCCCAGGGATCTGCTGGGTATCATGAACGCCATGTCGGATGAGAGCCGGATGAAGATTCTCAGGCAGGTGTTTTATCATCCCTACTGTACCCAGCAGTTAGCGGATATGTTGGTCGGCGGCGTTCATCTAGCCGGTTGGTGGAGCGTTCCTTTAGGGTTGCTGATTCTGGCGGTTTCAGCTGTGATTTGGGGTGGATTTTTAAATGTAATTTTCTTATTTTCCAGGGACTCGGGTTTTCTCTACACTATCCTGGATGAACCCATGCTGATTTTTTCCGGAGTGCGTATTCCCGTCGCCGCCCTGCCTTACTGGGGAAAACTGATCGCCTTGGTATTTCCCCTTACCTATGTATTGGAGATTCTGAGAAACCTGGTCATCGAAGGATATGGCTTTACTCAGATTCTTCCCTCCTTAGGGGGGTTATTGGCAGTGCTGGCGGTGCTTTGTCTTTTAAGCAGCCGTTTGGTGATCCTTGCCGAAAAGCATGCTCTGCGTACTGGGAATCTCAATTTGTTCTAAAGGGAAAGAATTGGGACGTGAAAGTGGGGAAACATAATATTTACTAGATTTCCACAAGATTCTTATACTGGAAAGGAATATATCATAATGATGACGAAATATAGTAGTAGTACTACTTAAATAGTGCTGCTTAGTGGTCGCGGTCAAGGCTCGATTGTGCAGATGGTTTCTTAGTCAGTTGATGAGAGCCCTCATAGGGCGGCGTCGATTAGGAATAATCTAAAGGGAGTGAGCGTTATGAGTTTATTCAAAAGGGTGAGTGACAACATCAGGGCCAATCTTAACAGTTTGCTGGATAAGGCAGAAGACCCGGAAAAAATGTTGGATCAATATCTGCGGGATATGGAAGAGGATATTGCTGAGGCGGAAGTGGCTGTAGCCAAGCAATTGGCAGTGGCCTGGAAATTCAAAGCCCAGCTGGATGATGCGGTGGCTCTGGTTGAAAAACGGGAAGCTCAGGCTATGGAGGCCTTGGCAAATAACCGTGAAGACCTGGCCCGCCGAGCTCTTGAGGACAAAAAAATCAATAAGGCCAAAACCGAGGAATTCCGTCGGCAACACGAAAACAGCAGTGCCATGGCGGAACAGCTTCGCTCTGAGTTAAAAGAGATGAAAAATGAATACGAAAAATTGCGGGTTAAGCGGGATACCCTGGTAGCCAGGGCCCAAGCGGCTAAAGCCCAGCAAGAAATCTATGGGGCCGTGAGCGGATTGGGTAAGGACAGCACCCGGAGGAACTTTGACAGAATGGCGGACAAAGTCCTGCGTATGGAAGCCGAGGCCAAGGTGGCTGGGGATTTAAAGGAAAAAGATCTTGATCAGGAATTGGAGTCCCTGGGCAAGGATGCCGAAATCGAGAAAGAATTGGCAGCCTTAAAGGAACGCCTTATGACCAAAAACGAGTAAGGGCCGGAGGTTAAACAGCGCGGGGAGGGGATAGTTATGCTGGAGGCATACTGGATGTGCTTAATCGGCGGAGTGCTTTTCGCTCTGGTGAGCATCATCTTTGGTGATGTATTAGGGGATATCTTTGACGGTTTATTCGACATCCTCTCTTTCGAACATTTGGATTTTCTCCAGCCGATGGTTTTGGTGGGAGGAATCACGACCTTTGGCGGGGCCGGGGTAATGTTGAGCCGCTATACGGTTATGGAGCCTATTCCCGTAGCCCTGCTGTCTCTGATGATTGCCATTGCCCTCTCGATTGTGGTCTATTTTGCTTATGTGAAGCCTATGAAAAACAGTGAGAATTCCATAGGTTTTTCCATGAAGGATCTTGTAGGAAAAATTGGTGAAGTAAGTGTTCCTATCCCGGTGGGAGGTTATGGAGAAGTGATTCTTAAGGTTGGGGCGGGCAATACCAACCAGATCGCGGCCACTCTTGATCAGGCGGACATACCTGCCGGAACGAGAGTTGTGGTTGGGGAAACAAAAGACGGAATACTTTATGTATTCCCTTATGATAAGGAGGAAATGTAATGTTGGATTTTTTAGCGATACCTATGATTGTGCTGGGAGTCATCATTGTGCTCGGGTTGGCCTTTTGGGCCAGGTATAAGACGGTAGGTCCTGATCAAGCCATGATCGTTACCGGTTCTTACCTGGGCACTAAAAATGTTTATACCGACGAATCAGGCCGCAAGATTAAAATCGTCCGCGGCGGCGGGGCCTTTATTCTGCCGGTTTTCCAGCAAGCAAAATTTATCTCCCTGCTTTCCCATAAGCTTGACGTTACCACTCCGGAGGTGTACACGGAGCAGGGGGTTCCGGTGATGGCGGATGGGGTGGCGATTATCAAAATCGGCGGTTCTGTGGAAGATGTGGCTACGGCAGCGGAGCAATTTCTCAGCAAGCCTGCTCAGGCTTTGAGTCAGGAAGCCCAGGAAGTTTTGGAAGGACATCTGCGGGCGATTTTGGGGATGATGACTGTTGAAGAAGTCTACCGTAACCGAGATAAGTTCGCTCAGGAGGTCCAGGGGTCTGCTGCCAAGGATTTACGGAAAATGGGTTTGCAAATCGTCTCCTTTACCATCAAAGATATCCGCGACAAAAACGGTTACCTTGAAGCCTTAGGTAAACCGAGGATCGCTATCGTCAAGAGGGATGCCGAAGTTGCGGAAGCGGAAGCAGTGCGTGATGCCCGGATTCAGAAAGCGAAAGCCGCCGAAGAAGGTCAGAAAGCGGAGCTGTTGAGAGATACCAGCATCGCTGAAGCAACCAAGGAAAAGGAACTCAAAGTCGCTTCCTTCAAAAAGGAACAGGATACGGCTATGGCTGAGGCTGACCAAGCCTATCATATTCAGGAAGCCCGTTCCCAGCAACAGGTCACAGAAGAGCAGATGAAGGTTACTTTGGTCCAGAAAGAAAAAGAAATCGAAATTCAGGAAAAAGAAATACTGCGCCGCGAGAAGCAATATGATGCTGAAGTGAAGAAAAAGGCCGATGCCGATAGGTATGCAGTGGAACAGGCTGCGGAAGCGGATAAAGCCAAAAGAATGCGGGAAGCCGATGCCCTAAAATACAAGATTGAGGCGGAAGCCAAGGCTAATGCCGAGCAGAAGCGCCTGGATGGTCTGGCTATAGCCGAGGCTGAAAGGGCGAAAGGAACGGCTGAAGCGGAAGTAGTCCGTTTGAAGGGATTAGCTGAAGCCGAGGCTAAGGAAAAACTGGCCGAAGCCTTTGAAAAATATGGTCAGGCTGCCGTTCTGGACATTATCGTCAAGATGCTGCCCGAGTTAGCCGGCAAGATCGCCGAGCCCTTGAAAGCCATTGATAAATTGACGGTTGTTGATACCGGAACGGGGCAAGGGGCAGCTAAGTTAAGCAACTATGTCACCACTCTTATGGCTACCGCCCCGGAAATGCTCAATAGCGTGTCAGGAATCGATCTGGAAAAGCTGGTAAAACAGCTCACCGGTGAGGTTGTGGATGCAGCTGAACCTGAAAATAAAAATAGGCAGGAATAGTCAGGCCAACCAAAGGTGCGGAAAATTTTCCGCACCTTTATCAATGTGCACATGGCCGCCGGTGGTGTCAGGGGCTACTCCAACAGCTCAAAGATCTCATGCCAGCGCTTTTCCAATCCTTCCTTCTCAGCATAGACCTGTTGTAATTGGGCTAGATCCACAATCTCCCGGAGTTTAAGATCCAGGGATGATATCTGTTCCTCCAAATCTTTGAGTTCTGATTCCAGTTTTTCGAGGCGATAGTCCGGAGTTATTTTATCCCTGGCCGGGAGGGATTCACTCCCATCTTGTTTGAACGTCGGTTTCTCTCTCTTGGGTTGTATTTTCTCGTTATGAACCTTCTCAGTTTGATGAGTGGTGGTTCCCATCTTCTCTTCCGCATAGCTGAAGTTTCCCTCAAAGCAGTGCACTGCTCCGGCTTCGATCCAATACACCTTATGAAAGAGCTTATTGAGAAAGTAACGGTCATGAGAGACAGCCAGCAAGGTTCCGTCATAGTTTTCCAGGGCATCCTCCAGGACTTGCAGGGAGTCGATGTCCAGATGATTGGTGGGTTCATCAAGGATCAGGAGATTATTATCCTGATACATAAGCTGGGCCAGGCGGAGCCGCATCCGCTCCCCGCCGCTCAGCTGAGACACCTTCTTATAAACCATAGGCCCGTAAAACAGGAAGCGGGCGAGAGTATTTCTGGCTTCTCCTTCAGCCATGGGGATGTCTTCACGGAAAAGCTCGATCACTGTTTTTTCTTTCGTGTCGGAGAAAACATGCTGGGATAGATAACCGATTTTGACATTGCTGCCGATACGCACTTTCCCTTCGTCCGGGCTTAGCTCCTGTAAGATCAATTTTATTAAAGTAGACTTTCCTGTGCCATTTGCACCGACGATGGCCCCCCGCTGACCAAAGGAAAGGTGGAGATTGACATGGGTGAAAAGCGACTGCTTGCCGAATCCTTTAGCTACGTCCTGAAGGAGAATCACATCTTTGCCGCTTCGTTCGGAAGCTTCCATCTCCAGATTCATTTTTCTGCGGTTGAGCTGAGGACGATTGAGTTTTTCCATGCGTTCCAGGGCTCTTTCGATATTCCTGGCTTGCCGGTAGAGTCCTTCGCCGGAGGGATAAGCCCGACTGGCCCATTCCCGCAAACGTTTGATGGCTTCCTTCATTTTTTTGATCTGCTTTTGCTGTTCCTCATAAGCATGGAATTCGTTAAGAAGGCGTTCTTCCTTTTCTTTCACATAGCCTGTGTAATTGGTATGGTAGTGGTGCAGCTCACCGTCCGCTAAATCCAGGATCTTCGTTACGATTTCATCCAGAAAAAAACGATCATGCGAGATAACCAGGACAGTGCCGTTGTAAGTTTTCAGGAAACTGCCCAGCCACTTGACCGCAAACAGGTCGAGATGATTGGTGGGTTCGTCCAATAATAAGAAATCCGGGTTTTTAAGAAGAGTAAGAGCCAACCCGACCTTCGTTTTTTCTCCGCCGCTGAGAGTAGCAAACGACCTGGGCAGCAAGTCCCTGATGTTGAGTCCCTGGGCTATTTTTTCAAGGTTGGCTTGGATTTCATAGCCACCTTGGAGTGTGAATTGATTGAGGAGAAGGCCGTAGCTTTCCATAAGTTTGTCCAGTTTGGTTTGTTCTTGTTCCAGAGACATGGCTGTTTCAAGTTCCCTCATCGTCTCTTCCATCTCTAAAAGTTCACGATAAGCGGTCATCAGGACATCTGTGGCCGTTAATCCATCTTCAAAGTCCGGGATTTGCATAAGATAACCGGTTTTTGAACCTTTCTTCCAATGGACTTGCCCGGCATCAGGGTCTTCTTTACCGGCCAACAGTTTGAATAAGGTGGTTTTGCCGCTGCCATTAGGGCCGACTAAACCGACCCGCTCATTTTCTTGGATCTCCAGGGATATATTCGAAAAAATAGTGTTGCCGCCGTACATTTTGGTCACTTTGTTAACACTGCATGCAATCATGATTTACCTCCATTATTCATTTAAGATCTGAAAACACAAAAAAGCTATGGAAAGACACTGCCCCCATAGCTTACAAAAAGATACGATAGTAAAAAAGAGGAGCTTTCAACTCCTCAATAACTACCACATAAGATATAAATAGAAATGGGTAAGAGATGTTTTCGCCGTTTTAGATTTGCTATTCAATTGCTGAAAAAGGGCATAATAATCCCCTTAAAAGCAAAAGTGGCAAATTTAGCACGGTTAATATATAAGAATTCCATTAGAAATCCGTGCCATAAAACAGCTTGCATCCTTACTCACCTCCTCGGAAATTCCTGTGATTATACCATTCTATTTTATCAGGAATAGTATAATTTTCAAGAGCCAGGGAGAATGATTACAAAAAAATAAAAAGCACAAAAAAACACTTGTTAGAACAATTATTAACAGGTTATAGTAGATTATCGGATAATATTACCTTTTGGATAAGTATTAAATAAAAATTAAGGAGGGGAGAAGGAAAAACAAAGATGCAATTTAGGGATAGCTACTTTGGTTGTAACGAAGCACGGTAAGAAGTAAGGGAGACCTCTTAAGGTAAAGTAAAGCAAACAAAGAGGTTCCAGTGGAAAGGTTGAGGAGAATGAATTTTGGCTTGAGAAAGAAATTAGTAGCGAGTTTCATAATACTGATTTCTATTCCTGTGGTTGTCTTGGGGGTTATGTCCTATACTATGGCTGCCAATGCGTTGCAAGAAACGATAGAACAGCAGCTAAGCGATACTACCAAACAAACAGCTGAAGCTATTTCAGGGGATATGAAAGCAGCCCGGAATATCTTAAATGTAATGGCCACCAATGAAAATTTGGCAGAAGTTATTCTTGATCAAAACAATGGGGAACTAAGCTCCCGGGTGTTCACCTATCTGAGTACCCTTCAGAAAGAAAACAATGATCTGTTTGAAAGTCTGATTTTGACAGATGCTCAAGGTCGGGGAGTAATAGATAACAGCAGTATTAGTACAACGGCTGACTATGCACAGCGTGAGTATGTACAAAAGGCTTTGCTTGGCTCAGTCTCACTTAGTGATGTGATTATATCTATGGTTACGGGAAATACTGTAGTCGCGGTAGGCCAACCGATTAAAGCCGATAATCAAATTGTCGGGGTGCTTATTGGCACGATAAATTTCAATCAAATCGCCAAGCATGCGACAAAGATCAAGATCGGTGAAAACGGATATGCTTATATGGTGGATCGGAGCGGATTGCTGGTAAGCCATCCTGTTCAGGAAAAAATACTGACTGAAAATCTGTCCGATACAGCCAGCGGAGAGCTAAAACAGCTGATCGAGCGCATGAAGGCGGGAGAGGCCGGGGAAGGATTCTATACCTATGAAGGGGTATATAAATAT
Source organism: Desulfitobacterium chlororespirans DSM 11544 (assembly GCF_900143285.1). Lineage (NCBI taxonomy): Bacteria > Bacillati > Bacillota > Clostridia > Eubacteriales > Desulfitobacteriaceae > Desulfitobacterium > Desulfitobacterium chlororespirans. The sequence continues at coordinate 33,043 of NZ_FRDN01000015.1, forward strand.
ACTTGTTTTGAGCCTGTAGAGAGCTGGGTAGTAGCTGTGACGGCTAATTATGATGAATATATGGCCGCGGCCTTATCGATCCGGAAACAAACCATCATACTCATCCTCAGTGCTTTAACTATCGCGCTGCTCATTGCCGTACTCATCTCCAATAATATTGTCAAGCCGATCAAGCAACTGCAAAGTCTTATGGAGAAGGCAGGCCAAGGGGATTTGACCGTTCAGTCGGAAATCAATACCAGGGATGAAATCAGAACTTTGGGCGAATCCTTCAACCAAATGATCAATAGCCAGTCAACGATTGTTAAGCATGTGCGAAGAGGCGCCCAAGATCTTGCCGCATCCTCTGAAGAGCTGGCAGCCTCTTCGGAGCAGGTAAGCTCCAGTAGTCAGGAAATCTCAGCCAGCATCCAAGAGGTGGCCAGGGAGGCGGAGGAGCAGAATCATGCGGTGTTGGATGCTTCGCAAACTTTAGTGGAATTGTCCAGTATGGTTCAGCTGGCTCAAAACCGTGCGTTAAAAATTAACCAAAGCTCGGAAAATACCAAGCAAGCCGCTCAGGAAGGCCGAATTAAGGTTAATAATACAGTGGAAGCTATCGAAATGATCAATATAAAATCACAAGATACCATGACTGTCCTCCAGGAATTAAATCAATTGTCCACAAAAGTGGGTGAAATTATTACGACGATCAACGCCATTGCGACTCAAACCAATTTATTGGCGTTGAATGCGGCGATTGAAGCTGCCAGAGCCGGCGAACATGGCAGAGGGTTTGCCGTTGTTGCTGACGAAGTGCGCAATTTAGCCGAGCAATCCAATCTTGGCTCCACGGAAATATCCACCCTGGTCACGGAGATGATTAAACAAACCGAGAAGGCGGTCAAATCGATGCAGCAAGAAAAAGAAGCTGTTGAGAAAGGTGTCGAAGTGGTCAGAGAAACGGATCACACCTTTGCGCAAATCATCAAAGTAGTGGAGGAAACGGTTGGCAATATTAAAGAGATCGTTGAGCTTACAAGGGAGGAGGTTGCTACTTCCGATCAAGTCATTAGTTTGATTGATAAGGTAGCGACGATCACCGAAAATACAACGTCAAACAGCCAACAAGTTGCCGCGGCAGCGGAAGAGCAAGCCGCTTCAACAGAGACGGTTGCAGCAAGTGCTGAAGAAATCAGTGCCTTAGCGGTTTCTCTTGATGATTTGGTACGGCAATTCCGCACAAAAGAAACGGGGGAATAGAGAAGGGGAGCTCTTGATCCAAGAAGTTTTTTCCTTATTGTAAGAATAGTGTTACAATAGAGTCGGAAGCTTAATCATCTGCACTGGATGAGGCATGGGCAGCATACAAGGAGGAAAGAAAGATGGTCCAAGTTACGTTTTTACCAGGGAAGAGAACAATTGATATATCGGAAGGCAGCACCATTATGGAGGCGGCCATCGCGGCAGGGGTGCCCTTGGAAAGTACCTGCGGAGGCAGAGGAACGTGCGGGAAATGTAAAGTTCAAGTCGATCCCACCCTGGTCGATCCTGCCCTTGATATGGGGAAATTTCTCAGTGACTCGGAACGGAAGGCCGGCTGGGTTTTAGCCTGCCGCTATAAAGTGGCGGAAGATTTAACCGTTAATCTCAGTGAATCCAAAGATGCTCACCAGCGCAAAACCAATTTAAGCCAGTTGGAAGATATCGACCTTGCGCCAAGCATAGAAAAATATGAGCTTAAATTGGCTAAACCGACGGTTCATGATCAGACGCCGGATTGGGACCGCCTCATGGCCGCTTTGCCTTCATCCAAGATTCATTTTAATCGTCTGATTGCCGCAAGACTTCCTCAAATCCTTCATCAGTCGAATTTCCATGTGACTGCGGTAGTGGACGGGAATACCCTATTGGCAGTGGAGCCGGGTGATACCACTCAAAATAGCCATGGTTTTGCTATCGATATTGGCACGACGACTACGGTGGTTTATCTGGTGGATCTGCTTCAGGGAAAGATTCTGGACAGCGACGCACTGACGAATCCTCAGCGTGTCTTTGGGGCTGATGTGATTTCCCGGATTACCCATGCGGCTAAGGGGCCGGAACAGTTGCAGCAGCTGCAGACGGTGGTGGTGGAAGGTCTGAATACGATCATCTCCAGATTATGCAAGAGAAATGACTTGAAGCAGGAGGAAATCTATCAGGCCGTCGTGGTGGGAAACACCACCATGAGCCATTTATTCCTGGGGATCGACCCTACCTATCTGGCGCCGGCGCCTTTTATTCCCGTGTTCCGTCAGTCTGTTCAGGTGAAGGCTGCGGAGTTGGGATTAAATATTCTTAAGACAGGTCATGTGGTGGTCGTTCCCAATGTGGCGGGTTATGTGGGAGCAGACACGGTAGGGGTGATGATCGCCGCTAAAGTGGATCAGCTGCCTGGTTATACTTTGGCTGTGGATATCGGTACCAACGGGGAAATCATCCTGGCCGGCGGGAAGCGGATTCTTACCTGCTCTACAGCCGCAGGTCCGGCCTTTGAAGGAGCAGAGATCAAATACGGCATGCGGGCGGCGGACGGAGCCATCGAGCGGGTCAAAATCACTGATGATGTGGAACTGGCGGTGATCGGCAATGCCAAACCCATTGGTATCTGCGGTTCAGGCTTGATTGATGCTATTGCCCAAATGGCTGAAACAGGAATCATCCATGAAAGCGGACGAATTGTCAATGAACCTGAGGATATGGACAAACTCCCTCCCAAGATTCAAGAGCGGATTCGTAAAGCAGAGGGCGGATTTGAATTCGTATTGGCCTGGGAAAAAGACACTGGTCTAAAAGAAGATGTGGTTCTGACCCAAAAGGATATCCGGGAACTGCAGCTGGCCAAGGGGGCTATTCTGGCCGGAATCAAGATTCTTATGAAAGAGATGGGAATCGGCCTGGAGCAGCTGGACCGGGTACTGCTGGCCGGGGCCTTCGGCAACTACATCAGCAAGGAAGCGGCACTGCGGATTGGCTTGTTCCCGGATGTACCCTTGGAGAAGATCCAGGCCATCGGCAACGCTGCCGGTGATGGGGCCAAAATGATCTTGCTATCAAAAGAGGAACGCAAAAAGGCTGCTGTGTTAGCCGAGCATGCCGAACATTTGGAGCTGTCCACCCGGAGTGATTTCCAGGAGGAGTTTATAGATGCTTTGTCGTTTGAGAGATAAGCAAAGAGGGGACTGTCGCGGTGGCAGTCTCCTTTTTTAGGGCTAAATTCGGCAGGGATTCGTTGGTATGGTGGGGGGCAAATTCGGAATCGATTACGAATTATGAGGTCAGTGTTATAATTTTCTTTCCATATCTATCTTCTTTTAATTATTTGGTTTAGAGAGATATGGTGGAGCAAGATCAGACCACTTACTGGCGTCTAATAAGCTGAGGTGATTTTTTAATATGAAGAAGTATTCTTGTTTGTTATTATGCACAGTGGCCATAGGCTTAACCTTTTTGTCAGGATGCGCAAGCGCCGGCGGCAGCTCAGCCGCAGGGACCAACACCATTATCAAAACTGATTCAGGCCAAGTTCTTGAAACAACGGACTGGGAGCCTACCACCTATGAAATCGTCAATAACTTTGAGGGTGTAACCATGGGGGTTAAGGAGGGGACTGTGTCTTTAACCGGCTTGACGTTAAACTTTTCCAATAGTTCAGACAAGCAGTGTATCTATGGCGATTATTTCTTGCTGGAGAAGAAAGTCAAGGAAACATGGTATCAGGTTCCGACCATTATTGATAATTACGGATTTCATAGTATTGGTTATGATTTGGCTGCAGGTGGGAATGGGGAAAGGAAAGTTGATTGGAGCTGGCTCTATGGGAAGCTGGAGCCCGGTGACTATCGTATCGTGAAGGATATCTTGGATTTTCGGGGGACGGGAGATTATGAAAAATACTATTTAGCAGCGGAGTTTTCAGTTGATGAGGGGACGAAATCAGCTGACTTAGCCCCTATGGTCATGATTAAAGGGAAGCTCTATCTGGATACCGGCAAAGAAAGTGATATCAAAGGAAGATGCGGAGTCATGGATGGGGAAGTAACGTCAACAGTAGAGCCTTTTGAAAAACCTGCTCAAGATAATCAATCTAATTTTGGCAGTGGGTACGGATACCAGTTTGTTGATGAACGCAGTGTGGATATCCTTATGAATGGAAAATGGCTTAGATTTGAGCTTTCGTAATCCGTGTTGTTTGCTAATTCTTGCCTGACTTGCAATTGGAATTAAAAAAATTTATGGATTTAAAAGCAGACAACGATATTGATTTGAAGGGAGAGCATCGAATGAATCATCCAAAACAGAAAATCACTACATTCTTAATGTTTCAAGATGGCAATGCTGAAGAGGCAATGAATTTTTACATTTCACTATTTGATAATTCTGAAATAGTGACGATTACCCGCTATGGGGCGAATGAAGCCGGTAAAGAGGGGACTGTAATGCATGCTGTATTTTCACTGAAGGGACAAGAATATATGTGTATAGACAGCCATGTCAGGCATGAATTTACATTCACCCCTGCAATGTCTTTATATGTAACATGTGATACTGAAGAAGAGATTGATAAAGTATTCGAGAAGCTTTCGGAAGGCGGCAAGATCTTAATGCCCCTGGGGTCTTACCCGTTTAGTGAAAGATTTGGTTGGGTAAATGATAAGTACGGTGTCTCATGGCAATTAAGTTTTATGTAGAAAAAATAAGGAGCATCGCCGACTGCTTATTATCAAGCCGTTTGGCGATGCTCCCTTTGGTATTAAGCGGCGTTTTTGGCCGCTTCGAGAACTTTTTTCTTATTGATCCGATGACCAAGATACAGGACACTGGCGATGAGGACGGCGCTTAATCCCCATTCGATGAGGGCGCTTTCCCCGATTATATTGACAACGAATTTTTCATGCACAAGCATGGTCACGGCAGTATGGGTAATGACAGCGGCTCCAATGGGGATAATCACCGGGAAACGGTTAATCGCCCTGATGACCAGGGTGCTTCCCCAAACCACAATGGGGATACTGATGAGCAAGCCGATAATGACAAGGAGAGGGTGGCCATGGGCGGCACCGGCAACGGCCAGCACATTATCCAGTCCCATAACGGCATCGGCGATGATGATGGTGCGCACTGCACCCCAGAAGTTCGCGGCACTTGCTACTTGTTCATCATGTTTCTCATCGGTAAGGAGTTTAAAGGCCATCCAAATCAGAAGAAGGCCGCCGGCAAACATAAGCCCGGGAATCTTTAACAGGTACACAGCCACTAAAGTAGCTAAGGTCCGGATTAAGATTGCCCCCCCTGTGCCGACGAAGATTACTTTCTTTTGCTGCTGTTTGGGCAGATTGCGGGCAGCCATGCCAATGACAATGGCATTATCTCCGCCTAAGACCAAGTCCATAACCACGATAGATAATAATGCTTGAAAAAATTCGGGGCTGAATAACTCCATCTTGTTCTTCCTTTCATTCCTTAAGATAGCCTGTAGTGCTTATTATGTGTTTTGGGAGAGATTGTATTATTGCATCAAAAAAGACCTTCACCCCCTTATGGGCAAAGGTCTTGCTTACAACAGTGTTGTCAACAAAGCCGGGATTTAGTCCGTAATGACGACTTTGCTGTCCAGCTACTCCCCTTTGAACTATTTCTCCCTTAGTATAGCTTATGGTGCTTTTACCGTCAAGGATAATTTTGTACCATTCCCTGTCGATTCATTGTGTTTTGCAGCCATTTAGGATAAAATGCGAAATAAATACTCAAGGTGATATAGAATAGAATTCTATCTGAACTAGAGGAGAGCGATAAAAATGCATGTACTTATAGCCGTTGATTCATTCAAAGGAAGTTTAAGCAGCCAAAAGGCAGGGGAAGCCATTACCTTGGGCATTCAGCGGGTTTTTCCTGAAGCGACTACGGAGATTATCAGTATGGCAGACGGCGGGGAAGGAACCGTTGAGGCTATTGTCCAGGCCGGTAAAGGGGAGGTGCTAAAAACCAGAGTTACCTCACCTTTGGGTGAAGAGGCTGAGGCCGTGATAGGTAGGCTTCCCGATGGCACTATCGTGCTGGAAATGGCTTCAGCTTCAGGCTTGCCCATGGTCCCTCGCGATAAGAGAAATCCTTTGCTGACCACCACGAGGGGCACAGGGGATCTGATTCGGGCTGCCCTGGATCTGCAGTCCCGGGAAATTCTCATCGGCATTGGCGGCAGTGCAACCAATGATGGGGGAGCGGGAATGGCTCAGGCCCTTGGGGCAAGACTCCTTGATCAGGAGGGACAGGAGCTGAGTCCCGGCGGCGGTTTTCTGGATCAGCTTGCTAGGATCGACTGTTCAGAACTTGATCCCCGTTTAAAAGAGACGAAGATCACGGTGATGTGCGATGTGGATAATCCCTTGTGCGGCCCGCGGGGAGCTTCGGCAGTTTATGGACCGCAAAAAGGAGCGACACCGGATATGGTGGAGATTTTGGATGGGAATCTTGCTCATTTTGCCCGGAAAATCCGGGAAGATTTAGGAGTGGACCTGAAAGACGTGCCAGGGGCAGGGGCCGCCGGAGGTCTGGGGATGGGACTTCTGGCCTTCACAGGAGCTCAGCTGAAGACCGGTGTGGAGGCTGTGCTCGATACAGTAAACTTTGATAGTAAACTTCAAAAAGTGGATATTGTCATTACGGGTGAAGGGCGCATCGACGGTCAGTCAGTTTATGGCAAGGTGCCCATGGGTGTTGCCAGACGAGCCATACAGTATGGGAAACCCACCCTGGCTATCGTCGGTTCCATCGGTGCCGGGTCTGAAGCCCTTTATGAACATGGCATAAGTTCTATCCTTACTATTGTTAATGGTCCCATGACCTTGGAGGAATCTATGGAAAGGGCCTTTGATTTGACAGCGGATGCTGCGGAGCGAGGATTCCGCATCTTAAAAATGGCCTATTCCGACAAAAGATGATGAATCTTTTTGTAGCTTAGAAATAGTTCGATTTTCAGAAAACCAACATATATTAATGGTGTAGCGGTACATTGTTAATGAAGGGGCAGAACCTTCAACTTAAATCGTTAACTAATTTAAAATTAATTTATTAAAAGAATCATGGAAATCAAACCATTTTATTAATATAATGTGGTAAAATATTTACAGTATAAACTTAGCATTCAAATTGCTCTTAAATGAAGGGTGAGGAGTCAGTGCAATTACAGAGTATTGAAAAGAGGGTATCTTCCGGTCATAGCCCTTCGTGTGCAGAGATTTTGCTGACTACCATTCAAGAGATGAATCGTGAGGAGAATCTCTTGAAAGCATTAAATCTCTTTACTCAGCGAAGCCTGGTGTTGTTTGACTGTGATGTAGCTGCAATCTACCTTTTTGAGCAAGGGAAATACAAGCCTTTCTCTGTCAGCTTTCGTGATGATAAGGACAGGGAAACACTGATGTTAAGGGAATTTCCTCAGGATTTCCGGGAAATTTGTACTGAAGTCGTCGAAACGGACGAGGAATGGGTTTTGGCATTAAGCCATTTTAACAAAACCTTAGGTGCTTATGTTCTCAAAGGCAAGCGATCTCATGCCAGGGATGAGGGCTTAGCGGTCTTTGTAAAGCAAGTCATTTCGATTATATCTTCCTTTATTTTCGAGAGAATATTGAAAATCGACTCTCTGGGCAGGGAACAAGCCTTAACCTTATTATTGCGGGGAACGGAGATTCTTGTTCGTGCTGACTCTGAGGAGCAGCTTTTATCGGAAGCCGGAGAAATGGCCATGGAAATTCTGTTTTTGCCCGGGGGATTTTTTCTCCTGGAGGGGGCCGGAGGGACCTGGGAAATCCGTTCACCCTTTGGTCGGTTGAAACAGGAGATGGAGTGGGATTGGCGAACTTGGGTCAGGCAATATATCTCTAAGGAAGAATGTTGTCTGAGAAGTGCTAAGGTTCACTTTTTTGATATTGAAAATAATCCTTTTAAGTGGGAGCGTGTGTGGATACATCCTCTCCAGACCCATAGCGGGGTGGTCGGTGAGCTGTGGCTGATGAATGCCGGTAAGTACCTTAATGATCAGGAGCAGGAGATACTGACGGCCTTTATCCGGGTGGTTGGGGTTGCTTTAGAGACCATTCGCCAGCGTGAGGAACTGGCCCGCTTGGCCAATACGGATCGCTTGACAGGAATACTGAATCGCCAAGGGTTCGAGCAGCGTGTTCGTGAAGAAATAGCCAGCACCTTAAGAAGAGACTCACGTTTTTTGTTCCTGGTTCTTGATTTGGATCGATTTAAACAGCTCAATGATACTCTGGGCCACCCCATGGGTGATCGGGCGCTGAAAGAAATTGCTCAGAACTTGCGCTGCGCAGTACGGGAGCAGGATATTGTGGCCCGGACCGGTGGTGATGAATTTACAGTGGTGCTGACGGATATCGCCCTGAATGAAGAGTCCCTGACTGTGATTGAACGGATGAGAAAGAGTATGCATCTGGAAGTATATAATTTAGGAGTCAGTATTGGAGTCGCAGAATTTCCGACGGAAGGCCGTACCTATGATGAATTGTACCGTTTAGCAGACCAAAGGCTTTATAGAGGTAAGAATTCAGGGAAAGGAAATATCATAGCGGACTAACCCTCCAAACGGGGGGGTCTTTTATTTGATAGGGATTTTGTGGTATCCTGAAACAGGCAAAAGAAACGTTGTATCTTCCTCACAGAGGATAACTATGGCAGAGGGTGTGACATGAATGAAGAAATATTTACGCACAATTTTGGAATGGGGAATTTTGATTGTAGTCGCCTGGGTTTTGTCTTTTGGCATCAGGACCTATCTTATTGACACCCGTATCGTCCCGACCGGTTCCATGCTCCCCACTATCCAACTTCAGGATCGCTTAATCTTTGATAAGGTGTTTTACAAAAATAAACCCCTCCAGCGTGGGGATATCATCATGTTTACCGCCCCGGAGGGTTCGGGAGAGCATGATGATTTGGTGAAGCGGATTATCGGTTTGCCTGGGGACACTTTAGAGGTCCGGGAAGGCAAGGTCTGGATCAATGGTGAAGCCATCGAGGAACCTTATCTGAAAGAGGCTCCTGAATATGAATATGGACCTATCCAGGTTCCTGAGGAAGCGTATATTGTGTTTGGGGATAATCGCAACAACAGCAAGGACAGCCATGTCTGGGGTTTTGTTCCGAAGGGGAATGTGGAAGGCAAAGTCCTGCTGCGTTATTGGCCTCTGGAACGCTGGGGCTCCCTTAAGTAAGGAATACTAATTCAGGTAGGATTACCCATAAATTTAATCGTGGAAAGGAGAAGCCAATGAAATACGCCAAGTGGATGAAGAATGTAGGGGAAGGATTTATCGGGGAAATGCTCAGAGCAGCCCAAAATCCCGAGATGATATCTTTTGCCGGAGGATTGCCTGCTCTGGATCTTTTTCCTACCCAGGATTTACAGGCCGCCTTTCAAAAGGTTTTTGAAGAACAGGGGAATGCGGCCCTGCAATACGCTCAGACCGCGGGATATCCGGAGTTAAGGTCATGGGTTGCTTCTCAGCACCAACGCAGCCAGAGGCCGGCCCGAACTGCCGAGGTTATCATCACTACCGGAAGTCAGCAGGGATTGAGCTTATTGGCCCAAACTTTTTTGGATCCGGGAGATACGGTATTCTTGGAGACGCCCACCTATTTGGGGGCTATTCAGGCTTTCGAAGGATTTCGGGCTGATTTTCAGATGATTCCCTGCGATGAAGAGGGGATTCTTCCTGATGAGCTGGAGAAAGCTTTGGCCTTCGCCACCCCTAAATTTCTTTACTTAATACCTAATTATCAAAACCCTTCAGGGAGAGTCATGGGGCTGGAGCGGAGAATAGAACTCCTTAAAGTGTCCCAGAAATACGGCCTGCTGCTTGTCGAGGATAATCCCTATGGAGAATTGCGTTACGAAGGAGAGCCCATCCCTCATCTGGCGGAGTTGGGGGAAAATGTCATTTATCTGGGGACCTTTTCCAAGGTTTTGGCGCCGGGGTTGCGAATCGGCTATGTGCTTGCCGATGAAGATATTATTAGGCATCTGGAGCAGACCAAGGAAGGTGTGGATCTTCATAGCAATAACCTGACTCAGAGAGCCATCTATGAATATTTGCAAAAGGATCTTTTGCCGGATCATATCCTGAAGCTGCGGGAAGTCTACAATGTTCGCCGTAAGGCCATGGTGGAGTCCCTCCAGACCTATCTGGGCGATAGGGTGGAGATGAAGGTACCGGCGGGGGGTCTGTTCCTCTGGGCCAAACTTATGGGCGTGAACAACAGCTTTGACTATGTGCAGGATATGATTCGTCAAAATGTTCTTTATGTTCCCGGGGCAGTTTTCTACGCCGATGGCCGGGTGTCCAATGAAATGCGTCTTAACTATTCCTGTTCCACACCGGAGATTATCGAAGAAGGAATGATGCGCTTAGCCCGGGGGCTGAATCAATAGGGCTGCAAGAGGCCGTTGCACGATGAACTTTACAGTTCCTTCTGCAACGGCCTCTTTGTCGGCAGCTCAGGTTGTCTGCTGTCCGGCTGCCCGGTTCCTTGGCTCCCTGGGCGGCATTGCTGAAATTCGTAAGCGATTCCGAATTTCAGGGGTAAAGCAATGGGAAGGCCCCTAAAAGAAAGAGCAGTTCGGAGAGTTCAATGCTGGCACCATAGAGATCCCCGGTTAACCCTCCGAGGAGGCGGGAGACTTTGCGGGTGAACAAGAGGATGAAGAGGATGGCCAGAATAAAGCCGGTCATCCCCGGCCAGTGCAACACCCAATAGGTGAGGAAAAGGAGCAGCAGTCCCTCCCCCAGGAATAGCCACCGGGTTTGGCGGGAGGTTTCATGAAATCCCTGGCCAAAGCCCTGGGCCCGGGCATAGGGGAAATAATGGACCCCAATCAGAAAAATCCAGCGGGACAGGATGGGCATGAAGAGAACCAGGTAAGGAACCAAAGGGGAAGAGAGGGTAAGGAGCCCGGCCAAAAGACTGAATTTGAGCAGCAGGTAAACCATGGCACTCACGGCACCGAAAGCTCCCACATGGCTGTCTTTCATAATCTCCAGCATGCGTTCAGGTGTCCGCGCTGAAAGCAATCCATCCATACTATCCATCAAGCCATCAAGGTGAATTCCCCCGGTGAGAATAAGTTCCAGGGTGAGCAGCAAGGCAGCCGTAACCAGGGGCGGGTAGTGAGGAAGGAGCAGGGTTAAGGCCAGCCATAAGGCTCCTCCCAGAATTAAGCCCACTAAAGGATAATAATGCTGACTTTGGGTGAACTCTTCCGAGGTCACCTGCTCCGGCTGAGGGAGTGGTATTCGGGTCAGAAAGGTCAGGGCGATCCATAATTTGCGCATGCTAGGCATCCTCTCGCCGCAAGGAATCCAGCAAGGCCTGACCGGCAGCTTTGATCTCCGTCGGATAGCCGGCGACCACGGAATAGACATGGCGGGCGCTCTGCCCCAGGATCTGGTTGGCCCTGCCGGCCAGATCCCGATAGAACCTGGAAAGGGGATTATCCGGGACGATACCGTCTCCCACCTCATTGGTGACCATAATCACCTGAGGGCCGATATCCTGGGCTATACGGGCGACAATGCGGACCTGTTCGAGAATCTCCTGCTCTAACCTATGGAGGGCCTGGGTATACTCCTGCTCAGTCAGATTATCTTCTGCCGGATAGCGGGCAAGGAGAAGATTGGTCAGCCACAGGGTTACACAATCCACTAAAAGGACCCCTTTATCCTGAGCATGGCCTTCCAACAGGTCGGGGAGGGCAAGGGGTTCTTCCACCAAGCCCCAGTGGGCGGGGCGCTGGTCCTGATGTTTTCTGACACGCAAAGCCATTTCTTCATCATAGACCTGGGCTGTGGCGATGTAGGTAACAGGCAGGCCGGGATGAGCGGCCAGAAGCTCGGCAAAGCGGCTCTTGCCACTGCGGGCTCCGCCGGTTATGAGCACAAAATCTGACATAATTACCTCCGGTGATTGCTTAATTTTTGCCGCTGACTCCTGCGGATTCAAAAGTAGCCATCTCGTTGAGAATGCGGATGGAGGCGTCCAGAAGATGGAAAGCGATAGCGGCTCCTGTTCCCTCTCCTAACCGGAAATCCAGGTGCATGATGGGTTTGAGATCCAGTTGTTCCAGGGCGGCTCTGTGGCCGATCTCCACAGAAGAATGAGAGGGAATCAGGAAGAAGCGGGCCGTGGGGCAGATACGGACAGCAATGAGAGCGGCGGCAGTGGAGATGACTCCGTCTAAAAGGATGGGTACGCGGGAGTAGGCTGCGGCAAGAATTGCCCCGGCCAGGGCACCGATCTCCAGGCCCCCTATTTTGCTGAGGATATCTACTCCATCCTTGGGGTCGGGCTGATTGATGGCGATAGAGCGGGCGATGACGTCCTGCTTGCGGATGAGTCCCGCATCATCCAGACCGGTGCCCCGTCCGGTAACTTCCTGAGGCGGCAAGCCTGTCAAGAGAGAAATAATGGCTGTACTGGGGGTGGTATTGCCAATTCCCACTTCCCCCGTGGCCAGAACATTCACTCCGGAATCAATAGCCTGGCGGGCGATTTTAGCGCCGGTCAGCAGGGAAAGCAGAGCTTCTTTACGGCTCATGGCCGGCCCCTGGGCCATGTTATGGGTTCCGTTCATGATGCGGTGAGCCATAAGCTCCGGCGGATCCAGGGGGAAAGCCATGCCCACATCGGTGCAGATCACCTCGGCGCCGGCATGACGGGCCAGGACATTGATCCCCGCCCCGCCGCCCAGGAAATTATAGAACATCTGCGGGGTTACTTCCTGGGGGAAGGCACTGACACCTTCCGCCACCACGCCATGATCTCCTGCCATGACCAGAATGGCTTTCTTTTGTACTTCCGGCCAAGGCTGACCTTGAATCCCGCCCAGTTGTTTGGCGAGGGCTTCCAAGACTCCTAAACTGCCTTGGGGTTTGGTTAAGGAATCTAAACGGGTTTGCACAGCGGACATGACCTGTTCGTCAAGGCCGTGTATTCCCTGGATAAGATGGTTTAAGGCGGTTTCACATTCCTCCAGGGAAGCGTCACTTAAATTTTCCTGTCTCAAGAAGTCATCCACTAGCTTGTCCTGTTCTAATTCGGTTTTACTCATCTGTATTCCTCTCCTTTGATAAAAAAATAAAGTCCCGCCACTTCATAAGTGGTCGGGACTTTGCCTTCGTCGCCGCTGCTTTCCATAGCACCCATGGAAAGGCTTTCTTCATTCCTGGCAGGTCTCCTGGCTTGGATTCAAACGCTTTTTACCCCTTCCCGGTCTGGCCGGTGGTTATGGTTTAGGCTCATCCTACACAGTGGTGGGTCCGCACCGGAATCGCACCGGTTTCCCTATTCTCCCCTTGAGGGGCACCAAAGAATGGATTTTTTTAATTAATTATAGAATAGCAAAGAAGAAGATTTTGTCAACCCTTTACTTAAGGAATTAAAGGATTTAAGATAGGGGTTGTACTAGGACACGAGAAGAAAATAAGGATGTGCATGATGTGAATAGGACGAAAATTACCCGGTTAGCCCTTCTTTTGGACGGAATGGTTGTTTTTCGCGGCATCATAGGGGACCCGGTGACGGCTTCTTTCCAAAACCTGTTCCAGAGGATAGGGAGCAAGGAATTTGATCTGATGGCAATTTATAAAGACTATCATTATTTCTGTTCTTTAGCGACCCAGGTTCATTGGCCTGATTATCTTTGGGAGCGTATGCTTCAAGACGACAATGAGCTGGCCAGGCAAACAGCTCAACAGGGAAAGGACCGGGTCCCGGCCGGGCTTTGCCGGCTGGCTGGTCGGGAACTGCTGTATTTGCGGGAGCTTGCCGAGCTGAAGGCGGAAGATATTAAGGATGCTGTTAAGGCACGGTGTGCAGAGCAGGAGACGGAAGAGCCGGGCCTCTGGCTGGAGGAGCCATTGCGCCCGGAAAGCTGGCCTGGCTGGCTAAGTCTTCCGGATATGGATAGGGAAAAAGAAACTTATGCAAAAGAAGGAAATCAGGCTGAGCTGTATCTCCTCACCGCTCAGAAAAGGTTGAAGCAGAGTCTGCTTCAGGGAACAGAAGAGGAAATGGTGGAGGCGCTGCTTGCTTATTATCAAACCATGGGTACCGGATTGTTTGGCCGGTGCATGGCTCTCAAATGGCGGAGCCGTATGGAAAGGCTTGAAGGGGTACACCCTGAGCCGATGCGCATAAGCAAGTTGATTAATCAGGAACGGGAACAGGGAATCATCCTCCAGAATACTGAATTTTTTCTGAAAGGCCTTCCGGCCAATAATGTGATTCTCTATGGCAATCGTGGGACCGGGAAATCTTCCTTGGTGAAAGCTTTAGTGCAGGAATATGGTGAGCAAGGACTGCGCCTGGTCGAATTATCGAAAACAGACTTGCATGACTACCCGAAGATTATTCGGCTCCTGGCCAGGCAGCCTTTGAAGTTCATCCTGTTTATTGACGACCTTTCTTTTGAAGACACGGAAAGTGATTATAAGAATCTGAAGACCCTGCTGGAGGGAGGGCTGGAAGGGAAGCCCCAAAATGTACTGATCTATGCCACCTCCAACCGGCGCCATCTGGTCAGAGAAACCTTCGGCGAACGTCAGGTTGAGGAAGTCCACCGGCGGGATAATATGGAGGAAAAATTGTCCTTATCCGACCGTTTCGGCATTACGGTCACCTTCCCTACACCGGATCAGGAAGGATATCTGAAGATTGTCGAGGAGTTAGCGGCTCAGGATGGGCTGGCAATTCCCAAAGAGGATTTAAGACAGCAGGCTCTGCGCTGGGTGATGAATCATAATGCCCGTTCGGGGAGAACGGCCCGTCAGTTTGTGGATTTTTTGGTGGCCAGGGAAGGGTTGGCCGCTCAGTCATAGTTTTGGATAGCCGGCTTATGGGGCCGGCTTTTTTTGTTTTCTGAAAAGATCCGAAGGTGGAGTCTCCAGGATTTTGTTTTACACCGGTCGCTCCATAAGCTGCGCGGATGTGGGATAAAGCTACACGACCCAAGCCCCCATCTCCTCGGAAAATGTATAAGGCTGAGCGTTCATCCTAATACTAACTTATCCGTAATGATGAAAGTGTGAAATCCATGAATGTAAAAATCTCAAGCCGTCAATCCTTTTGTACTTATTTCGTGATTGTTTCGCTGTCTTTAGGCATGCCCAATCTAATCATAAGAGATTTGGGGCAGGATTTTTGGCTGGCTATTCTGGTGGCTATGGTTATAGAAACAATGCTGGGCTTTTTCTTATATAAAATGGGCAGGGCTTATACCAATCAGACAATTTTTCAATACAGTAAGAAAATCCTCGGCAGAACATTAGGTAAGGTAATGATTGGAATTTTCAGCCTTTATTGTATTAGTGTAGCCATCACCCTTACGCAAATTCTTATCGAATTCTTTGCCTCGATGGTGATGCCGGAAACTCCGCGCTATGTCTTTGCCATCGTGCTTTTATTGGTGAGTACCTACGCCTGCAGTGCCGGGCTGGAAGTGATTATGAGGCTTTCTGAGATTATCGCTCCGTTTGTTCTTGGCTCCTTTCTCTTTATCATGCTGTTTAATATTGGGAATATGGAGTTTGATAATTTGAGGCCCATGTTCCAGCACAGCCTAGAGGAGGTTCTAAGGGGGGCCATGCTTCCTTCGGCTTGGTTCGGGATCTGCATTATTATGGGCGTTTTAATGGCATACCATAATAATCCTAAAGACATGTACAAGATAAAACTCATGGGAGTTGGCCTGGGTATCCTGACCATCACCATCTCCATGTTCTTTGCCATTATGGTTCTGAGTGTAGAAGTGGGGTCCAGGCAATTGTATTCCGTCTATATTCTTGCCCGCTTTGTTGATGTAGGAAATTTTATTCAAAGAATGGAAGCGTTTCAAATTGTCTCCTGGACGGCGGGATCTTTTTTGATTTTGGCTTTGTTTCACTATGCCGGTGTGGAAGGCTTAAAACATATTTTTTCCAAAAAATCCCGTCTGTTTTTAGGGATCAGCATTGCCGTGATTGTATTTGTTTTTGCTGTCTTTATTAATCCTACCACCATTGATAAAGCTGTATTTCTGAAAAACATCCTGGGAGTCTATGGCCTAATTGTCGAAATATGTGGAGTCTTTCTCCTTTTTATCGTTTACGTCTTAAAACAAAAATTCAAGGTTGTAAAGAAGAGGTCTTCAAATGAGCAATAAGAACGAATCCAACATATCCCCCAATCTTGAAGAGAATCGAAGGCGTTTAGCTAATAGCTTCAAAAACTCTGTGGATCTTTTGTTCCGTGAACTACGATTTGGGAAGACGAACAAAGGTTTTTTGGTCTATCTTGATGGTTTGGTGGATCGGCAATACATAAGTGCGTCGATCATTAGACCCCTCATGGAATTTCAAGGCTCTGAGCCAATTCTGTCACTGGAGATCTTACGCAGAGATGTCTTATACAATAGCGCAATCGATAGTGTGCAGAACTTTGCTGAAGTGGTGCAGGGGATACTATCCGGCCGGACGGCTCTTTTTTTGGAGGAAATAGAGGAGGCCCTGCTGCTGGGGACCTTTGGTGCCGAGACCCGCAATGTCCAACAATCGGAAACCGAGGCCACCGTCCGGGGCCCCCGGGAAGGCTTTGTCGAAAGAATTGAGGTGAATGCCTCTTTGCTCCGGCGTAAAATCAAGGACCAGAACTTACGCCTGGAACCCATGAGCCTGGGGCAAAGAACCCATACCACGGTCTATGTGACTTACATCGAAGGAATAGCCAACCCGAAGATTGTAAGTGAAGTAAAAAGGCGCCTTCAATCCATTGATATTGACGGGATCCTGGAGAGCGGTTATATCGAACAACTGATTGAGGATGCCCCCCAATCCATTTTCCCTACAGTGGGAACGACTGAAAAACCCGATAAATTGGCGGCAAAGCTGCTGGAAGGCAGGGTAGGAATTTTGGTGGATGGGACCCCTTTCGTGATCACGGTGCCCTGCCTGTTTGTGGAAGCCTTTCAGAATCCTGAAGATTACTATTCCCGGCCTTATTATGCTTCCCTGGTCCGGCTCATTCGCTACCTGGCCTTTTACCTCTCCACCACACTGCCGGCTTTTTATGTGGCTATCCAGTCCTTTCATCAGGAGATGGTTCCCACCAGCCTCTTAATGAGTATGAGTGCGGGCCGCGAAGGAATACCCTTTCCGGTGATCGTCGAAGCTTTGGGGATGGGGGTGGTCTATGAGATTCTTCGGGAAGCAGGTATACGCATGCCCCATACGGTGGGTCAGGCTGTAAGCATCGTAGGAGCTTTAGTTGTCGGCGAGGCGGCGGTCCAGGCCGGTTTAATCAGCCAGGTTATGGTGATTGTGGTTGCCCTCACAGCTATTTCGGGCTTTCTGGTTCCGCCTTTGACTGGACCGGTGTCCTTGCTGCGTTTATATTTTCTGGTGGCCACCTCTTTTCTGGGCATGTTCGGCTGGTTGATGGCCCTGTTAGCCCTTGTCATTCAATTACTGTCCCTGCGTTCCTTTGGCATTCCCTATCTTTCCCCCATTGTCCCGACGAATATCGGGGATTTGAAAGATGGCATGATCCGCTTCCCCCTGTGGGCTATGCTGTCCCGCCCCTCTTTACTCAGCCCTTATCGGCGGCAAAGTACAAAGGATCTGAAGAAGAGCCTGAGAAAAGTTAAAGGAAGTTAAATGAAAATGAGCATTGGCTATAGGAAAAGATGGGCGATCCTGGTATTGTTATTCAGTTTGCTTTTATTACCGGGGTGTTGGAGCCACCGGGAGTTGAATGAGCTGGGGGTCGTCAGTGCTATGGGGCTGGATCTTAACGAGCGGGGGAAGATTCAACTCACAGTTCAAATCATTAATCCCCAGGCTTATATAACCAAGGGTCAGGAGGGTAAAACCCCCACGCGGATCCTGACCAGCGAAGGCGAGACTTTTTTTGATGCGGTGCGGAATCTCATGACGAAATCAGGGGACCGGCTTTTTTATCCTCATAATCAAGTGATCGTGATTGGGGAGGATTTGGCCAGAGCCGGGGTTAAACCCATCCTGGATTTTTTGGAACGTGATCCGGAAATCCGTTTATTTACCTGGGTTCTGTTAACAGAAGGGAAGGCGGAAGAAATAGTCAGAGCTCCTTCCGAAGAGTCCCTGATTTCGGCGATGCATGTGATGCTTTTGATTGACGATTATGAATCCGCTTCCAAAAGCATACCGAGAAATATTCTGGACTTTGCCAATATGGTTTACTCAGAAGGAATCGAGCCTGTCTTAGGGAAGATAAAATTCTATGAAGAAAAGGGAAAACCCACCTTCCAGCTGAGCGGGGGAGGAGCTTTTAAGGAAGACAAGCTGATCGACTGGCTGGATGCGGAGGAAGCACGGGGATATCTTTGGGTTCACAATGATGTCAATGGGGGAATCATTACAGCCTATACTAAGGAAGGGGCTGAAAGCCCTGATCAGGTTGAAGGTTCCTCCGGCCTTGGGGGAAAGTTATCCTTCGAGATTATACGAACAAAAAGCAGAGTGAAACCGGTTCTGGAAGGTGAAAAGCTGAGCTTTGTGATTGATATTGATGTTACCTGTAACCTGGGGGAGCGCACTGATAATAAGGAAACCATCACTAAGGAAGATTTCAAGGAGTTAGAGGGGATTTTAAGCCAAGCTGTGATCAGGGAAGTTCAAAGCATCGTGGACAAGGCCCAAAAAGAGCTGAACTCTGATATTCTTGGTTTTGGATTAACGGCGTATCGGAAGTATCCGGACTACTGGAATCAACACAAGGCTGATTGGGAGGAAATGTTTCCCGAGCTGGAGGTGGAGATACTCGTGAAAGCTGTGGTGGATGGTCACGGAACCGTTCGATAAGGATAGACTCCAAGCAAAATGTGGTATACAATGGATAATAATAGGGTTTTATATGCGAAATTCCACGAATTGACGAGGAGGAACACCTGTGTTTGAAAACGATATTCTCGTAGCTGGAGGAGATCCGGGGTTTGGAGCCATTAAGCTGGATGCGGGAGATACTAAAGTATTGTTTCCGGCGGTCATATGCAAAGGAAATGAGCGTATTTTTTCTACCTTGGGTAATGGGAATGTAAGTCGGGGAACCGATGAAGAAATGCAGCTTGGCTCCTTGGATGTCATCGTTACCAATCACTCCACGGGAGTTTCCCGCCATTATTTTATGGGAAGTCTTGCCGAAAGTTTGAATCCCAATGAAGCTCACTATTGTTGGGATGAGGATAAATCAACCGATGAAGAAGCTACGGCGCTGCTCGTGGCAGCCTTGGCTGTTGCCCAAAAAGAGCCTAAGGCTAATATTTATTTGGGAACCGGCGTCCCGGTTAAATACTATGCAGCTTTGAAGGACAAGTATGAAGCTGAACTGAAAGGGACCTGGTCGGTGGCCTTTCGTTCAGGA
Source organism: Desulfitobacterium chlororespirans DSM 11544 (assembly GCF_900143285.1). Lineage (NCBI taxonomy): Bacteria > Bacillati > Bacillota > Clostridia > Eubacteriales > Desulfitobacteriaceae > Desulfitobacterium > Desulfitobacterium chlororespirans. The sequence continues at coordinate 52,516 of NZ_FRDN01000015.1, forward strand.
CCCTTTAAAGGCCAGACCCGTCAGCTGACCATCATTCGTTCCCGGGTCCTGCCGCAAAGTTATGGAGTCTTTATTAAAGAGACCTTGAATGAATATGGAATCCCCATCAGCCCTAAGCTTTTTAATGGCTATGTGGTGGTGATCGATCCAGGCTTCAGGACGACGGATGTGGCCACCTTTTATGATGGCGTGATGCTTGATCCGCCCAATTCCTTCAGCATCGAAAAAGGATTGAAATGGGCGTATACCGGTGTGGCTGAGCAATTAAAGGCCATGACGATTAATCATGCCAACCCTATCGAAACTGATGATAAGGAATTGGATAAGGTATTCCGCGTCAATGAAGGGATGTATCCCTGGAATACCGGCGCCATTAACCTCAACCCTGTGATGCAGGATATGCTGGGGCAACTGGGAACCGATATTTCCCGCGAGGTCAAAAAGTCTCTGAAACCCATGCTGGGAAAGATTCATACGGTTCTTGTGGCAGGGAAAGTAGGAGAAATGATCTTTGAACACCTCCAATTTGAAAATAAAGTGCTGATCGAGAATCCCCAGTTCGGCAACGCCACCGGCTTTAGAATTATGGCCGCCAATTTGGTCAATAACATAACCAAGAAGGCCAATGCGAACCCATGAGCAAGAACCTTTCCTTCACGCTGAACTTCGGTGAAGAAGATGAGCCCCTATGGGGCTTTCTCCATTCTTACCCCCCGGAACAATGGGAAGGTATCTTAAAAGAAGCTCTCCGCGCCTACAGTGCCAACCCTCCTGTCACAGACGAATTGCCGCCGGCGACGGTTGGTCACTGGAGCCTTGAGGAACTGTATGCGGCGCCCTCTGCCCAGGATGCCCTGATCACGGACAATCCGCAGCCATTAAAGCATCTTTTAGCGCTGATTGGGGAAGAGGAAGATGAAGAGGTGTTGGAACTTCTTCTCCAGCAGCAGGCTCGGAATCCGGAAAGATTCCCGGAGAAGGATGCTTTGCCGCCTAAGGCGGATGAGGAGCCGGTGGCAGCCCAAGATGATGTCAGCGGGGACAAAGGTCTGGCCTTTCTGCTTCATCAGGTCATCGGGGAGGAAGAGGATCCTGATGTCTTAAGTTTTTTCGCCTCCTCTGAAAATCGCAAAGAGACTTAGCCTTGGTTATTTTGGTTAAGCTATTTAAAAGCAACGTCTCTTTATGGGGGAAGTTGTCACTTGACGACTTATTTAGTTATACTCTATAGTATATCTTAAGTATTCATAGACCAGAGAATGGGATTAGAGGAGAGAACATCGTGGACGACGACCCATTACCTGCCCGTGCAGTTCCATATCATGATGTCTTGGCAAGAATAGAGCAAGGGAAGACCAAACAAATCGTTGCCATTGTTCTTTGTCTTTTTTTAGGCTTGGCTTTGGCTCTTTGCCCCTGTGTGGCTTTTGAACAACCCCAAAAGGGACTTTGGCTATTAAAATATAATTCAAGTATTAATCAGGCGCCAAGAGCTGTGATCTTCGGCGCCTTGGCTGTTTTGCCCCAAAAAATCGATTTGGATAGTGTACAACTGCCTCAGATGTGGGAGATTAATAGAGGAACAACAGAGGATCCTGTCCAAAAACAGAAACATTGGATAGTTATGGTATGGTACGGGTCCACTTATGTCTGAGGTAGGGTAGAAATGTATAGAATAAAAGGAGGAGAATCCAATCGATAGTATAGTGTGGAGCATTGCCAAAGTAGTTGCTGCATTGTTCCTAGTCGCTCTCAATGCATTTTTTGTGGCCGCTGAATTTTCCTTGGTAAAAGTGAGGAAGACCCGTCTCGCCGAGCTTTCAGAGTCAGGATCCCGAAAAGCGACCCTTGCCCTTGCGGTGACCTCGCAACTGGACGCCTATCTCTCCGCTTGCCAACTGGGAATTACTTTAGCCTCCCTGGGGTTGGGTTGGTTGGGAGAGCCGGCCATTGCTACCCTGCTGGCCCCGCTTTTTAAGAACCTGGTGGCGTGGGATGGAGTCTTAACTCATACAGTATCCGTGGTCATTGCCTTTCTGTTGATTACGTTCCTGCATATTGTCCTTGGGGAGTTGGTTCCTAAATCCATTGCCATTCAAAGAGCAGAAAGCGCAGCTCTGTGGACTGCCGGTCCTTTAAAGATGTTTTACAAGCTTTTTTATCCGGTGATCCGTTTCCTTAATGGGCTTGCCAACCTGATTCTGAAGCTCGGGGGTATATCCCCGGCCAATGAATCCGATCTTGCTCATACTGAGGAAGAGTTGCGGATGCTTGTGGATGCCAGCCAACGTCATGGTATTTTGGATAAGATGGAAGGAAAACTTCTGGATAATGTCTTTGAGTTCTCGGATCGAGTGGTCAGCGAGGTGATGGTTCCTCGTCAGGATATGATGTGCCTCTATATACAGGATTCAATGGAAGAAGTTCTGGAAACCGTTAAAACATCCGGACACACCCGTTATCCCCTCTGTGACGATGATAAGGATAATGTGATCGGTCTGGTTCATATGCGGGATCTTTTGTCCCTCTCTGAATCACCGGTAAAAAATATTGGGGAATTGAAGCGGGATATACTCATCGTTCCGGAAGGGATGCCCATCTCTCATCTGGTGCAGAAAATGCGTGTCCAGAGAACTCATCTGGCCGTTGTAGTGGATGAGTTTGGCGGGACAGCCGGTATGGTAACCATCGAAGATCTCATTGAGGAACTGGTCGGGGAAATCTATGATGAATTTGAAAGTGCCGAGCAAGCGGAAATTATCAAGAGTGCGGAGAGCGAATATCTGATCAATGGCCGGGTGCTCCTTGATGACTTAAGTGAGTTATTGGCTGTTGAATTCGAGGATGAGACCGTTTCCACCATCGGGGGCTTTGTCTTCAACCGCCTTGGCCGTAAACCGGTCAAAGGGGATCGGATTGATTTCATGGACTATACCTTTACGGTCATGGAAGTGGTTGGCTTTCGAATCACCCGGGTTAAAGCCAGTCGGAGACCGGCACCGGATGGTGCCGACATGTCTTCGGACACCCGGGAAGACAGTGGCAAGTAAAGGATCGATCCTCTTGGCTTTTGTAGATTTGAAAGGAGTTGTTGAAATATGAATGGATTCGGAAATCAGCTCAAGACTGTTTTTCTGATGAGTTTATTAACTGTGCTTGTGATTCTGGCCGGGAATGCTATAGGAGGCTCCGGCGGTATGCAAATCGCCTTTATCTTTGCCATGGTGATGAACTTTGGCAGCTATTGGTTCAGTGATAAGATGGCTCTGGCGATGACGAAAGCCCAGCCCATCAGCCGTGAACAAAGCCCCGAGCTCTATGCCATGGTGGAGAAGCTGGCAGACAACGCCAATCTGCCCATGCCCAGGCTTTATATGACCCCGTCACCTCAGCCCAATGCTTTTGCAACCGGCCGCAATCCTAATCACGCGGCTATTGCTGTAACCCGGGGATTGATGCAAATGCTTAATCGTGAAGAGCTGGAAGGGGTATTAGCCCACGAGATGGCTCACATTAAGAATCGGGATATTCTTATCAGTACCTTGGCGGCAGTCATGGCCGGTGTTATTACAACCCTGGCCCATTGGGCTCAGTGGGCCTTAATGTTCGGAGGGGTAGGGGGAAATGATGATGAGGGAGCTTCCGGACTGGCTGCTCTGCCCTTGATTATCCTGGGACCTATTGCGGCGATGCTGGTTCAGATGGGAATTTCCCGTTCCCGGGAATATCTGGCCGATGCCACGGGAGCGGAGATTGCAGGGAACTCCTCTGGTCTGGCCAATGCTCTCCAGAAATTAGAGAGAAGTTCGGCAGCCATACCGATGAATGTTAACCCCTCTGCAAGCCATATGTTTATCGTCAATCCATTGAACGCCCGCAGGGTAGCAAATCTGTTCAGCACCCACCCACCCATTGAAGAAAGGGTAAAACGACTTTATACTATGGAACGCCGCTAACGGCATCAGAAGACGATGAAAAGGCTGTAGCCAGCCGGGTTTAAGAGATGTTCATTCTCTTGCCCGGCTGGCTATTTCTGCAAAGAAAGCCAGAATTATGTTGATTTTTCCTGGGGTTCCGTTTAGAATTTAATCAATGCTTAGAAGCATTGTTAATTATGATTGATTTAAAAACAAGAGATAACACTATTTGAGAGGTAAGGATGGATTGTGAAGATTTTAATTGTTGATGATTCGGTCTTCTCCCAAAAAATTAACGCCCAGTATATCAGAATGTTTCTGAAGGATGCCGAGATTGCTTTTGCCAATGATGGTCTGGAAGGACTTGAACGATATAAAGAGCTGCAGCCCGATTATGTGTTTTTAGACTTATTAATGCCCAAGCTCCATGGTAAAGAGCTGCTTAACCTGATCAAGCAGTATGATCATAATGCCAGGATCGTTGTTATATCCGCGGATATTCAAAAAAACGTCCGGGAAGAAATAAGCCAATATGGTATATTGCAATTTATCAATAAACCTTTCAATGAGGAAAAAGCCAGGACAATCTGTGAATTAATAAGGGATGATTATGATGGGTGAGGATAGAGCATTAAAATTTGATATTTTAAACGAGCTGTTTAATATCAGCGTGGGGCAAGCCGCCAGCCTGCTGTCGGAAATGATTAATCGAACCTTAGTGTTGAATGTTCCCAGTGTTCAAATCATTGATATGCAGGGCAATCATGCTGATATGAATGCTTTTTTATCAATGGATGTTGATGGCACTTTAATGGTATCTTCAATCTGCTTTGAGAATAAACTAACAGGCAAAGCCAATCTTATCTTTCCCGCCGAGAAAATGAGACGATTCATCAACCTTTGCATCAATGAGGGTATAGCTGATGAAATTAATGATTTGAGCTTTTCAGACATTGATTTTGATATTATCAGAGAAATTGGTAATATCGTCTTGAATTGTATTGTGGGAGGTGTAAGCAACTATCTGCACATCAATTTGGATTACTCATTGCCCGAAGTAAAAATCTTTAATAAGAAGGATTTTGCCCGGGATATTAAAAGCAATGAGAACTATTCAAGGAATATGATTTTACTGTATATTACCTTTATTATTGATGAAACGGAGATCGATGGTGCCATTATGATTAATTTGACCTTGACTTCTCAGCAGGAACTTATGAGTAAAATTGAAAAGATAGAAGTTGAATTAAATGAATAAGTGGATGAGTGTATTTAATAGTCTGGATATCGGGATTTTAATTCTCGACGAAGAATTTAAAATCGTTTATGCCAATCAATACCTCTTGGGCTTTATACCCTTTAGCCGGGAAGAGGTTCATGAACAACCTCTTTATAAGGTCTTACCCAGATTTCATAATGCCTATATCGAAAAGGTCTTACTGAATTGCTTAGAAAATGGCAGCAAAATGTTTCTGTCAGCTGCCCTGCATAAGACTATGCTTCATGGGGACCATAGCTTTAATATAAAGATAAGCCGTTTTGAGGAGGGGAGTTCCCAGCTGCTGCTCCTGGAATTCATCGATGTAACCAGTCAATTTATCCAGATTGCCCGCTTAAGAAATTATGTGATTGAGTTAAGCAAAGTCAATAAAGAGCTTAAAGAAAAAAAAGAATTTATTGAGAATATGGCTTATTATGATTGTTTAACGGGAATTCACAACCGGACATTTTTTTATAAATTAGCTGAGAAATATTTGGAAAGCGCCAAAAGAAGCGGCGGCATCTTAGGGATTATGTTTATCGATGTGGATAAGTTCAAGGCCATCAATGATACCTATGGCCATGAAGCCGGTGATCAAGCCTTGATTCAAGTGGCCAATATCTTAACTCAAGTGATTAGAAAGAATGATACTGTTGCCCGCTACGGTGGCGATGAATTTCTCATCCTCCTGCCGCATCTCCTGGCTGGTCATAATTACGAGATCATTGCTTCCCGAATCCGCAACCATCCGGAGCGATTCATTACTTTGGCCGGTAAAGAAGTAGAAATCAGCCTGAGTATAGGCGTTGGTTTTTATCCTATGGATGGCGATAGTGTGGATCAGCTCATTGCCAGAGCTGATCAAGCTATGTATGCTGCTAAAGCCAAGATTAAAGCCATGTGTTGATAGAACTGAGAGCAGAATTAATAGTGAAAAACGGGACAGGCGCCATTTGAACATGGTACCTGTCCCCGTTTCATTATGATTATGTGACAAAGGCATCTCTAAAAGGTCGGCCCAATGCGGAAGATGCCGAATTCCTGGTGACCTAAGCTTTCTGATTTGGTTAATTTACCGTTGGCTACTTCAATTATTTCCTTGAAAATCCGGCGGCCGCTATCTTCAATGGTCTCTGTGCCGGATAGGATGGGAGAGAGATCGAGGTCGATATTGTCGGCCATGTTCAGATACGTATCGGCATTGGCCGTGACTTTAATAACCGGGGCGATAGGTGAGCCGGTGGGGGTACCCCGTCCTGTGGTGAAGACGATGATCTGTATGCCGCCGGCAAGCATTCCAATCATGGACTCCACATCCTGACCCGGAGTATCCATAACATAAAGGCCTTTGCCCTGAGGAGCTTCGCCATAGGCCAAAATATCCTGAATGGTGGAGTGACCGGCTTTATAAATACAGCCCAGAGATTTTTCTTCGATGGAGCTGATGCCGCCGGCGATATTACCGGGAGTGGGCTGGCCATCCCGCAAATCCACATGAAGCTGCTGGGCACGCAGCTCCGTTTCTTTGACGATTCCCAGGAGTTTGGCGGCGACTTCCGGTGATTTGGCCCGTTTGGCCAGCACATGTTCCGCACCGATGAATTCCGTGGTTTCGGATAACATAGCCGTGCCTCCGGCCTTGACCACCAGATCCGAAGCTGTGCCGGCGGCAGGATTGGAGGCTAAACCGGAAGTGAAATCAGAACCGCCGCACTCAACCCCCAGAGATAACTCACTGAGGGGAGCTTCTTCCCTTTTGAGCATAGAAAGGGTGCGGGCCATTTGAGCAGCGATTTGGACTCCCAGGGAGGTGGTTTTTAGAGTGCCGCCATGCTCCTGAATGATCAGAGACTGCACCGGTTTCCCGGATTTGGCGATTTCTTCTGCAGTGTGCAGAATCGGTATGCCTTCACACCCCAAACCTACCACAAGAACTGCCCCCACATTAGGGTTTCTCCCGATGCCGATTAAGGTTCGCAAGGTTTGCTCATAATCGGCGCCCACCTGGCAGCAACCGTGTTGGTTGGCAATAGCGACAGCACCGGGAACTTGAGCGGCTATATTAGCGGCAACGGTAGTCGCACAGACTGAAGTGGGAAGGATTAAAAGATGGTTGCGTATGCCAAAGAGTCCGTCAGGGCGCCGAAATCCCCATAGGTTCATCTTGAGCCCTCCTTATCGGTATCTAAATCCCCGCGACCCCGTTGGGACTCCATGTTATGGACATGGACATGCTGGCCGGGTTGAATATCGATGATGGCGGCACCAATGCTCTCTCCATATTTTACGACATTGCTGCTTTGGGCTATGGGCATGAGTGCAACCTTATGTCCCAAAGGGATATCCTGGCACACTGTAAGTGATTCGGCCTGGTTTCCTCGGAAAAACGAGATCGTGGTACCGGCAGGTATATGATCGACACAGGTAGCCACATTATCCTTTTCATAAATAACAACCGCTTGCTTTTTCACCACTGCTCCTCCATTCTTGACTTGATTCTCTATGATAGAACACTATGATTATAACATAAGATAAGGATTTGTGTATTAATACAGGGTGATAAAACAAATCCTGCTATGAATCCTCAGAGGAGCTTAAGCGGAATAAAATGATGGCTATGGAGAAAGACTATTCAGGCATATGTCACAGGCATATGCCTTTTCGACTCAAAACCACAGGAAGGAGTTGCATGATGAAATTATGCTGATAACCGCCATCAGAACCTTGATACTTTATTTTTTCGTCATTGCGGCGTTGCGTCTTATGGGCAAACGTGAAATAGGCCAACTGCAACCCTTTGAGCTGGTTGTCATTCTTATGATCTCCGATTTAGCGGCTATTCCCAGCGAAGATGTGGGCATTCCTCTTATTTCAGGAATTATTCCTATGATGGTTTTGGTTTTAATGAGTATCTCACTATCTTATCTGGAGTTAAAAAGCGAGAAGGCCCGGGATATTCTCAATGGCACTCCTTCGATCCTGATCGAAAGAGGAAGGATTGTTGAGCATGAATTAGTTCGCAACCGCCTGCCCTTAACCGATTTAGTGGAAGAATTAAGAATGAGAAGTATCCCCAATATTGCCGATGTAGAATTTGCCATACTGGAAACCAACGGACAGATCAGTGTATTGCCTAAATCTTCCAAACGCCCTGTTACACCGGAGGATCTGAAGCTGCAACCGGCTTACGAGGGCTTGCCGATTGTGTTTATTATGGATGGAATTCTGCAGGAAAGGGCCTTTGATCTATCTGGTAAAGACCGGGCATGGCTGGATAGGCAGATCAAAAAACATAAGCTGAAAGGCATAGAAGAGGTGCTCTTTGCCTGCCTGGACTCCTCGGATCATTTATATCTGCAGGGTAAAGAACGATATACTAAAAAAAAGCAACAGGCTTAGGCCAACATTAAATGAGGGGGGTATTCTATGCTGAGAACGTATCTTATCGCAGGCATAATTATCCTTATCCTGGTGCTGGGGGGCTATTGGCAGAACAGCTATATCAGTGAGTCCACTTATACCCTGACCGAAAAATTGGTCAATGTGGAGGAACAGATACGCGCCAAGAGCTGGGACAATGCCAATCAGGAAATCGAGAATTTCAGTCAAGACTGGAATGGGATCAAGAAATTCTGGTGCATATTGCTCGATCATCAGGAGATAGATGAAATCGAACTCAGCTTAATAAGGCTGAAGCAATATATCAGGGAAAATGAAACCGTTTTAAGTTTGGGAGAGGTATCCGCCTTGCGTCTGCTGGTTGATCATATTGCCGATAAAGGAATGATCACACTTCAAAATATTTTTTGAAAAAAAGTATAGCCGACGGGGCGGATAAAAAGGCAAGTAAGGGAAGGACCGGCCCCGTTGGGTTATCTTATTATATTGGTAAACTCGTTGATATCATACGAAATATTTATAGCACGATTAAGAATACTAATAAAAAAGTTAACACTTTACAGTAGAATTGGTAATAAAAAGAATGTATTATAGAAATTGATAAAGTGTTCACATAAACATGATATCAGTTATCTGAATTATCTAACATGATATAGAAGATTGAATTTTCCTCTCTAAAAATATAGAAACAACCTTGGGAGACATAAGGTAGTACAAGTTTTAACATTCACTTAGTAATTTTACTTTGGACGTTTTATTTTGACATAAATTAAAAAATTACAATGAGGTGAGGAATGTGAAACGAGATGATCAACCTATGGAAAGCGGATATCAGCGTCTCGCCAGAAGAGGGGTATCCAGAAGGGACTTTTTGAAACTGTGCACATTCACATGCGCGGCACTGGGGATTGATTTGAGTTTAGCGCCTCAAATAGCGGAGGCGGCTGAAGCAAATTTGTCCAAAAAACCGGTGATCTGGATGCAAGGGCAAGGATGCACCGGATGCAGCGAATCCCTGTTATCTTCGGTTGACCCGGGACCGGAGGAGATTATTCTTGATCTTCTGTCGGTACGCTACCATCCCACCCTGATGGCAGCCTCAGGAGAGCAGGCTGTTCAAAGCCTGGAAGACTGTATAGCCCAAGGTCATTACATACTCGTCCTGGAGGGATCGATTCCCACAGCGGATGCACGGTATTGCTTTGTGGAAGGAAAGCCCTTTATCGAACAATTCAAACTAGCTGCGGAAAAGGCTGAAGCGGTTATCGCTGTGGGCTCCTGTGCTTGTTACGGCGGGATTCCCCGTGCCGGGTTCACCGGGGCAGTAGGTGCCCAGGAGGTGCTCGGAGGAGTTAAGGTGGTAAACCTCCCCAGTTGCCCGGTCAAACCGGATCGGCTGGTGGGTTTGCTCATATACTATCTCAGTCAAAATGCTTTGCCTAAGCTGGACGGACTTAATCGGCCGGAAGCTTATTATCGCTACACCTTACATGACAGCTGTTATCGCCGCTGGCATTACGAAAAAGGAGAGTATCTGGAGGATTGGAATAACCCGGACACCCTGGATTGGTGTCTTTATCACAAGGGGTGCAAAGGGCAGGACACTTACACTAATTGCGCTAATGCCTGGTGGAATGGCGGAGCCAATTTCTGCGGCTATGCCGGCTCACCCTGTGCAGGGTGCAGTCAGCCTGAGTACTATGACGGCTTCGCGCCTTTATTTGTGAACCCCAAGGAGGTGAAATAGATGGCCAAGCGAGTTGTTATTGACCCTGTAACACGTGTTGAAGGCCACTTACGCATTGAAGTGGAGATTGAGAATAATGTCGTGACCAATGCCTGGGCACAGGGAACCATGTTTCGGGGGATTGAGCAGATTCTTCAGGGCAGGGACCCCCGTGATGCTGTGTATATTACGGAACGGGTCTGCGGAGTGTGTATGGCATCACACGGCTGGACATCGGCCATGGCTGTCGAAGACGCTCAAGGAGCTGAGGTACCCCGTGCTGCTCAGCTTATTCGCAATCTTATCGCCGGCTCATTATGGCTGCATGACCATCCACTGCATTTCTATCATTTGTCGGCCCTTGATTATCTTGATGTCTTAGCAGTCAATCATTATCAAGGAAATGTTCCGGAGCTTCTCGCTGTTAAAAATAAAATAATGTCTTTGGTGACGGCGGGAGATACCGCCCCTCTGACCCCCCGCTACCAGCCGGACAGTTATTCTGTAAGGGATCCGGAAATTGTCACAACCGCTCTCGCCCATTATCTGGAGGCTTTAAAGATTCAGGGTAAAGCCAAGAAGATGTCGGCTATTCTGGGGGGGAAACAGCCCCATCAATCCAGTATTGTGGTGGGCGGAGTGACCATCTATCCCCGGAAAGAACAAATGGAAGCCTTCAGAGCCCTGCTCAATGAAGTCGTATCCTTCGCCGAGCTGACTTATGTGCCTGATGTCGTGAGTTTTTGCACAGGTCCCCTGTTAGAACTGGGGAAAGCCGGAGTTGGCGCGGGCCCGGGAGGGTATATTGCCTATGGTGGTTTTCCTATGGATGATTCCGGCACGGAGAGATTATTCAAAGGGGGCTTTATCAGCAGCGAGGCCCCGGGTGTTGTGGAAGCATTGGATATGAGCCGAATTACGGAAAGCGTAGCCAGTGCCTGGTACAAAGATGGGGAGCCTGCTCATCCTTGGGCGGGAGAAACCGTCATCGATTTTGATAAAAAAGGAGCCTATACCTTTATTAAATCTCCCCGATATAAGGGTGAGGCTGCTGAAGTAGGGCCGCTGGCCCGGATGATGGTTATGCAGCATTCGGGATTGCTGGACTTGATGGGCCGCTACGGAATTAAACCCGGAGCGGTTGCCCGTCATCTAGCCCGCGCCCAGGAAACGCTGCTCATGACCAAGTCCATGTACCGCTGGCTGGATGACTTAGAGACTTTATTGGGCAGCAAGACCCAACGTCCTGATATTCATGATTCCAGGCACTGGGATCCGCCTGCTCAGGGGCAGGGTGCAGCTCTCAATGAGGCGCCAAGGGGAGCTTTGGGACATTGGCTCAAGATCGATCAACATGTCATCAGCAACTATCAGATGGTGGTTCCCACCACCTGGAATATTTCCCCTCGTGATGAGAAGAACATACCGGGTCCTGTTGAACAAGCCTTGATAGGAGTGCCTGTTGATCCGGATAATCCGGTCAATGTGGTCCGGGTGATTCGTTCTTTTGACCCTTGTCTGGCCTGTGCGGTGCACCTTATTGATGCAGACGGGGAGAAGATAGTGAGGCTCTGATTTCCCGTATTGAACCGAACTCATCGCTGAGTGCTGAGGGGGTGACATGATTTTCAGAACTGGAAAAGGGGTCTAGGGCTTGAGAAAATCTAAAGTAGGATAGTGACGAAAGGGAGGCTGTTTCAATGAGTGAAGAAAAAGATATGTCAAGAAGAAAGTTTTTAAAATCCGGTATTCTGGCGGCGGGAGCTTTAGCTGTTGGCACAAGCATCTTTCATACCCAAGTGGCGGAGGCTGCCCAATTGCCGGAAGGGGAGCATTGCGCACCACCAAGTTTTCCCTACCCTTATGTACAGCTGGACCCGGAAAAAGCCAAGTTGGACGGCTATGCCGGCTATGGCAAATCGAAATGTTCCTATGGTGCCTTTGAGGCGGTTATCGGTCAATTAAGAGAAAAGATCGGTTATCCCTACACCCATGTCCCTACTCAGGTTCTGGGCTGGGGCGGTACCGGCGGCGGAGGCTGGGGTACCCTGTGCGGCGCCCTGATCGGTGCGGCTACGGCCATTAACTACACCATGCCTAAGAGTGATGCGGATAAAGTGGTCAGCGAATTGTTCGGCTGGTATTGCGACTATGCTTTCCCTGAATTTATGCCGGAAGCAGGCAAGGCTTTGGAATATGAGGGGCCTATCGAAAAAAGTGTCGCCAAATCACCTCTCTGTCACGTTTCCGTGAGCGTGTGGTGTGATACCAGTGGTCTCAAGGCTGAGAGCAAGGCCAGAAGTGAGCGCTGCGCCCGCATTACGGCAGATGTAGCCGCTAAAGCCGTGGAGCTTTTAAATCAATTCCATAGCAAGAATTTCAAAGCCGTTTATAAGAATGAAGTGGTGGATGACTGCATGATCTGTCATGGTAAGGGACATTCTTTGGAAAATACCCGGGGCATGATGGACTGTGAACAATGTCATACCGATGTTGATCCCAATAATCTGGTCGATCATATTAAGCGAAGCTGGGATCTGCTGTAGTACTATGAGCGGTGGATATTCGTATTCGTCGGATATTCTTCGCCGATGATGGACATATGGAATCTAAAAATTACGGAGTCTGAAAGCCAAAATAGAGGCCAATAGCCAAAGTCGTCCTCTCTCCACGAGTAGTGGGGGAGGACGGCTTTTTTGATGAACATCAACGAAAAAAGCTGCCTAGCCAATAACCTAAATAGGCAAGGGCAATTCCGCCACCGTAGGTGATGGTCGTATAAAGTATAAATACTCGATGCTCCTTTTTTAATTGCAGCTGGGCCATTTCCAGTTTTAGTGTCGAGAAAGTAGTAAATGCGCCTAAGAAACCTGTTCCCAGCAAGAGTGTTGTTGCCGTACTTAGATTGGCCCCGATTATGGCTCCTAAAAGAAATGCTCCGGATAAATTTACAGTTAGCGTGCCTATCGGTAGTTTTTCGCCATTTAATTTCTTGCTGAAGAAATAACGAAAAATTGCTCCGAAGAACCCGCCCATACCAACCAAAAGGATATGTGATGCCATCACGATTCCTGCACCTCTTTACTTACATTTAAACCTAAGTGGCTCATTGCTAATCCCCCAAAGAGGCTCATTACTACGTAAACCATACCTAAAAAGTTATTTCCATCCTGAAATAACCTGAGCGTCTCGACACTCAGGGCGGAAAAGGTTGTAAAAGAACCAATGAACCCTGTTCCTATTGCTGTAGAAAGATGTGGGGATAGGCGGGCTTTCTTGAATACATGGCTTGTCAGCCAGGCTAAGAGAAAGCTCCCCAACAGATTTATGGTTAAGGTTGCAAAAGGAAACAGACTATCTGCAAGTAATAAAACGCTGATTAAATATCTGAGAATTGCCCCTAACATTCCCGCGATACCTATCCATAAGTAAATCATGCTCAGCTCACTCCTCAAATATAAAAAGACTCCTGCCAGCAATAGATTACCAGCAGGAGTCATCAGCCATTCGGCGGTTAAAGGCGAACTCCATCGCCTATCTAGTTCATGGTGATATTATATACTTTATTTTATTAAAAAGAAAGCGGTTCTATAAAAACATTGCTGCAATGCATAGGAAACAGGAATGTGAAGAACACTAAAAGATGTTTGTTTAGAAGGAGGTGGCGAGCCAGTCCATGAGCTTTGGAGATAAGTTTACAAAGTGGAGCAGTATTATAGCTACGGTTGGAACCTGCATTTTGGCACTTACCGCCACGATTACTGTTACAGTTACGCTCAATGCCTGGAAAATTGATCGTGAATCTTCACGCCCTTACTTATCCCTGCGGGAGTCACCTCAGGTTGAATTGAAATCCGGTCTGCGCTTAGAGTTCAAATTCAGTAATGTAGGAATTCATCCTGCAGTGAATTTGGCCAGCCGAACCATAGTTTTTGCGGAAAAATTGCAAGACAAGCCCATTCATAATGAACCCAATTACTTAGTGAATGAAATCCCTCAAGACATGAGCTCCAGTTTAGTGATTGCGTTGGATCCTTATGAAGTGGATATCAGCGAGCCTGATGTAAATCCCTACTATATTGTCCTGCACCTGGAGTATGTTGATCCCATCATCAATCAGCAGTATCAGCAAACCCTCTATTACCGGTGGAGCGGCATCAAGGGAGGAGAGGGTCAGCCCGTAGTTCATGTGGAAGTACGCGAGAAAGAGAATATCATCAATTACTTTGCAGCCCAGAGTATAAACATGGATCTATAGACATCTTGGCAATCAAGATCAGATGTATGGCTAAAAAAGATGTGTTATTAAAAGAAAGGCGGGAACTCAAAGGTTAAGTTGAGTTCCCGCCCTGTTTTCGGAGTATTCTCTCAGAATGGCTCTCCTATTAATCCATCATAAGGATGCAATAAACTTCCACGGGACCGTGAACACCGATGGAAAGATCCATCTCAATGTCTGAGGTGCGGCTTGGTCCGGAGATGATTTCAATAGCAGCCGGGATATCTGTTCCCATAAGTTCATCCAGGACCTGGTCGAGACTGTCCCTGAGGAAGGAGGCCGGGATAAAGGCCAGATGGCGAATGGGCACCAGGCTGACGGCCCGACCCCGCTTGGCACTGCTTTTCAAAACGAGAGATCCGGATTGGGCTATGCCGAAGTCGGCTCCGGTAATGCCTAACTCCATCTTATCCATGATGGCGTTGCGTTCCGGGGCAGGAAGGTCAGCATAGGAACGGGCCGGCCAGCCCAGCTCTTCCAAACAGGCGCGGGCCATAGTAGGGAGCTCATTCCAGACCACAATGGAGTTGGGGTTAAGCCACTGAGGGCTTTCACCGAACCACTCCCGCAAAGCCAGGGCCGCTTCTTTAGCGGTAGAAGCTTGCACGGCTTTACCGCCCATGGCTTCATACATTTTCATGAATTTATCAATCCGTTCCTCTTGGGAGTCCAGCCGGTAGAGGGGGAATTTAAGCTTGATAGGTTCTACAGAGGTTGGAGTGGGACGTCCCAGTTTTTTAGCGATATTGGCGATAAATGCTTGACGATCACTCATTATTGATCACCTCGCTGCATAGTTTTTAGTTCCTTCTCCAACTCCGGCCATTGATCCCGGAACATTTGCTTGGCTACAGGGGGTAAGGTCTTGCTGTTGGTCCAATTGCTGAGCGGCGGCGGTCCTGAGGCAATTCTGCCGTTGCGCATGAGGATAAATTGGAATTTCGAGCCTAAGTGGACAAATTTGCTGAGTGTCTTTGGGTGGGAGAAGTAATAGCCATAGTATTTGAATATCTTCTTTTCCACACCCGAAGTATAGCCTTTGAGCACCTTGCGGTCCCGATGCTTGACGATTAAATCCTGGAGTGGAATCCGTACCGGGCAAGCTTCGGAGCAGGCCGCACAGAGAGAGGAGTAGTAGGGGAGATGTCCCCATTTCTCATAATTCTGTTCCAAGAGGGGAGTAATGACGACGCCGATGGGGCCTGAATAAACAGAGCCGTAAGCATGTCCGCCAACCTGGCGATAAACGGGACAGACATTGAAGCAGGCTCCGCAGCGGATGCAGCGCAGTGATGAGCGGAAATCCTCATCTCCTAAGATTTCCGAGCGATTGTGATCAAGAATGACCAAATGCCATTCCTTAGGTCCGTCGAGATCTCCTTCCTGCTTGGGAGGTGTAATCATCGTGGTGTAGACCGAGAGGCGCTGTCCTGTGGCGCTGCGGGCCAGCAGGTTAAGAAGAACGCTGAGCTCTTTATATGAAGGGACAATCCGCTCCATCCCCATCATGGTGATTTGTACCTCGGGCAAGGTGCTGGTCATCCGGCCGTTTCCTTCATTGGTAACCATAGTAATGGTTCCTGTATCCGCAACGGCAAAGTTACAGCCGGTTATCCCGATTTTACTGGTCAGGAATTTTTCCCGCAGCTGTTCCCGGGCAAATTTGGTCAGGGTTGGGGTATCTGAATCCAGTGGATGTCCGGCTATGGGCTCGAATAATTTGGCAATTTGGTCGCGGTTTTTATGCATGGCCGGAACGATGATGTGTGAAGGGGGTTCATTGGCGATCTGGATAATATACTCCGCTAAATCAGTCTCAACAACTTCAATACCGTCTTTCTCCAGGGCGGGGTTAAGGTGAATTTCTTCCGTAATCATGGATTTGGATTTGATCACTGATTTGAAGCCATGCTTTTGGAAAATCTCCTGAACGATTCTTACGCCATCTTCCGGCGTTTTGGCCAGATGAACGTGGCCACCGTTCTTTTCTACATTTTCAATGAGCATGTCAAGGTAGTAATCCAGGTTTTCAACGACGTGGTTACGGATTCTTTCTCCCACCTGGCGCCATTCTTCCCAGTTCCCCAGCTCTTCTGTAATAGCCAGTTTATTGTTTCTCAGCCTATCCGTAGCCCGGCGGGTTGCCTTGCGCAGAAAATCATCTTTAAGAGCTTTATCTAAAGCGGCATCAACGTCATAGTGATTATCCAGTGACATAGTTACATCCCCTTTCCGAGCAATTGAATGACATGCATAGCCGGAATGGAGCGGCCGTGCTTCTCCATATAGCCGGATATATTCATAAGGCAGCCCATATCCAATCCAGTCAGAATATCGGCACCGGAGGCCAAAACATGTTCAGCTTTTTCGGCGACCATGGCCTCGGATATTTTGGGCATCTTAATGGAGAAAGTGCCGCCAAAGCCGCAACAGAGATGAGCTTCCGGCAAGGGGAGTATCTCTAAGCCTTGTATGTTCTCCAGGATAGCCATAGGCTCATCACGAAGCCCCAAAAGACGGGTGGCATGACAGGAAGGATGATAGGTGACCTTAGCCTGATAACGGGCACCGAGATCCGGGGTTTTAAGGACATTGACCACGAATTGGGTGAACTCATAGCTTTTGTCGATCAAGTCTTTGGCTTTTTTGGCATACACAGGATCATCCTTAAATAAGGCGGGATAATTGTGATGGATCATGCCGATACAAGAGCCGCTGGGAGCTACCACGACTTCACTGTTTTCGAAAGCATCAATGGTCGCCCGGGCTACTGTGCGGGTATCGTCCATGTAACCGGAATTAAAGGAGATCTGGCCGCAGCAAAATTGCCCTTCAGGAAAGTCTACAGTATGCCCTAAACGGGTGAAAATTTTGGCCATGGTTTCACCAAGATCCGGAAACATGGTGTCCCCGAGGCAGGTAATAAAGAGCGAGATTTTCATGAAAGCTACAGTCCCTTCATTTGAAGCTTGATTTCCTAAGTTTCTTCTATTATGGCATGAATTATTTGGATTTATCCACCCAGCACGGGAACATTGGGTTCTTCATACCAAAGGCAGACGAGATGGGTTTGACCTGTACTTTGAGTGACATTGACAATTTTGACCCAGCGATTATCCTCCAGCCATTGATTCAATTCCTGCTCAAGAAGTCGTGGGTCGGGAGAACTGATCGCCTTAACCTTCACAAGTGAACTCCTTTCTTAATCATCATCTTTTTTGTGTACGCAGAATGTTAAAGTAAATCCTGAAAGCATTGCTTTCAAATTTTGTTTGCTTGGCAAGGCTATATTCTTCATTATTATATCAAATTGGGAGATATTACTAAAGTTTTTTGTATGATTTAGGGGAAAATAAGCTTGAGGTGATAAGAGATGCCTAGAAAAAATGGCAATAAACCCCAGAAGGAAGAATTAAAGAAAATAGAATTAACCCTCAAGAATATTCAGAAAAACGAACAATTTCTTGCCGAGAATGCCGAGGAACTTTCACCCCATCAATTAAAAGATGTGCGAAAACACTTAGATGCCAAGAAGAAGTTTCTGACCGAGACAGACGGAACGATTAAATACTAAGAATAAAGAGCGGGATAACCGCTCTTTATTGCATCATTAGCACCTATGTCCCCAAATGGTAAGAGGTATCCTTGCGGATACCTCTTATCAGGTTAATGTACGGTTAGATGCGGGTTCCTCTTTTGAGGTTTTCTTCTGCAAACTGAATCATGCGTTTGGTCATCATGCCGCCGACAGATCCGTTTTCACGGCTGGTGCGGTCACCGCCCAATTGAACGCCGAGTTCATTTGCGATCTCATACTTGAATTGATCCAGTGATTGTGTGGCACCTTGAACTGCTGGTTGATTAGTACTTCTTTCTCCTGCCATTTTAGGGTCCCTCCTTAAGTTTTTGTATTTGTTAGTGAGACGGTCTTATTATCTGAATCAGCAGGAGAAAATAAACAGGTAATTGTTGGTTTAATCAGCAAAGAACAACTATTAATGCCAATAACAGGAGAATAAGCATCATGTTAATAGATTATGACTCATCATCCTGGGAACATACCCGTACTGCTTCCTCAGCCAAATAGTCTTCGGATACGATTTTGATAAATCCAGGATAATAAGTATCAAAGGTTTGCGCACCGTTCCAGATTAGATTAATAAGCTGTTCCTGGGAAGGCTCTGAATTGGCTGAATCCAGGTAAGTCCGAAAGCGAATTTCGCCATCATCCATATCCATTTCAAAATTGCCGATGGCAAGTTCATAATTAATCCGATTCATGAAGTTGCAGACTTCTACGCGCTTGGCAAAAGGTATTTTCTGCTTGATATGTGTATTGCAAAGCAGAGATTCCTGCTCTTCATCGACAATAATGAAAGAGACGAAATCACAGTTAATACCGCGAATTTCTAAGCGAAACAACTCGTTCTTTTGATCATAGTCAAATTTCCAACAGTCCTTCTTCAGGGTATTATACAGAACTTCATAGAGCATCATAGCAAGTCCCCCTCCTTTACCCATAGTATTTCCACATGTTTAGGGCGATTCCTGCCGGGTTAAGATGGGTAAAAAGCAGAAATCCTGTCCATCGGAGTCAGATTGATTCCTTTTTTCGCAGAATTTATTATGTTATAATAAAATGCTGTTCAGCGCTATGGAGCGCTCGATAATGAATGAAGAGATCTTAGTTGATCCTAATTTATAGAGTAAGGAGCAAACCTTGTGAGCATATCCCTTGAAAAACAAATCCGTTTCCGGAAAACATTTGCTATTATCTCCCACCCTGATGCAGGGAAGACCACACTGACTGAAAAATTGCTGTTGTTTGGGGGAGCTATCCATCTGGCAGGGAATGTTAAGGCCAGAAAAACCCAACGCTATGCCACTTCAGACTGGATGGAACTGGAGCGGCAGAGGGGAATCTCGATTACCTCCAGCGCCATGCAGTTTAATTATCAGGGGTTTGTCATTAATATTCTGGATACTCCGGGTCACCAGGATTTCAGTGAAGATACCTATCGCACTTTAACCGCTGCCGACAGTGCCGTGATGCTGATCGATGCGGCGAAAGGTGTGGAGACACAAACCATTAAGCTCTTTGAAGTCTGCAGACGCAGGGGGATTCCCATTTTTACGTTCATTAACAAGATGGACCGGGAGGGCAAACACCCTATCGATCTGATGGATGAAGTGGAGAAAGTTTTAGGCATCGAAGCCTATGCCATGAATTGGCCCATCGGCGGCGGAGCTGATTTTAAAGGAATTTATGACCGGCAAACGGGTCAGGTGGAGTGTTTTACCGACGGGCTGCGCAAAGGCCATGATGATACACGGCAAACAGGTCATATTGATGATCCTGGGATCAAGGAATGGATCGGGGAGGATTTGCTGCAGCGCCTCCGGGAGGAAATCGAGCTTTTGGATATGGCCGGGAATGTCTTTGACCAGGAGCGAGTGGATCGGGGGGAAGTAACTCCCGTGTTCTTTGGGAGCGCTTTGAATAATTTTGGTGTACCCAATTTCCTGGATAGCTTCTTGAAATTAGCACCGGCTCCCGCACCGCGACAATCCAACCTGGGTGTTCTAGAGCCGGCAAGTCAACAATTCGTGGGCTTTGTCTTTAAGATTCAAGCCAATATGAACGCCATGCATCGGGACCGTATTGCTTTCATTCGCATCTGCTCGGGCAGATACGAACGGGGAATGAATGTCATTCATAATCGGACCCATCGCAAAATGAGGCTGGCTCAGCCTCAGCAGCTCTTTGCCCAGGAGCGGACCATTTTGGACGAGGCATATGCCGGAGATATCATTGGGGTTCATGACAGCGGAGTACTCCGCATCGGTGATGTTCTGGCGGAAAAGGATGGTATTGAATTTGAGGCTATGCCGTTTTTCAGTCCGGAAAACTTTGCCCGGGTCAGCATCGCCAATGCCTTGAAAAGAAAGCAATTTATCAAGGGAATACAGGAGCTTCAAGAAGAAGGGGCCATCCATGTTTTCCGGGATTTGAATATTGGGGTAGAGGCTCCCGTGATCGGAGTCGTGGGCCAACTGCAGTTTGAAGTCCTGGAATACCGTCTGCGGGATGAGTATGGAGTAGAGGTCCAAATCAACAATTTGCCTTACGAAATGGTTCAATGGATACCTAAGGACGAAGAAAAGATTCGTATTCTTAAGGAATCCAGCATGAGTATGGTGGTCTTGGATCAGGATGAAAATTATGCTGTCCTGCTTCTGGACAAATGGAAGGCTAATTGGTTAAGCGAGCGCTATGGGGTAGAGTTTTATCCGCAGCCGCTCAGGGAGTAAAAGCTTTTTCAAACCAAGCCGCAAACATCCATGCTATAATGAGATATAACGCATCGGGAGAGGGTGTAGGTATGGAGGAGCAGGGGAAGGGGTTCTTCAAGGTCTACGATGGCCAGGAGCTGGAAAAGCAGGAATTGATGAGTGCATATATAGGGAAAAATGTGGATTATTATCTGCACAAATGGCATAAGGCCGCTGCTCCGGAAAAGGCGCTTTCCTGGAATTGGGCTGCTTTCATTTTTGGTGCTTTTTGGGTTGGCTATCGCCAAATGTACGCCTACCTGGCTCTTTTGGTAGGGATGATGCTTGCTGCGGACTTGGCTTACATTTACGTCCTGGGATGGGAGCCCGATATGCGGATAACCATAGGGATATCCTTGCTCATGGGCGTCTTTGGCAATGCATTGTATTATCGTCACATTCGCCGGAAATTAGCCCAACTGAATGAAGAGGGCATTGAACCTGAAGAAATCCACAGGAGGGCGGCTGCGGACGGAGGCCCTAATTGGCGGGGGATTTTGGCTACATGTCTTCTGCTTTTTCTTTATAACTTTATTCTGGGCTATTTGACATCTTTATAGAGATAAGTAATCCATAGTTAAGGGAGTATCGCTGGAAAGCTGCTTTTTCTAGTAGCCGGCGATACTCCCTTTTTGAAAGTTTAGATTTAAGAATCTGCTTTACAGGGCTTGCCAAATTCGTAATCGATTACGAATTTAGCGCAAATATGGTCCCAGCCTTCTAAAATACGCGCTTTGCCCCAATGAAATGGGATTGCCAATAGGAACCCATGGTATAGATGGTTACTCCTTTTGAGCTTGAGGCATTAATGAACTGTCCATTTCCCAGGAAAATCCCCACATGATCGATGACTTTATCACCATCCAAGGAGAAGAAGACCAGGTCTCCGGCCTTGAGGTTGCTGTAAGAAACGGCTGTGCCCACATTATATTGATCACGGGATACCCGTGGTAAGGAAATGCCATGCTGAGCGAAGACGTATTGGGTGTATCCGGAGCAGTCAAAGCCGCTGGTCGTGGTGCCGCCCCAAACATAAGGCACTCCGATATATTTTTTGGCCGTGTTGATCACGGCAGTGGCTTTGGAGGTAGTGCTTGATGTGCTGGCCTTGGCGGTAGTGCTGGAGGCGCTGGCTTTGACGGAAGCTTTGGGTGCGCTGGCGGTACTTTTACTTGTATCGGAAGACTTCTTGACAGAAGTGGCAGAAGAGCTGGAAGCAGTGCTTTTCGGGGCTTGTGAGGGTGCAGAGCTGGACTGAGAGCCACGGGAAATTTCACCGGTTGCGGCTCCAGTTGCGGCTCCAGTTGCGGCTCGTCTGTCGGTGTCGGCCTTGGCCAGTTCTCTGGAGGCCCGGACAGCTTCAAGATCGCTTTCGACAGTATCGCTTTGAGGAGCAAGGGCCACTTCCTCAGCCCAAGCCAGCTCTTGAGCTGTACTGGGCTCTGCCATGGTCTGGGGGTAAGCAAAGAAGGCAGTGGCGAAAAATCCCAAGGATAGAATAGAAACGGAAAGTTTATTGATAAATTTTTTCATAAAGTTCTCCTTTCAAAGCAAACGATTCAAAAGTAAAAGACAACCCATCACAATCTGACAGGTTGTCCTCAGTATAAGATAATTTTTTCACGATGTCCTTAGAGGAAATTTGGTTCTATCACCAGGTTTTATTAAGGCGTGGAATTATTTTCCGCTCAAGAGAAATTGCGGTACGCCTAATTTGGGATGATGAACTTGAACTAAATCCGTTTTATAGACCTGGGTTAACGTTTCTTCCCGGAGCACGTCTTCTTTTTTACCCCAGGTAACGATTTCCCCTTGATCGAGCAGGAGAATCCGGTCGCAATACTGAGCCGCTATATTTAAGTCGTGCAGGACCATAATCACAGTGATGCCCAACTCGTCATGCCACTGGCGGACATGATCCATGACTAAGCATTGGTGGCCAATATCCAAATAGGTGGTGGGTTCATCCAGGATGAGTATCCGGGGTTCTTGAGCCATAGCCCGGGCCAGAGAAACCAGTTGGCGCTGACCGCCGCTTAGGGTGCTGACTTTTTGGGAGCGTTTAGGCCCAAGATTGAGTTTAACGAGTATGTTCTCCACCACAGCCCTGTCATGGGAGCTCAGGTCGGCAAAGGGTTTTAACCAGGGATAGCGCCCCATGGATACGATCTGCTCTACGGTAAAGGGCAGGGCAGGGGTACCCTCCTGCTCCAGAACGGCAATTTGGCGGGCCAGCTCTTTTGAGGTATGGGAGGAAAGTGGTCTGTCCATCAACAGAACCTTACCGGAACTAGGAGGCTGAAGGCCGCTGATGGTACGGATCAGAGTCGATTTACCGCTGCCATTGGGGCCGATAATGCCAAACATATCTCCCTGGCTGATGGCAAAGGAAAGGTTCCGCAACACAGCAAAGGAGCCATAATGTTGATTAAGGTTCTGAATCTCGAACAGGTTCATCCTAACCCCTCCTTAAACCACTTTTTAACAGATATGCGAAAAAGGGTGCGCCCACAAAGGCTGTAATCGCTCCGATGGGAATCTCCTGAGATTGGAGCAGGGTTCTGGCCATGGTATCCGACCACAAAAGGAAGATTGCTCCCGCTAAAGTAGACACCGGCAAGAGGATTCGGTGGTCAGGTCCCACGAGGAGGCGCATGAGATGGGGAATGATCAGGCCGACAAAGGCGATGATCCCCACCATGGAGACTGCGGCCGTGGCCAATAACGAACCGACGATGAGAATGGCAATTTTCTTGCGCTCCACGTTGATTCCCAGGTGAGTTGCTGCTCTTTCCCCTAAAGCGATGACATTCAGCTCCCGGCTTTGCAAGAGAAGATAAGCCAAGCCGAGCAGAAAATAAGGGAGAAGGATCAGGACATTCTGCCAGCTGCTGTTGGCGAGACTGCCCATCATCCAGAAAATAATCTGCTGCATCTGCTCGCCGGAAACGGCAATCAGAAGAGAGAGAAAAGCGCTCAACAAAGCCTGCACTACCACACCGGCCAGGATTAAGGTTTCCCGCTCAAACTGACCATGCTGTCTGGATAAAGAGAAGACAAAGGCCAGAGAAATAAGCCCTCCGGCAAAGGCGAAGAGAGGCAGGGCCGATTGACCGAAGAAAGAAAAGCTGCGAAAAAAAAGGATAGCGGAGGCGGCGCCAATGGCAGCTCCGGAAGAGACCCCCAAGATATAGGGATCAGCCAAAGGATTGCGCAGAATCCCTTGAAAGGCCACTCCCGAGGTTGCCAGCATGGCCCCAACGATGAGGGCTAAAAAGACCCGGGGCAGGCGCAGATTCCAAACGATGGATTCCTGGGCTGAGGACCAGCTGTGGTCAAAGCTCAAAAAAGGCAGATGGTTTAAAATGATCTTCCAGGTCAGATGAAAAGGCAGGGAGACGGAGCCGGTCATCACACAGATGACAACGGAAAGAAGCAGGAGCAGGGATAAGCCCAAAATCCAGGGTATGCTTTTGGGGAAAGTTCGGGAATTCATCTTTATGTTATCCTCCTTAACTTCAGTCAATAAGCTCTCTCCCCATACGGATGATAAGACCACCCTTGCCAAGGGCTGAAGAGTCAGAAACGCTCCGGATAAAGGGCTTTAGCGATGGTCTCCAAGCCGTCGACGATCCGGGGACCGGAGCGGGTCACCATATCGCTGTCCAGATCGTAAATCCGGTCATTGCTGACAGCATCGATGGCTTGCCAAGCCGGACGGCCGGCGATGGTGGCCTTCACATTATCCATGTAGTAGGAGTAGGTGCTCAGGATGACCTGAGGGTTCTTCTCAATCACCTGCTCCTCGCTGTATTGTGCCCAATCTTGAACATCACTTGCGATATTGATGCCACCTGCTTTGGTGATGAGTTCGTTAAGAAAGGTTCCTGCACCGGCGGTAAAAAGACCTGGATCCACTTCAATCCATACCCTGACCCGAGCAGATTCCTTGATGGCCTCTACTTTATCGGCAATGGCTTGTTCCTTTGCTTTCATTCCCTGGAGCACAGCCTGGGCCCGTTCCTGAGTATTGGTAATGTATCCCAGTTTTTCGATGGTTTGATAGGTGCTTTCCAGACTTTGGGGGTTTAAATGAGCTACAGGTATCCCCAAGCTGCGCAGAGAGTTAACAAAGCTGTCCTTATGCATTCCTGTCAGGACCAAATCCGGTTTGAGCTCAATGAGCTGCTCCATATTGGGGTTTAAACTGTCTTCAAAAATATATTCTGCGTTCCCCTGAATACCCACCGGATAATTATCGTACACAGTTAAGCCGATCAGCTTGCGATCCAGGCCCAGGGCGCTTAAGATCTCTGTGGAGGGCGGGGCCAGACAGATAATGCGTTGAGGTTCTTTTTCCAGAGTGGTGGCCACACCCGTATCATCTGTGTAGGTTAAAGGGTAGCTTGCAGCCTGGATGGTATCTTGCCCGGAGGGCGCTTCAGGAGGAGCGGCACCTTGCTGTGGGGATGAATTGCAGCCGCTGAGCAAAAGTAAGGTCACCCATAGGGTTATCAGCAGGGTGAGTGCCTGTTTTTTTCTATTCATTTTTGTGCTCCTTTCGAGTTGGGGTGGAAAGATCAAGAAAAACCTTTTATCGCCAGGATAAAAGGTTTTTGCTGCATTAGTGAATTCTTGCAGCGCCTCTATCCTGTCCTCGAGGAAGGTCGCTGATGATTAGGCAGGTTCCTGACTAAAAGTGATCACTCACTCAATTCACAGTGGCGGGACCGTGCCGGAATTGAACCGGCTTCCCTTTTAACTCTCTCCCGAAAGGATTGAGTACCTAATTCTATTGTATTGAATTAAGACAATTATAAGGCATTCGTCCGGTAATGCCAAGGTTTGTTTAGTGCCTGCTTTCCTGGTGATTAAAGAATGGTTTTCAGCAACCGCGTAAATACTAAGGACGAAGATTCGATAGCACTGTCGGAAAGTATAAACTTGCGTTATCTGCTTTCTAAGCATAAGTGCAACCAGCGGCTTCGCCTCACTGGGGTTATAAATCAAAGGCTCGGTGAAGTCGGGTTTTCTTTAAAAATTCACGGCAGGGGGATGTAAGCATGAAAGATATGCTCAAGAAGGGTTTAGCCTTGGGGTTAGGTTTCGCTGTGGTGAGCAAAGAACAAATTGAGAAGGTTGTGGATGAATTGGTAAAGAAAGGAGAGCTGTCCGCCAATGAATCCAAGGAATTAATGAATGAGTTGATCCAAAAAGGCGAGGATCAGCAGAATGAGATTCAGGTCAAGCTTAAGGAACAAGTGCAAAAAATCCTGGCGGAGCTTAACCTTCCTACCAAAGCAGACATCGAAAGGCTGGAAAACCGCATCGCTCAATTGGAAAACGGGACCCATGATTAGCAGAAAAATTCGTCATGTTCATCGCTATCAAGAAGTAGCCACGGTATTGGCCCGTAATGGATTCAGCCTCATCCTGGAAGAGATGGGGCTTATTAATTTTATCTCTTTTTCCAGGCGGATCCGGAGGCGGGAGGAAGCAGTGGATCCCATAACTCTCGGTCAGCGCCTGCGTAACGCCTTAGAGGAGTTGGGACCTACTTATGTCAAGATTGGACAAATAGCCAGCACCCGGCCGGATATTATTCCCGATTACCTCATTACGGAACTGGAAAAATTGCAGGACCAAGTTCCGCCCTTTTCTTTTGCCGAAGTCAGTCAAATTATTGAAGCCGAGTTGGGGGCCCTGCCTCAGGATATTTTCCAGCATTTTGAGGAAGAGCCACTGGCCGCAGCCTCTATTGGCCAAGTTCACCGTGCCGTTCTCCAATCAGGGGAAAGTGTTGCGGTAAAAATCCAGCGTCCCCGTATTGCCCAGAAGATCGAAACGGATCTGGAAATACTTTTGGATTTGGCTGCTTTGGCGGAAAAGCGTATGGATTGGGCAGCCCTGTATCATGTGCGGGATATGGTGGAGGAATTCGCCAATTCCTTGCGCAATGAATTAAACTATGAAATTGAAGGCAATAATGCGGAACGAATCAGAAAGCAATTTCAAGGGGATTCCTCCATTCACATTCCCAAGGTCTATAAAGAGTACTCCACCAAAAAAGTTTTGACTTTGGAATACATTCAGGGAGTCAAGCTCAGCCAATTCCAGACTCTTGAGGCCCTGGGTTATAATCGGAAGGAACTGGCAGAAAATCTGATTAAAGCGATGTTCAAGCAAATCTTAATCGAGGGGTTTTTTCATGGGGATCCTCATCCGGGCAATATCTTCGTTTTGCCCCAACAGGTGATTTCCTTAATCGATTTTGGCATGATCGGCAGGCTTTCTGCTGATATGAAGGATCATTTTGCTTCACTGGTCATCGGGATGATGCGGCGGAAGACGGAGGACATGGTGGAGGCTGTGTTTGCTATGGGGATCGTGCCTGAGGATCTGGATCCCAAGGTATTGTATCGGGATGTGGATGGGTTAAGAGAGAAGTATCTGGATGTGCCCATGAGTGAAGTCGATCTGGGGAGTGCCGTTAATGACCTGTTTAAGGTGGCCTACAAACATCGGATTATTATTCCCGCCGATCTTGTCCTGTTGGGTAAATCCCTCCTGAGTTTGGAAGGAATCGTGGAGCAGTTGGATCCCGAGATCAGCATCATCGATATTGCTGAACCTTTCGGTGAGCAGCTCCTTAAGGAACGGCTTCATCCCGTTTTTCTTGCTGAAAAGACCTGGAAACATTTCCGGGAATACTCCGATCTTTTATTAAACCTCCCTAAACAAGCCAAGGAGATTTTCAGCAGCATTCAGCGGGGTAAGATACGGGTGGAGATTTACTTACCCGAACTGGCCGCCTTTATACGGAAGCTGGACCGGATCAGCAACCAGCTCTCTTTCAGTATCTTATTGCTGTCCTTCAGCATTATTATGTGCGGTTTGATTATTGCCTCCGCCTTAGGCAAGGAACCGCTGGTCTTTTGGCGAATACCGGCTATTGAGGCTGGTTTTACAGTAGCGGCCATGATGTTCATTCTGCTGCTGGTATCCATTTTGCGTTCAGGAAGGTTTTAGTACGGCGAGTTTTAAGTGTTACAAAGTACTGGCAGGAATGCCAAGTTTGGTCTTTTTTGCTATAATCATTAGCATAAGTAAACACATAGGAGATTGACATGTTATGATTAGAGCAATGCAGGAAGGGGATCGGGAACTATTTCTGGAACTGACGGCTGAATTCTACCAGTCGGACGCTGTTCTTCACCCTGTACCTGAGGAATTTCACAGCAGAACCTTTGCGGAGATGATGAGTTCGGATCGTTATCTGAACGGATATATTCTGGAACAGGAAAACCAGGCTGCCGGATATGGGATTACGGCCAAGACCTTTTCTCAGGAAGCAGGAGGGATCGTCGTTTGGATAGATGAGAT
The DNA here is from genome assembly GCF_900143285.1 of Desulfitobacterium chlororespirans DSM 11544. NCBI lineage: Bacteria > Bacillati > Bacillota > Clostridia > Eubacteriales > Desulfitobacteriaceae > Desulfitobacterium > Desulfitobacterium chlororespirans. The sequence goes on from NZ_FRDN01000015.1 coordinate 80,814, forward strand.
TTATATCCTGCCCCCTTACCGCTCAAAGGGGCTTGCCCGGGAATTTTTTCAATACTTGGAGAGTCACCGGCATCCGGGCATCAAGCGGATCCGGCTGGAGGTGGAGGAAGAGAATGTTCAGGCCATATCCCTGTATAAACGATTGGGATTTAATGAGCTTGAATATATTCAGATGATCAAGGATTTTGACTGATGGATAGGAACTCATGAGTATAAGGAAGTTTATGGAGTTAATGATTAAATCAAGAACAATAAAAAGAAACAAGAGGATGGAATAGTGCATGAAAGTTGTTGAAGTAAAAGATGCGGAATTAGAGGAGGCCTTTCAAATTCGCAGGGAAGTTTTTGTGGAAGAGCAGGGGGTTCCGCTGCAGGATGAATTTGATGGCTATGACGAGCCCGGTGCAGCCGCCCGTCATATTCTGGTGTACTATGAAGACCAGCCGGCAGCGGCAGGCAGATTGCGTGGGTTGGAGGATACAGCTAAATTGGAGCGGATCTGTGTGCGTGCCGCCATGCGAAAATTCGGCTTAGGCAGTGCCGTAGTCAAAAGCCTGGAGAAGATTGCACAAGGGGAAGGTTTCCATAAAGCAAAGGTTCATGCTCAGACCCAGGCTCGGAACTTTTATGAAAAGCTGGGGTACAGCCAAGTGTCTGGGGAATTCATGGAAGATGGGATTCCCCATATCATTATGGAAAGGACGCTTTAAATGATTTTTTTTCCATACGGGTCCAAAGAAATTGAGCATTTGAAGACCCGGGATGAAGTCCTGGGGCAAGCTATTGAGCGCATGGGGATGATCGAGAGAGCGATTACCCCGAATCTTTTTGAAGCGCTGATCTCCAGTGTGGTCAGCCAGCAGATTTCCAAAAAGGCAGCTGAGACGGTATGGAACCGGCTGCAAAGCCTTCTGGGAGAGATCAGTGCTGAGCGCATTGCCTTAGCCGATCTGGAAGCGATTCAAGGCTGTGGCATGTCCACACGCAAGGCTGGATATATCAAAGGGATTGCCGCAGCCGCTCAAAGAGGTGAGGTGGATTTCCAGGAGCTTCATACCTTGAGTGATGAAGAAATCATCCAATCCTTGTCGGCTTTACCCGGTGTGGGAGTGTGGACAGCGGAGATGCTGCTGATCCATGCCCTTTGCCGGCCCGACGTGGTCAGTTATCGGGATTTAGCTATCCGCAGGGGAATGATGAACTGTTATGGACTGGAGGAGTTAGCCAAGGAGACCTTTGAGCATTACCGCAAGAAGTACTCACCTTACGGGTCTGTGGCTTCTCTGTATCTTTGGGCCATGTCTTAGTAATGCTAAGCCCGTATCCTTGTCTTCTCCGGGGGATGAGAATAGAATCTGTGTAAAAAGGTGGTTCCCATAAGACGGAACCACCTTTGCTATGAGCAGCATAGTATAAAAGGATGAGTCTTTTACCCTTTGGAACGAGATGAGGGGGGATTATTGATTAGAGGTGGCTGAACCGGAGGCTGCTGTTGAACCGGGGCCTGTTGGACAGGCGGGCATTGCGGTCTTTGTTGAACTGGATAAGAAGGATAAGAAGGATACATGTTGGGGAACGGAGTGTGTGCCGGAGGACAGCAGGTTTGAACCGGGGGACAGCAGGATTGAGTATTAAGGAATTGAGGATACGGTCCATAAAAACTGAAGGGGACGCAGCATTTATCAAAAAGATGCATAAAGATTCACTCCTTTTCCTGGATTAATCGGCGATGAACGCTGAAGAAGGTTTAAGGGTTTATATTTCCAATATATGGGTATTTATATTTTTTGAAAGTTGGCCAGTTTAATAAACGAAATTTTATCTTGTTGCTCTTGAAGTGCTGTATTATAATGATGAATAGTGTTATTTAACAGAGAACTTGATACTGATGAGGTGTTGTATGTTAACGGTAGAAAAAATCGGGGGCACTTCTATGTCCCAATTCGAAGATGTCTTGAAAAATATTATTGGGGAACTGGATTCACAGCGTTTCAGCTTTGGCAGAGTGTTTGTTGTCTCCGCTTACGCAGGGGTGACCAACAAACTTTTGGAGGATAAAAAGACAAAGGCTCCGGGAATTTATCGTCATTTTGTCAATGGAGAAGATTGCGAAGAAGCGTTAAATGTCCTCTTACAGGATCTTCTCAAGGTTAACGAAAGATTTGTGAATATCGGTTTGGATTATGAAGCGGCTAAGGAGTTCCTGGGCTCAAGGATCCAACAAACCAAATCCTATTTGCATAGTATGCATGAAATCATTGCCTCCGGTTATGTGGATCGGGAGAATATTTTCTCGGCGGCCAGGGAACTGCTGGCCTCTTTGGGGGAAGCTCATTCGGCTTTCAATTCCGTGAACATCCTGCAGAACCGCGGCATACCCGCCCGCCTTGTGGACTTAACCGGTCTCCGGGATTCCCGCCAGCTGACGATCGACGAGCGGATCGCCAAAACCTTCCGGGGTGTGGATCCCTTTAAGGAGATCGTCATCGTCACCGGGTATACTAAAGGTAAAGAAGGGATTATGCGCCAATTTGAACGGGGCTATTCCGAGATCACTTTCTCCCGGATTGCCACTCATCTTCATGCGGATGAAGCGATTATTCATAAAGAGTTTCATTTATCTTCCGCCGATCCGAAGATTGTGGGGGTAGAAAAGGCTATCCCCGTGGGACGGACGAATTATGATGTTGCGGATCAGCTTGCGGATATAGGCATGGAGGCCATTCACCCCAATGCCTCCAAGCCCTTGGAAATGGCCGGAATTAATCTTCGTCTGAAGAACACTTTCGAGCCGGATCATCCGGGAACTCTCATCTCCAAAGACTATATTGGCCCCGAGGCCAAAATAGAGATTGTAGCCGGTTCGGACAAAGTGGTGGTCGTGGAAATCCATGATTCCTTAATGGTGGGGGAAGCAGGCTACGATAAGCAGATTATGGAGATGTTCATGAACTATTCCGTAAGTTATATCATGAAAGCCACCAATGCCAACAGCATCTCCCTGGTAATCTGGGAGCACGATCTGAACGAAGAACTGATGGCGGAGCTGAAGGGGGCTTATCAGACCGTAACCATTCTGCCCGCGGCCATCGTCTGCGTGATCGGCTCGAATATTGCCGTTCCTAATATTTTAGCTCGTGCCACCAGCAGTTTAGCGAAGAATCATATTAATGTGAACTGTGTGTCCCAGTCCCTGCGTCAGGTCAATATGCAATTTGTCATTGACCGGGATAAATACACCAGTGCGATTTATCATCTTAACGAAGATTTATGTGTAGGGTAATACGGAGAGTAAAGCAAAAAGATAGGGCGCCTTTCAGCCAGGCGCCCTATCTTTCTTTATGAATTAATTCAAGTTCAGCTACCAAGTAATTAAAGCTGTTTTCGTCCATCTTTATAATATAGTCCTCAGGTTTAATTTTATCCATAAGATACTCATTGGAATATCTCAATAAAAATAGACCTTTTACCCACGATGGCTTAGTAAATCCATTATTGCGCCAATTTAAAATGGGGACCTTAAATTGATCGTAATAGGATGGTGGATTATTTGGTGCTTGAGAAGTTGTTGAAACTAAAACAAATAATTCATCTGCAGTACCACCAACAATTATGGCTGGTCTTCTTTTGCTGCTATCAGGATCATCTTCGAATTCAACATCTAACCAAAAGATATCTCCAACACTAAGGTTCATGATTCAATCAATCCTCATGAATGTAACGATGAGCGGGATTATTTTTGTCTAATTGCACTTTGCCATCTTTAATTTTAGGGCTTATCGTTATCTCCTTTAGTTTTTTTTCAGATAAAGACAAACCCTTATATGTATTTACTTCTTTTTTTGCTAATGAAGGCATTTGCTGACCCTCCTCTTGAGGACTATTCTTGTCCATATCTTACCACCTCCATAGTTCGGCTACAAGACTCTATGTCTAGTTTTGCCAATTTAGAAGGAGATAATTATAGACATATTCGAAGGGCGCAGACAAGTCCAATATGATTTAAAGGGCAGCTTACTCAGGCCGCGGACTTCTTGGCGGCTTGGGTCCGAAGAATTGATAATAATGGCATTCCAGGCGGCCGTTGTAAAGCTTTCTGCTCTTATCCCAGCGACGGCCGATCAGGAGCTCGGGATGTTTATCCGTGGTGATCATATGCAAGGACCAGGTTGCCAAGCTCTTGAAGATCTCGCCAAGATCTTTATAGAGCTGTTTGACTTCCTCTTCCTCACCCAAACGCTCTCCATAAGGAGGGTTCGTGATCAGATGGCCGTATTGGAACCGAGAGCGGACTTCGGCAGCAGGCAAGCGTTGGAAGAAGATTTTATCCGTCAGTCCGGCATCTTCACAATGAGCCCGGGCCAGCTGAAGGGCTTTGAGATCGATATCCGAACCATAAATATGGAGTTCCTGATCCCGATTATAGAGGTCTTCAGCTTCTTCACGGGCTTCCTGCCAAAATTTCTCCTTAATATTGGGCCATTTCTCAGCGATAAAGTCTCTCTTTAAACCTGGTGCACGATTAAGGGCGATCATAGCGGCTTCGATAGGAATAGTTCCCGTGCCGCAGCAAGGATCAATTAAGGCACGGTCCGCTTTCCAATAGCTGAGATTGATCATAGCGGCGGCTAAGGTTTCTTTTAAAGGGGCTTGCCCGGCCAACCTGCGATAGCTCCGTTTGTGCAGCCCGGCGCCGGAAGTGTCGATGGTAAGGGTAACGACATCCTTTAAAAGAGCGACTTCGATTTTATACTTGGGGCCGGTTTCTTTAAACCAACTGATGCCGTAAACATCTTTGAGCCGTTCTACGACAGCTTTTTTAACAATAGCCTGGCAATCGGAAACGCTGAAAAGCTTGGATTTTATGGACTTTCCTTCCACAGGGAATTCTGCGTCTATAGGGAGCCATTCTTCCCAGGGCAGGGCTTTGGTTTGCTGGAAAAGCTCCTCAAAAGTTGTTGCTTTGAATTCGCCCATTTTCAGCAGGACCCGCTCCGCTGAACGCAGCCAGAGATTGGTTCGGCAAATTCCCAGCTCATTGGCGGCAAAGGTAATTTTGCCGTTTTCTACTTGAGTTTCGGTATAGCCCAGATTATGGAGTTCACGGTTTACTATGGATTCAATGCCAAAGGCACTTGTGGCAATCAACTCTAATTTAGCCAATGCGGTATCACCCTTCATCATAAAATTCTTCTTCTATCATAATAACTCACCCGGAGAAAGGCAAGTCTTGCAAACATATCCTGTTCACTATAGGATTAACTATAGAATAAGGTGAGATGATGAAGAGCATGAATGCATGAATAGTGATAAGGCAGTAGGAGGGTATTCAGTGGAAACGATGGAGCGGCGTGAAGAAGATAATCGTGCAGGGAATAAACCTGAAGAGAATAAACCTGAAGAGAATAATCAGGATGAGGAACACTATGAAGAAAAGCTGCGCCGGGCCTTGATACCCTCATTTTGGCTCACCCAGCTGCTCTCGCTGCTTTTGGGAGGGTTCTTGCTTTGGTTTTTTTACCTGCGTCAAGGGTATCCCTGGCAGGACTTCTTGGCCTGGGACAGCACCTGGAGTATATGGGGCTTAAGTACCGTATTAGCAGTTTCCATGATGGGCTTACAAATTCTGGCCTGGAAAATCTTCTCTCCCGATGCGTTTGATGATGGCGGCATTAACCGGCTTTTATTGGAACTGCCGTCCCAATTCCTGTTGCCCATGTTTATCATCGGAGCCTTTTCAGAAGAACTGCTGATCAGAGGAGTGATCCAGACCGGGCTTGCGGGCTTTTTCGGCCCCGTTTACGGTATCTTATTCACCAGCCTTATTTTCACCGGGATGCACTTCCGCTATCTTAAGAAACCCCTCCTGATAGTGGCAGCTTTCGTGATCAGCGTATGTCTTTGCCTCCTCTATGGATTCGCGGGAACCCTTTGGGCTACGGTATATGCTCATTTTCTCTATAATTTCGGAGCGGCTCTTTTAGCCAAAAAATATTACCTGCCTTTACTGGCAAGGGAGAAAAAGATAAATAGTTAAGGAAAAGGGAGCATCGCCGACTGCTTCAAGCAGCTTCGCAACACTCCCTTTAGGTTTTTGCACCTCAGGATGGCTTACTAATTTGTAATGGTTTAGCGCATGTCGCTAGGAGCGAAGGTAGCACAGTCTGTCATTTCACTGGTTTTAGCATTAGGTGCTTGAATTTCGATGGTTTGAGCATGACAGTGATCGTTTCCCCAATAGTGACAGGTATTAACAACACATTTAACGCCTTGAATAGGGGAATCCATTTTGTTTACACGTCCAGTCATTGTTTGGCCCTCCTTTAATTGTTTGCAATTAGTTTCCGATAGTTGCAGAGATTTTTCCCTGAACCCTTATTTAATTTCCCACAGTGAGGGTTTTTTATTCTTAATCGTAATTAGCTATTTACGTTTACGAGACAAATTTAAGATACTCAAACCATAAAACAGCCCTGCTGTAACCAACAACACTAAGATACTTCCCTGGGGAGATAGCAATGTGTCTCCAAAATTGAAAGTCACGCCCATCAGGGTATTGAACTCTCCCAGACTCTCTGCCGGGGCTTGGGCAAAAGCCTCCTGAAGAGGTGCTTCCATAAGGAGCTGACGAAAGAGAACGGCGGCATGGGAAATGGGAAAAATCTTTACTACATATTGTACTGCTTCCGGCAAAACCCCAACAGGCAAGTAGATACCGGTTAAAAAACCGATCAGGGTTCCGATAATGGTGCTGGCTGTAGAAAAAGCATTGAGACTCTTGAAGAAAGAGGCCAGGAAAAACAGGATCGCTGTGCTGGCCAGAGAGGAGAGCAGAATAAGCGTCAGTACCTGCAGAATCTTTGTTCCTGTCAGCAGCTCGCCGCCATTGGCGAGAATGTAAATTTCGGCTAAGATCAGGGCCACAACACTCATAATCACCCCAATGACAAAAGCACTTAAAATATAACCGCCGGCCAGGGCGCTTCTCGAAATAGGGGATGATTGAAAATCCTTGATAATATTTTTAGCTTTATCCGCCACCATAATGCCCAGGGCTCCCATGGTCGTCGTCACGGAAGTAACAGCCAGCAATCCTGCCATGATCCAACTATCCATAAGATAACGGGCATTTTCTATATCTGCATAATCCTCGGCCCAAACATCTCCTAAAAAAAGAGCATAGAGACCGATAATGATAAACACCGCCAGCAGAGAAAAGAAAACCGTACTTTTATCTCTAAAGAAGATTTTCAGATTGCGCAGCATAAAGTTGCTCATTCTCTCATCTCCTTTCCGGTGATCTTAATAAAGGCATCGTCCATAGTACCATGGCTGACTTCCAAGCCGGTGAGATAAGCCTGGCATCCGGCCAGAATCGGCAAAGCCTCCAGGGTTGATGATAGTTCGATAATGATTTGATCGGCAACCTGATGGTAAGGGATGTGCATTTCCTGAAGAGCTGTGCTTAGTTTTTCTTTGTCATGATAAGAAAGCTTAAGCCGGTCACTGGCATAGGCCTGTTTTAGTTCGGTGGGCGTTCCTTGGGCGGCGATTGTGCCGTTGTCGATCACCATAACATAATCAGCTTCGGCAGCTTCCTCCATATAGTGGGTGGTCAGAAAGATGGTCATATCCTTTTCTTTCTGCATTTTCTGGATGGTTTCCCAGACATTTTTACGGGTCTGAGGATCGAGCCCTGTGGTGGGCTCATCCAAGAATAAAATCTTCGGTGCGTTAACCAAGGCTCGGGCGATATCCGCCCGGCGGCGCTGACCCCCGGAAAGATTGCCGTAGGGTCGCTGCAAAAATTCAGCCACTCCGGTGAGGGCCGCAATGGATTTTATGGAATCAGCCAAAGTCGTTTTTTTCAGTCCGTAGAAGCCGCCCCTGATCCTCAAATTTTCTTCTACCGTGAGCAGGGGATCAAGGAGGCCATCCTGAAATACCGCACCAATCACGGAGCGGATTTTATTATCCTCTTTGCCTAATTCGTAGCCATCCATAATCACCCGTCCCCGATCCGGCTTTAAAAAAGTACAGATGATGTCGATGGTCGTGGATTTTCCGGCGCCGTTAGGCCCCAGAAAGGCAAAGAGTTTGCCTTTTTCCACATAAAAATTGAGCCCTTTAACCGCCTGAACATGACCATAGCTCTTATGCAAATCGACAACTTCAATTATTTTATCCATCCTGCCAACTCCTTGTTTACGGAATCCCACGGTTTCAACAGACATAGGTTTATTAATCTAGTTCTACATGCAATGCCAAAATCTTCTTGATATCAGGTTAAAATTGAATTAAAAATGTAAATTTTTACGATAAAACTAAAAAGAAGAAGGAGAAGTGTATCCATGGGTAAGACCTTGATCATAGCTGAGAAACCCTCCCAGGCCAGGGAATATGCCAAGGCTCTTGGTGTAAAGGGTAAAAGAGAGGGCTATTTTGAAAACGATGCCTACATTATTTCCTGGTGTATCGGTCATTTGTTTGAACTGAAAGCGCCGGAGACTTATATGGATCTTCCTAAAGTGGGCAAGCGCTGGAGCATCCGCCGCCTCCCCGTGCTTCCCCGGTTGGGGGAATTCCGGTATGGATTAAAATCGGGCACCGCTAAGCAATTCAAAGTGCTGCAGGGTTTGCTTAAGTCCCCGGAGGTACAGCAGGTTATTTGCGGGACGGATGCCGATCGGGAAGGGCAGTTGCTTTTTCAGGAAGTATGGGACACTGTAGGCAGCAAGAAGCCTCTTTTCCGGCTCTGGATTTCATCCTTGACCCAAGAGGCCATTCGTGAGGGGATGAGCAAACTGCGCCCTGTTGGCGAGGTGGAGGGCCTGGCGCAGGCAGGGTATGGGCGCTCCTATGGAGATTGGGATTTTGGTATGAATTTAACCGAAGGATTCACCGCTCTTTTTGGCAGTTTCGATCCGGTGCGCAAAAAGCCTAATGTCATCTCCATCGGCCGGGTTCAAACCCCCACCTTGGCCTTGGTGGTGGAGCGGGAATGGGCGATCGAGAATTTTGTCCCTGTTGCTTATGTGGAAGTGGAAGCGGAATTTGCAAGCGGGCAAGGCTCATATAAGGGGAAATGGTTTGATCCCGCCGTCAAGAACACGCGTGATAAAAGTCAGGAAAATGATAACGATCAGATGATGTTAGACCTGGACCGGGGCAAAGAGATTGTCACTAAAGTTCAGGGAAAATCGGGAAGAATTCGTTCCGTAAAAGATAAGGAGACGAAGGAGCCTCATCCTTTGCTCTTTGATCTAACCTCTCTAACCGTCAGTGCTTCCAAGCGCTATGGCTTTGGAGCGGAAAAAGTGCTGAAAATTGCCCAGTCCCTTTACGAAAAGAAAGCCATAACCTATCCCAGAACAGATTGCAATTATTTACCTCCCGACATGCTCCCCAAACTGAAGGCTCATCTGCAAGCTTTGGAACAAAGCCCCTTTGCCTCATGGGTAAAGGAAGCTCTTGATAATCCTTTACCTGGGGGAAAAAGGGTCATCAATGAGATTACGGCTCACCACGCGATTATTCCTACCACTGAAAAAATGATTCCGAATTTGAGTCCGGATGAACGGAAAATCTGGGAGATGATTGTCCTGCGTTTTCTCTGCATTTGGTTTCCCCCGGCCCGTTATGCGGAAAAAGAGGTAGTTACGGTAGTGGAAGAGGAGTCCTTCCTGACCAAAGGCAAAACCTTGCTTGAACCGGGATGGAAGAAGATCGAGAATACGGAAAAGCATACAGAGGGATCCGGGCTCCAGCTCCCTTTGCTTCATCAGAATGAGGAGGTTGTGACCCGGTCCTGTCAAGCCCTGCAAAAGGAGACCAAGCCCCCCAAGCGCTATACTCAAGGCGATCTGATTAAAGCTATGGAAGGAGCCGGCAAGGAAATCGAGGATGAGGCCCTGCGCCGGCAGTTAAAAGGAAAAGGACTGGGAACCGTGGCGACACGCGGGGCAATTATTGAAAACCTTCTGAACCGGGGGTATCTTCTGCAGCAGCAGAAGGTGCTTATGCCAACGGCAAAAGGAACAGAGCTCATTCGCTTGATTAAAGAGCGCTTACCCCGGGCTCAATTGCTGATCAGTTCTGAAATGACAGGGCAGATGGAATATGAATTGGCCCAGGTCGAACGGGGGGAGATGCCTTTAAGTCTGTATATGGAGAAAGTCGAAGAGGCTATCCGGGGTATCATTGAAGAGCTGCGTCACTATGAAGCCACCCAGGGGAAAAAACCATTGGCTTTTGCCCCTCAGAAGCCGGATACTTCTGGCAGAAAGAGCAAAAGCAATCTGGAAGGGAAGCCCCAGGAGCTCCCTGCTCAGGCCAAGGTTACAAAGGCTGCCAAGGCAAGGCAGGAGAATCCAGCTCCGGCGGTTGGGGAGAGCTTGGGGAGCTGCCCCAGCTGCGGAGGCGGGGTAGTGGAGCGGGAAAAGGGTTATGGCTGCCAAAACTGGAAAAATGGCTGTCCCTTTATTCTTTGGAAGAGTCCCATTTGCGGCAAGGTGCTGACACCTGCCCAGGTCAAGAGCTTATTGAAGAAAGGAAAAACGAATTTAATCAAGGGTTTTCGCTCTAAGCAGGGGAAAAGTTTCGCGGCCTATCTTGTTTGGGAGAATCCTTCCTTAGGAAAATTAAAGTTCGAGTTCGAGAACAATAATCGGGCAAAGCCCGGTTAAGTCATTAAAGTGCAGAGTAGATTCCATGCAGTGGGCGGCACCAGCAAAGGGTAAAAGTATCGTCCTTGTAGGCAGCTTATTCTACATCGCCCTGCTCAGACCCGAAAAGCAGCCCAAGGATTTTGATTTACAAGCGTGAACGAATTTAAGCGAGCGGGAACAAAACTTCGCGAAAAGCACGCAGCGGAGTCGGGTTGGAAACAGGACGTTTCCAACCGCCCATTGAGCAGGAGCGATTTGGGCGGCGTCCCGACGGAGTGGTGAGCTTGAGCGTTAGTTTTGTCCGCGCAGCTTATGGAGCGACCGGTGTAAATCAAAATCCTGGAGACTCTGCTTTCACTCTCATCCAAGCATAAGCCAAACTCCAATGCCGCCTGCAGCACTAATTGAGATGACAAGTTTATCGATATTTGCTAAGATATACTTGAGTGTGACAATAAACAAAGAAAATTGGGGCAATATGTCATTTTGATTCTATGCCAATTTTTGACGATCAGGAAGAAAAATGTGTCCATCTGAATAAGATGAACCAGACGGCCCAAGAACATAATGGACAGGGGGGAGAGTATGGGAAATTGGGAAAGTGTTGTGGTTGCCATCGGAATTATCCTCTTATTTTACTTCGCGAGGCGCTATACCCCTGGTCAGAAACGTCCCAAAACCATGAAAACAGGGTCGCGGTCTAAAGAAGAGACCCCAGCTTTGGAGATGATCCTTACCAAAAAAGAAATGAAGCATGTACCGGTTAAACCGGCTCCTTCTTCCCAAGGGGCCGCCAGCCTTGTCATGCATCCCCACAGTTTTGAACGGGCTAAGCGGGAGTATATGCACTATGCACAGCAATTCAGCGGGCTTTACGAAGTGCTCTTTTTATCCTGTTCAGGAAAAGCGTCCGCCCAGGGGCAGGAGCAATTGCTTAAGAATTGGGAGGAAGGCATTGTAAGTACAAATGCCCCGAATTTTATACTGGCTTGGAATACCATTATTCAGAAATATTGTGGAAGAAATTTTTACTTTAAAGGAAATGTTAAAGAAAAAAACAACCAGAGTGAGGAAGAACGGATTCTTCAGGATTGGTTGAAAATACTGTTCAGATGGGGCCTTCATCGGGAACCCAGGGGTCAAATCCAGCTTGAACCACATGGCGGGGAGCCGATTGGCGCTCAAGACCTGAATTATTATTGGGTTCTTAATGGAGAAGTTCTCGAAGAAGGGCGAGGTAAAAGTCAGTCCCTAGGTCAATGAATGAGAAGATGCAGTTGCTGCATCTTTTTTCTTTACATAATGTTCTTGACAGAAAAGGAATTGCATAGGAAACTAAAGACACTGAATTAGTTTCCGTAGGGAGGAATCAAGTTGCGAGAACGCATTTTAGAGAAAGCCTATGAATTGATTCAACGCTATGGGTTGCGGGGGTTCACCATGGATGATGTGGCCGGCGAATTAGGGATCAGCAAAAAGACCATTTATAAATCCTTTGCCTCTAAGAACCAATTGATCAGCAGGTTGGTGGACAATATCGTCGAGGTGGAGAAAAAGACATTTACGGAAGCCGTCAGCGGTCATTCCACATGGCTGGAGAAGTTTGAAGCCATGCTGACGATGTACACTCCGGAGGATATTCCTTTTCGGCTGGTGGATGAACTCTACCGTTATTATCCGGAAGAAAAAGAAAAGATTGAAAGATTGGCTGAGTTCCGGCAAGAGATTTTTTATCCCTTAATCCAGGAGGGGCAGGCTACGGGAAAAATCCGCCTGGATCTTAACCCGGCGATCATCGTGTCCATGATTCATAACCTGTTCATGATGCCGGCTGATCCTAAAATGCTGGAATCTCAGGATATCACCATCAAACAGCTGCTGGAGCAAATGAAAAACCTGGTTTTTTACGGAATTCTTAATCATGGGGAGGATAATAAAGATGAGGTCTAAACTTACTGGATCGTTCATGTCGCTGGCCGTGATTTTGACCATGATGTTGGGAGGGTGCACTCAGGCGACTGCGGTAATTCCTCCGGAAAGGGAACATCTGGTTCAAGTGCAAGAAGCTGAGGAAGGGGCTTATCCGGTGGACCTGCGCTATACAGGGCTTACCTCTGCCGGCGAACTGAAAAAGTACAGCTTTAAAATTCCGGGAAAACTCACGGATATTGCTGTGGAAAAGGGAGCCTTGGTGAAGCCGGGCCAAAAGCTTGCTGCTTTGGATACTGCGGAGTATGGCTTAGCGGTTCAAGCTTCGCAGCTCAATGTCACCAAAGCAGAGAAAGCCTATACAGAAGCCCGGGATAACTATGGGAAGTTGGAAAAGCTCCATGAAGCAGGGGCTCTGCCGGAAGCGGATCTTATTAAGGTTAAGCTGGATTTGGATGTGAAGGAAGCAACCTATCGGCAAGCTGAAATTGAGCTGGAAGCCAAACAGATTCAACTCAATGACGCACAGCTTTATGCTCAGAATGAAGGCTATGTGGTGGATATTCTTTTCCGGGAAAGTGAAATCGTTGCCGCCGGATATCCGGTGGTGGTAATCCGCTCGCCTGAACAGAAAGTAACAGTGGGTCTGTCTCAAAGTGATGTTCAGAAGGTCAAGATGGGGGATAGGGTGGAAATCACGTTAGATGGGCAAAAGGGAACAGGACATGTTGAACGGCTGGAAGCTGTTCCGGATCAACAAACCCGCACTTATACTGCTGAAATACTTATTACCGAGCCTTTTCCCAGTGAGCGATACTATCTTGGGGCCACAGCCGAGGTGAAGTTTGCCCAAGGTGAGGCAGCGGGGATATGGGTTCCCTTAGCCTGCATCCTCAATGATGGTGAAGATTATGTTTTTCTGGTTGAAGACGGGCGGGCAGTGAAGAGGAATATTAAGTTAATGGATACCCAAGGGTTCAATGTCCGGGTGGAAGGCTTAAAACCAGGGGAGCATTATGTATTCAGTGGGATGAAAAGTTTAAAGGAAGGACAGAAAGTCAGGATTCAAAGCGAGGGCACCTCCCATGAACAATAAGAAAGGATTCATTTACCATATTATCAGCAACTGGCGTTTTACCATCTTTTTCACTATCCTGACCATGGCCTTGGGAATCTACAGTTATTATATAGTACCTAAGCAGGAGAGTCCGGATATATCTGCTCCTTTTGCCGTCATTACCACAATTTATCCCGGAGCGGCCCCTGAGGACGTGGAAAAACTGGTGACCCGGGTGATTGAAGATGAGATCCGGGAAGTCCCGGGCTATAAGACCTCCCAGTCCATCACCAAAAACAGCCTCTCTGTGGTCGTCCTGGAGCTTCATAATGATGTGGACGTGAAAGAGTCCTGGAACGAGTTGGGGCAGATTCTGGACGGAGCCCAAGGGAAAATTCCTGACGAGTGCTTTGCTATTGAAGCAGACACTAAACTCTCCGAAACGGCGGGGATGATCATCAGCCTTTCCGGGGAGGGGTATACCTATGAGCAGCTTGCCGATTATGCTGAGCAATTTAAAAGCAGACTGGCCAAAATTGATGGCATCTCCCGCTTTACCGTAACCGGCGTTCAAAACAAAGCGGCCCGCATTGAAGTGAAGACAGCCGAGCTGAACAAATACAATATCTCGCTTGATGAACTGGTATCCTTGATTCAGGCTCAGAACCTGCAGATTCCCTCAGGTTCCTTAAGCGATCAGCGGGTGAAGGTCAATGTCAGCTCCCCCGGTCTTTTTACATCACTCAGCGATTTGGAGAATATGATCATTGATGTATCGGCTGAAACCGGGGCTCCCATTCGTTTGCAGGACCTGGCGGACATCCGTTGGGATATTGAGGATGCCGATTATCAGCTTAAGCACAACGGACAAAATGCCATTATGCTGAGCGGCTTTTTCAAAGAGAACCGCAATATCCTGCTGGTCGGCGAGGATGTCCGGGCGGAGCTGGACCGGCTGAAAGCGGAACTGCCCCCGGAATTAATCGTCGATGAGGTGGTTTATCAGCCCACCGATGTGGAAAAGAGTGTGGCTGAATTCTTTGAGAATCTTTTAGAAGGCATGGCTTTGGTCTTGATCGTGGTCTTTTTAGGGATGGGCTTCAAAAACGCGTTGGTCGCTTCCACTGCGGTTCCCCTCTCCATTATCATTACTTTTATTGCTATGCATCTTTTCGGCATACAGCTTCAGGAAATATCCATAGCCGCCCTCATCCTGGCCCTGGGCATTCTGGTGGATGATGCTATCGTCATTATCGATGCTATTCAGGTGCATATTGATCAGGGCTTCGCCAAGATGGAAGCCTGCATACGCGGTATGAAGCAATCTGTAATTCCCGTGTTTTCAGCCACCCTGACGATTGTAGCCGCCTTTTCCCCCATGCTCTTTGTTCCTGGCCCAGCCGGGGAATTTCTGAGAAGCTTGCCTCAGACGGTGATTATTGCCGTGTCCGCTTCTTTTCTAGTAGCGATCACCGTGACCCCTGTCCTGGCCTATTTATTCTTCGACAAGTTGAAGAAAGGGGATGACAAACGGACTCCCCTGCGCCGTATTTATGGGTATGCTTTGCAAATCGGCATGCAATACAAAAAGTCCACGGTGTGTGCAGCCATCTTGTTGATTGCCATAGCTTGTTACGGTGCGCTCCAGCTTCAGATCGAGTTTTTCCCTAAAGCGGATAAGAATGTTTTTTATATCAACCTCCATTCGGAAAATGCCTCCGACATCTCAGCTACAGCCCGGTTGGCGGAACAAGTGGAAGGGATTCTCGGGGAAAATGAGGAGATCATCAGTTATGCCACTGCCCTGGGAGGAGGTCTGCCCAAATTCTATATCACACTGCCCAAGGCGACTCCTGCTAAGGATTTTGGTCAAATCATGCTCAAGGTGGATTTGGCCAAAGGGAAATTCACCAATAATGAAGACCTTGCCCTTCACCTTCAGGAACAGTTGGATCAGCATTTAATCGGTGGCTCGGCCAATGTGCTGCTGTTGGAAAAAGCTATGCCGGGAGATCCCCTGGAGGTGCGGGTCAGCGGCGCCGATCCTCTGCAGGTCAGGGATGGGGTCGCTTTAATCCGCCGGGAGCTGGAGGGGATTCCCGGAACCATGAAAGTGGCGGACGATTATGTCGCCGGTGAATACGAATTTGTGGTGGATGTGGATACGGAACGGGCCACGACTATGGGCATCACCAATTATGATATCCAAAGACAGATCAATATCGCTTTGAGCGGTGCCGAAGCGTCCCTGTTCCGCATCGCCGGCAATGAGTACCCGATCCTGGTTCAAAGCGATGTGAGCAGCAAAGAGGATTTGGAAAACCTGGGTATCAAATCCTCCCTGACCGGTCATAAAGTTCTGCTTAAGCAGTTAGGAAACATCCACCTCCAAGCCACCGTACCCACGATTAATAAATATGATGGGGTTCAGGCGGTGACGATTTCTGGAAAAGTGCAGCCGGGATTTAGTGCCGTAACCATTGAAAATACCTTGAAACAGCGGTTGGCCCAAGCAGGTTTTGATTTCTCCGGGCTTACGGTGAGTTATGAGGGAGAAGCCAAAGATATCAAGGATAATTTCGGAAGCCTGGGGACTACGGCGATTTTCGCCTTGTTCCTCATCTATGTGATTTTGATGATCCAGTTCCGTTCCTTCCTGCAGCCGGCGATTATCTTCATCACCATTCCCTTATCCGTCATTGGGGTGGTAGCCGGGTTGATGCTCTTTGCCCAGCCCTTATCCTTTACGGCCTTGGTCGGGGTGGTAAGTTTGATGGGGCTGGTCATCCGCAACGCTATTTTGCTGATTGAGTTTATCAATCTGGCTCGGGAAGAGGGAATGTCCATTGCTGAGGCCTGCCATTTTGCGGTCAACCGTCGTTACCGGCCCATTATTCTGGCAGCGGTGACCACGGTCATCGGGTTGGTTCCGCTGGCTTTTTCCGGAAGCGATCTGTTCACCCCTATGTCGGTGGCTTTGATGAGCGGATTATTGATTTCCACCCTCTTTACCCTGGTGGTGGTTCCGGTATTGTACAGCCTTTTTGTCCGGGAGGGGAAAAGTACGGCCTCCGGTGCCCCTAACCTTGGGAAGACGGAAATGGGGCAGGGGATGTAGAATCTTTGCTGAAGCGGAAAGCCGCAGCTGGAATGAACAGTGTTGTTCCTCAGGCTGCGGCTTTTTGGTTTGGCGCTATTCCTCTTCGCCGGCAGCCAGCAAGGCTGCACTCTCCTCCACAGGCAGAGTCTGAACATCTTTAAGCTTCCGGCCGATGGAGCGGGATTTCCGGGTAGCGGTCTCGATGGTGTTGCTGGCTTCCTGGAGCTTTTTCTGGGTCTTTTCCAAAATCTCCGTGAATTTGCCGAACTCCGTCTTGACTGCACTAAGGAGATTCCAAACCTCACTGGAGCGTTTTTCGATGGCCAGGGTTCTAAAACCCATTTGCAGGCTGTTAAGCAGAGCGGCTAAGGTAGTGGGACCGGCTACAACCACCTTATACTCCCTTTGCAGCAATTCACAGAGCCCGGGGCGGCGGAGAACCTCTGCATAAAGGCCTTCAATAGGCAGAAAAAGAATACCAAAATCCGTGGTATTGGGGGGATCCACGTATTTTTCATGAATGGATTTGGCTTCTGTTTTGATACGATATTCGAGAGCCTTCTCTGCTTCAGTGATCCGGGGAAGATCGCTTTGTTCCTGGGCATCCAATAAGCGATGGTAATCCTCCAGTGGAAATTTGGCATCAATGGGGAGATACACCATACGATCATGTCTGTCTTTAGCCGGAATATTGATGGCAAATTCCACACGGTCCTTGCTTCCGGCCTTAGTCACTATGTTAGTGGCGTATTGTTCCGCAGTCAGGATCTGTTCCAGGAGATTGCCCAACTGAATCTCTCCCCAGGTTCCCCGGGTTTTTACATTGGTGAGGACTTTCTTCAAGTCCCCGACACCGGAGGCTAAGGTCTGCATTTCGCCCAGACCTTTGTGGACTTGTTCAAGCCGGTCGCTCACCATTTTAAAGGACTCACCAAGCCGCTGTTCTAAGGTACTGGTCAGCTTCTCATCCACGGTGATCCGCATCAACTCCAGCTTCTGGGCATTATCCTGCTGAATAAGCTGCAGCCGTTCCTCAACAGTTTGGCGCAGATGCTCAAGCTTTTGTTCATTGGTCTGAGAGAGGTTGTTAAGTTGCTTGGAGAAGATATCCAGCTGGCTCCTCTGAAGAGTGGCGATCTCCGCCATTTGAGTAAGCTGTGAGTCGCTGAAACGTTTTAAAGCATGACTCATTTCCTCACGCTCTTGCCGGGAGTTGGTATTATTCTCTTCCCGGTTGCGGGCAAACTCCCCTTGCCAAAGGCGTTCCTGCCGTTCCAGGTTTTTTTCTAATTGGGTTATTTGGTTTTCCAAGGATTGAAGTTTGGTGTATATCGGGTGGATGGAGTTCTCCCGTTGGAATTTGAAAAACTGACTCAACAGGAAGATAAGTATAAGGACGGTAAGGGCAGCGAGGGCGCTGTTCACGATAGGCAAATAGGTCATGGATGATTCCTCCCAATGGTGTGAAATAGTCATAACGTGAGACTTTCTTTATTTTAGCATAGTGAAGCCAAATTTTCTTTCCAATAGCTGGTTTTTAAAAGCAGTTGTTGACAAAGGCTTGACCTCTGACCAAATTTGATTAAAATATTTAATGTAACCTATTGGATTAATATGGAGGGTTTAAAACAATGAGTCAGATTGAAACAAAAGAGTTCCAGACAGAGATCAGGCAGCTGCTCGATATTGTCATTAATTCCCTTTATACAGATCGGGAGATTTTTCTGCGTGAATTGATTTCCAATGCTGCTGATGCTTCAGAAAAAGTAAGGTATATGCAATTATCCGGACAAGACGTCAAGGATCGAGAGCTTCCCTTGGAAATTCGCATTACTCCCGATGAAAACGCCAAGACCTTAACTATTGCCGATGCCGGTATTGGCATGACCAAGGAGGATTTGATTGAGAATATAGGGACCATCGCCCATTCCGGCTCTAAAGCTTTCGTGCAGCGTTTGGCCGAAGCGGGGAATAAGAAGGATGTCAATCTGATTGGTCAGTTTGGGGTCGGTTTCTATTCGGCTTTCATGGTGGCGGATAAGGTGTCCCTTACCAGCCGATCCTATGAACCTGATGCCCAGGGCTACCGCTGGGAATCCGACGGAAGAGGCAGCTACAGCATTTCCGAAGAAATGGATCTGCCCCGGGGAACCAGCATTATCCTTCACCTGAAAGAAGATGCTCATTCCTTTGCTCAGGCCGCTACCGTGAAGCGCATTATTAAGCAGTACTCCAGCTTCGTGCCTTATCCCGTCTATGTCGGTGAGGAAAAGATCAACACGGTTCAAGCCTTATGGACGAAGAATAAGAATGAGATCTCTGAAGAGGAGTACAAAGAGTTTTATAAGTATATCGCCAATGCCTATGACGAGCCTTTAATGCGCATGCATTTTTCCTCGGATGCTCCCATTAACCTCAATGCATTGCTGTTCGTTCCTAAATCCAATATGGAGAAATTCGGCTTTGGACGGATGGAGGCCGGGGTCAACCTCTATTGCAAAAAAGTCCTCATTCAGGAAAAGGCTAAAGACATTGTGCCGGAGTGGCTGCGTTTTGCCCGGGGTGTGGTGGACAGCGAAGAGCTTCCCTTGAATATTTCCCGTGAAACCATGCAGGACAGCGCTTTGATAGCTAAACTGAATAAGGTGGTGACCAGCCGCTTCCTGAAATTCCTGGATGATCAAGCGAAGAACGAACCGGAGATCTTTAAGGAGTTCTGGAATGAGTTCAGTATTTTTCTTAAGGAAGGGGCAGCCAACGACTTTACCCATCGTCAGGAGATCCTGAAGCTGCTGCGCTTTGAGTCCTCGAAAACCGGAGAAGGGGAGCTGATCTCCTTAGGAGATTATGTCGGCCGGATGAAGGAAGGACAAGAAGCGATCTATTTTATCAATGGTCCGACCCGGCAGATTATCGAAGAGGGGCCTTATTTAGAGGTCTTTAAAAATAAAGACTATGAAGTCATCTATACCTATGATGGCATCGACGACTATGTCTTCGATATGATCAGGGAATATGACGGCAAGCGTTTGCTGTCCGCTGATCATGGGGACCTTAACCTTGCTGATGAGGATTCGGCCTCGGCAGAGGAAAAGCTTTTATCAGAAGAGGAGCTCAAAGAATTCAATGACTGGCTTAAGGAAGTGCTGGGGGAGAAAGTGACGGAAGTCCGTGAATCCAAGCGCTTGGTGGACAGTCCGGCCATCATCCTCAGCCATTACGGCACTCACAGCATGCAGCGGATGATGCAGATGATGAACAGGGATCTGCAGGATGTTCCTGCCGGAATTCTGGAGATCAATCCCAAGCATGTTCTGATCCAGCGTCTCAATGATTTAAGAAAGCAGGAGGATTCCTTTGCTCCTCTGGCCGCTGAGCAGCTTTTTGCCAATGCCCAGATTGCCGCGGGAATCATCGTCGATCCCCGGAGCATGGTCAGCCGCTTAAATGAGATACTTGAGAAAGCCTTAAGATAGTCCGGAGATAATCTTAAGATAACTCAACAAAAGGCACAAGGAAGCGCAGCAGTGACAAGATTGCTGCGCTTCTTCATCCTTATGGGCTTGGCTAGTACTCATTGGCAGAGATGAGCATGGACTGTAAAGGAAAACTAATCAGAAATTGGGTGCCCTCAGAGCTGGAAAGGACATCGATCCTGGCGTTATGGGATTTCGCTATTTTATAACATATAGATAGCCCCAAGCCTGTTCCGCTTTCCTTTGTGGTAAAGAATGGGGTGCCGAGTTTTTCCAATAATTCTTTGGGTATGCCATGGCCCTCATCTCTAATGACTAAAACCACAGTATGGTTTTTTTGATAAGTTTGGATCGTCAGGCATCCCCCTTCAGACATAGCTTCAAGGCCATTTCTGCACAAGTTTAAGACCATTTGGGTAATGTCTTTGGGGCTGATCTCGATATCGGGAATATCCCCGGGGGTAAAACGGATTTGTTTGTTTTGGGTGAAAGAATCAGCCTCAATCAGGGGATGCAGGTTTTGCAGCAATGTATTGAGATTAAAGATTTGGTAATTGGGTTTATGGCTCTTGGCCAGAGTAAGAAATTCTTTAATGATCGTGTTGGCCCGATCCAGCTCCTCAATCATGAAATGGAGGGTTGATTTTTGCCCCATATCCTGAGTTTTTTCCCCCATGAGCTGAAGATATCCCCGGACTGTGGTCATGGGATTCCTGATTTCGTGGGCGATACCGGCAGCCATCTGACCCACCAGGTTAAGGCGGTCCAGCCGGATCATCTCCGTATGCAAGCTTTTCAACTCCTTAATATCCGTAAGCGACATTAAGATGCATTCCTCATGGCCCAGCTGGATGGTTTCGGCAGAAATCGCCGCAATGCCAATTTCACTGCCTTCCCTCTCCAGAGAGATTTCTAAATTGCCAAGTGCTGTTTCCCCCGAGTGAGATTCGTTGTTTTGGGCATAGTCGAGGATCTTCGCCCAATCTGCTGTAGAGAACCCTACTTCGAGAGGAGTTTTGCCGATTACGTCCTTGCTCAAGAATCCCAAATAATTGGCAAAACAGTGATTTATTTCTAAAAATTGATTATCTGATTTTCTAATGATAGAGAGGCCAACCGGTGCAAATTGAAAGATATTATTAAAATAATTAAAAGCTGATTCGATTTTTTTAAAAGGTTCGTGGAGGTTTTTGATCAGTATGTTTTTGAGAATAAAAATATAAGCCAGGAATTTAAAGATATGCCCTACCAGATTGTCGATGTCGTAGATATGGTTGTATATTGTAAAGAATAGTTCAGAAATGATCAGCAAAAGCAGGGCATTGGCGAGATTGAAGAGGGGATCGGCGCTTTCTGTGCCCGATTTACGCATTACTATGAAAAATGTGATAAGATTCAAACCGCAGGCCAGATACTCAATAACTATTTTAAGCGAAGTTAACCCGCCGTCAGGAGTCAGCACAGGGGGGAAGGAAGGTCCCCATTTCATAATAACGACTAAATTGAACATTAAAAAGGCAAAGCCGAAAACCATAGAAACTCTTTTTTGAGGAGACCAATTTAATATGTAAAGCAAAAGACCGCCTGCTTCGGTCAGTCGGGCAATTAAACAAAAATAGGTTGACCTTGCCCCTGTGGAGTTGAGAAGCAGGCCTTGATAAGTCAGGACATGCATTAAATCAAAGAGGCCAACCGCAATAAAGATGATGCCCAGCAAGTACTTGCGGTCCGATTTAGTATAGGGATAAGAAGCTAAGCATTGCAAGGCGACAGTAAAGGATACAATAATGCTGAAGAACTCGAGAAGGGTATGAAGAAAAAGGAAATAAGGGGCGGGGATAACCCAATGAATGTCAGTGTAAACTAATCTACTGGTGAAATAAAGCAGCCCCATTGCTGCTATGCAGTGATGTTTCAGGGTTTTCCACAAAAACAAAAGACAAACCTCCAATTCTGTATATTTTGCTGAAGAAAATGTTCAATAAGCCCTTTGTATTATAAAAATTGTAAATATTCTTAATGTATTTCGCTAGGAATGCCAATTATCCTGTCATTTTGCCATTTATTTAGGAAAAATCTAAAAAGGCAACTTTCTTAAAAGGAGAATGATTAAATCTAACGAAATTTAATAAATTAAGTCGGAATAGAATCTTGAACCAAGATTCTGTAAACACTAACCTAACTGTAAGAAAGGACGTGAAGTCATGACCCATTGGCAAAGCGGAACGCGGCCCCTGAATTACTATGTAAACCCCAGTGATCCCCGTAATCTGAAACAGAAGGAAGAGGATCTGAAAGAGCTTCCTCAAGAATATCAGGATTTTTACCGGGAGGTATCTCAATTCGTACCTTATCAGCGGATTTTTATCGATCCTCTCTATACTTTAGGTTATGGCATTGATGCGAGTTTTTACCGCCTCATTCCCAAAATCGTGATTCGAGTTCTTAATGATGCAGAGATGGGGGAGATTCTGCGTTTATCTCAGCGGACGAAGATACCGGTCACTTTCCGCACAGCAGGCACCAGCCTTTCCGGACAAGCTCTTACGGATTCTGTGCTTTTGGTGCTGCAAGGCTCCTGGCGGCACTATAAAATTCATGACCATGGCAAAAAGATCAGCTTGGAACCGGGGATTCTCGGCGTGGAAGCCAACCGCTATCTGCGCTCCTATAAACGCAAGATCGGCCCGGATCCCGCATCTATCGATCACTGCATGATCGGCGGCATCGCAGCCAATAATGCCAGCGGTATGTGCTGCGGCACATCGGATAACAGCTACAAGACTGTGGATGAAATGCGGATTATCTTCGATGATGGAACGGTGTTGGATACAGGGGATTCCTCGTCGCGGCACTATTTCAAGGAACGCAAGGGAGAGCTGATTCGGCAGATCGAAGAGATACGTGACGAGCTTAATGCCGATCCTGATCTGGTGGCCATGATCAAAAAGAAGTATAAGATTAAAAATACCACGGGATACAGCATCAATGCCTTTGTTGATTTTCAGGATCCCATCGAAATCATCAAACATATTCTAATCGGCTCGGAAGGAACCTTGGGTTTTATCTCCGAAATTACTTACAAGACCGTTGTGGACTATGACCATAAAGCTTCAGCCTTGATTATGTATCCGGATATGGATCATGCCTGCCGCGCCGTTATGAAACTGGATCGGGATTTGATGGCAGCGGCTGAGATGATGGATAGGCCTTCCCTGCGCTCTGTGGAAGATGCTCCCGGCATGCCGGATTATCTGAAGACTCTCTCCGATACGGCAACAGCACTCTTAGTCGAAGTCCGGGGAGCCAATCCTGAGGAACTGGAGCAACGGATTAAAAACGCCACTGCTGTCCTGACGGATATACCGACCATATTCCCGATCAGCTTTACTTCAGTGAAATCAGAATATGAAACCTATTGGAAGATTCGTAAAGATATCTTCCCCGCAGTAGGAGGTGTGCGTGCCCAGGGTACGGCGGTTCTGATTGAAGATGTGGCCTTTCCTTTGGAGCGCTTAGCCGAAGCTACTGCCGATCTGCGGGATAGTCTCAATAAATTCGGCTATACAGATGCGATTATCTATGGCCATGCTCTGGACGGCAACTGGCACTTTATCTTCACACCTAAGTTTGACAGTGACGAAGAGATCGCTCGCTATGAGGGATTAATGAATGAGGTCAATGAATTTGTCGTGAAGAAATACAATGGCTCCCTGAAGGCTGAGCATGGTACAGGCCGCAACATGGCCCCCTTTGTGGAGCTGGAGTGGGGAAGCAAGGCTTATGTGCTGATGAGGCGGATTAAATCGGCATTTGACCCCCATAATCTCTTAAACCCCGGTGTTATTATTAATGACAATAAGAATGTTTACCTGGAGAATTTGAAGGCCATGCCGGCCTCTCATGATACCATTGATCGCTGCACCAACTGCGGATTCTGCCAGGATATCTGTCCTTCCAAGCATCTCACTACCACGCCCCGGATGCGCATTATCCTGCAACGGGAGATCTCCGACTTGAAGCGAACCGGCAGGGATCCGAAACGCTTAATGCGCTTGCTCAGAGATTATGATTATGCCGGCAATGCCACCTGTGCTACCGATGGACTATGTGCCACGTCATGCCCTCTTAACATTAATACAGGGGATAACACCAAATACTTACGCTCTCAGGCTATTACACCGGCAACCCGCAAGGTAGCAAGGGCCCTGGCCAAGAATATGAACGGGGTAACCGGCATCATGCGCTTTGGCTTAGGTGCTGTAGATGGAGTCCATGGCTTTTTGGGCACACGCATCTTAGGCGGCATGGCCAAAACAGCCCGCGATGTATCTCAGAGCAAGATTCCCTTATGGAATGAATGGATGCCCAGTAAAGGAAGGGGCAAGGTCAAGCCCCGGCCACCCTTTGCCTCGGCTCAAGGGGGTGAAGTCCTGAAAGTCGTGTATTTCCCCAGCTGCATCAGCCGCTCCATGGGACCGGCTCGTAAGGACAAGGATCAAAGACCTCTCAATGAAGTGATGTGCTCTCTGCTTGCTAAAGCAGGTTATGAAGTGATTATTCCGCCGGGGTTGGATAAGCTTTGCTGCGGCATGCCTTGGGAGAGCAAAGGATTTTTTGATATCGCCGATGAAAAAAGCGCGGAATTAGAAAAAGTTCTGCTCCAGGCCAGTGAGAACGGCAAATATCCCATCGTTTGCGATACCAGCCCTTGCCTTTACCGTATGAAAAGGGCCTTCACATCAGGCATCGAGCTTCATGAATCCGTAGAATTTGCCCATGACTTTTTGCTCCATCGCTTAAAGATCAAGAAAGCACGGGAAACCATTGCTGTGCACGTTACCTGCAGCTCAGTTAAAATGCGCCTGAGCGAAAAGTTCAAAGCCCTTGCCGAGGCTTGCGCTGAAAAAGTAATTATTCCCGATGATGTTCATTGCTGCGGTTTTGCCGGAGATAAAGGGTTTACTTACCCGGAATTAAACGATGCCGCACTGGCGGGGCTTAATGCAGCCCTACCGGATAATTGCGCCGGAGGATATTCCAACAGCCGGACTTGTGAGATTGGTTTATCCGCTCACAGTGGCATCAGCTACCAATCCTTAATCTATCTGGTGGAGCGCTGCTCCAGTCCCTTAAGGTAAAAACTCTGCGCCATTGACTCACTATTTGCGCAAGCAGAAAACCCCGCCCGGTCATATTCTGATGACTGGGCGGGGTTTTCTTACTTGCTTGATTCCAGGGCTTTGACAAGCTGATCGGCACAGGATGTGGTTTTATGGCCGCAGCGGATACCTTTGAGACGCTCTACCACGTCGTCCACCGGCATTCCTTCCACAAGGACCGCTAAAGCCTGCAGATTGCCGGGACATCCATTGACGAATTCAACGTCGTATAGTTTGTTTTCCTTTATCTCAAAATGAATATGGCTTGCGCAAACACCTTTTGTTCTATAAGTACTCATAATCTGTCCTTTCCATGAAATTTTCCAAGAAATTTCTGTGATTTTTAATTCTGTTAGGTGATTTATACTTCAACATCTATTAT
The DNA here is from genome assembly GCF_900143285.1 of Desulfitobacterium chlororespirans DSM 11544. NCBI lineage: Bacteria > Bacillati > Bacillota > Clostridia > Eubacteriales > Desulfitobacteriaceae > Desulfitobacterium > Desulfitobacterium chlororespirans. The sequence goes on from NZ_FRDN01000015.1 coordinate 106,587, forward strand.
AATGATTCAATGGATATTTGAACAGAAACAAAAACCCTATATAAGGTAATGGTCTTAGCGGTTTTAGCAGCAGTATGATGGGAGTGTACTCATGCAAAAGCAATATCTTCGGCCGATGGTTATTTTGGTCATCATCCAGTTCCTGGTTATGGTGGGCTTTGGGGTAGTCATTCCCATCCTTCCTTTTTTGATTGGGGAACTGGGCGGAGGAGCCTTCTCTCTGGGGTTATTTATGTCTGCTTATTCTATTATGCAGTTCTTCTTTGCCCCTTTTTGGGGAAGGCTGTCGGACCGCATCGGCAGACGGCCTGTTCTATTAATTGGACTTAGTGGTTATGGGATTACCTTTTTCCTCTATGGAATGGCCGGAAATCTACCCCTTCTCATCGCTTTTCGGGCGCTGTCGGGAATAGTCTCTTCGGCCACTTTGCCTACCGCAATGGCTTATATGGCCGATATAACGGAAGGGACGGAGCGCTCCAAGAGTATGGGGATGCTCGGAGCCGCCATGGGATTGGGAATGGTTTTCGGACCGGTCATAGGCGGTTTCCTGGGACATTACAGTTTCACCTTGCCTTTTTACTTTGCAGGGACGTTGGCTTTGCTTGTTCTGCCCTTTGCCTGGAAGCTGCTGCCCGAAACCCTCAAAGAACCCAACCGGGAACTTAAACCAAGAGTACGCCTTAATCTTGGGGTGATTCGGGATCCTTTATTTCCATTGTTTATTTTCAATTTCGTTCTCAGCTTTACGATGGCTATGTTTGAAAGCACCTTTACCTTGTTTGCAGCCGAGCGGGTGGGATTCGGGCCCCAAGAAATGGGCATCGTTTTTATGATTATTGGCATTACCGGTGTGATCGTTCAGGGAATGCTGATTGGCAAGCTGGTCAGGCGCTTTGGGGATGCTAAACCTGCCAAGCTGGGAGCACTGCTTTGCGCGCTGGCTTTTCTCTGGCTGCTCTGGGCACCTAATGCCGTCCTGCTGGTTCTGGGGACGGTGATATTTATGATCGGAAACTCCTTTATGGTTCCCACCGGTTCCAGTCTGGTGAGCAAGAACAGCCATACCGGGCAGGGAGCTTCACTCGGTGTATTTCAATCCTTTGGCAGCCTAGGCCGAATTGCCGGTCCTCTGGTGGGAGGCGGTATCTATGGATTATCCATGAATACCCCCTATGTCATTGGGGCGGCCACCCTGGTTTTGTGCCTGATTTTCTTTGGCGCCAAGATTCAGGATCGCAAAGCGGGTGAGGCCGGCACTTCAGCTTAGGCTGCACCATCGAGTGATGAAAAATAGCAGCAAATAGTGATGTTTTTGCTCAATATGCAGAGGCGGTCTATTTCCGTTTGTCCACGGAGTGGATAAGTCAACTAAACTTCAGATGAAGTTGAAACTTCACCTGAAGCAAGTTTCCTATATCGGAGGTAGGTAATAAAGCAACTAATGATCCAAAGGAGATCATTAGTGTTAAAGCCTCATATACTTCCATGGCATCACCTCCCTTCGGAGGAATGCCGACCGCTCTGCAAGCCTTTTCCGTTGCAAAATTAATTATAGCAATACAAGCACTCTCCGGGGGTGCTTTTTCTTATGCCCGAAAAGAGGCGATATTTAACATACTTCTTAACCACTGGTGCTAAAAGGGGAGAGTGAGTCATATGGATTTAGGGAGACAAGCTCGCAACACGAATTGCCCATAGAAATGAGGTGGCGCAGTGGGGGAGTATGTTAGAGAAGAAGTTTATCCGATCATCCAGGGCCTGGATTTATATCTGGCGAAAGGCAAAGCGATTTCCTATAATTCAGGATCGTTCAATCAACTTAAATTAAATTTGCGGGAGTATGAGCTTTACTTTAATGAAAGGCGCTGTGAGAATTTTGATATGGTGGGAACTTACCGGCCTTATCATTTTAATTCAGAAAACTTTGGCCTCTACCTTTATGCGGAAATGTTTGGGATGTACCTCTTAAGTATTCTCAAACAGACCGCTATGACCTTAAGAGAGGCTCATACCCTGGCTTTGGATTCTGTTCTCACTCATGTGTCCTTCCATTATCTCATTGAGCGCTACTGTATTTTGCTGGATGATGTAGGAAGGAATAATGAGGGTCTTTACCCAGCTTATAAAAGAAAGATCTATAGTCAGACCTGGGGCACCCAGGATTGTCTTGAAGAAACCCTGGCCAATGCTTTTGTCTTAAGGGCACACCCACACTGGACTGATCAGCAGAAGGACTATATACAATCCGTGTATGCACGGCAAAGGGAAGGATATATTCAAGCCCATAATCTGAATGCTAAGCATTATCAAGAACTCTACGGTCTTCTGGAAAATCAGCTTAAAGGTCAGAGAAGTGCGCACGAGGTGCCCTCTCTTTATGATTTTGTCCATAAAAACTTACCCTTTCGCTTTATCGGGCTTCCGGTATATTTGGTCAATGATTGCGGCAAGCTGGAAGAATTTATTCAGATTGTCGAGCTCTTATTTCCACAGATATAGGAGTGCTTTTAAACTTTTGGCTTAATAGAATGAGCAAAACAATAGCTTTAAGTTGAAGAAAAAACCGCGTAAGATCGAAATGATTTCACGCGGTTTTATGTCTGAGGCTGTGTTGAACTGCGGTTGCTTAAATGCTAATCTCGCAAGAAGTGCCTTTAATGAGAAGGTTCTTCGGCATAGAGTTCAATAATCTTGAGGATAACCTCGACGGATTTTTCCATAGCGAAGGTGGGAATGAATTCATAGCGGCCATGGTAATTATGCCCGCCGGTGAATAGATTAGGGGTAGGCAGGCCCATAAAGGATAAGCGTGCCCCGTCGGTACCTCCGCGTATAGGCTTGATAAGCGGTTTGACCCCGACAGCCTCCATGGCTTTCTGAGCTTTATCCACAATATGCATCACCGGTTGGATTTTTTCTTTCATGTTTTTGTATTGCTCTGTAATCTCAACCTGGAAGCGTCCCGTTCCGTGTTTCTGGTTGAGCTCCTCCGCTAAATTGAGCATGGTCTCTTTACGCTTGGCAAAGGAGGTTTCATCAAAATCCCGGATAATATAATAAAGGGTGGTCTCCTCCACATCCCCCCGAATATCATTGAGATGATAAAAGCCCTCATAACCCTCCGTGGCGGCTGGTGTTTCTTGGGGTGGGAGCTTGGCGATGTATTCATTGGCTAAAAGAATGGAGTTAATCATTTTGTTCTTGGCATTGCCGGGATGAACATTTCTTCCTTTTACTTTCACGATGGCTTTGGCGGCATTAAAGTTCTCGTATTCCAGCTCGCCGATGGGCCCGCCGTCCACGGTATAGGCAAACTCTGCCCCAAAGCCTGCCACATCAAAATGATCGGCGCCCCGGCCGATCTCTTCATCGGGGGTAAAGGCCACACAGATTTTCCCATGCTCCATCTCCGGATGTGCAGTCAGATAGGCAATGGCGGTCATGATTTCGGCGATGCCGGCCTTATCATCTGCTCCCAAGAGGGTGGTGCCATCGGTAGTGATCAGGGTTTTTCCTATGTAATCCAGCAATTCCGGGAAGTCCGCAGGGGAGAGGACCAGATTTTGTTCCGGATTAAGGAGGATGTCCTTACCGTCATAATTCTCGACCAACTGTGCTCTGACATGGGCTCCTGAAAAATCAGGACTGGTGTCCATATGGGCGATCAAGCCGATGGCGGGGATCGCCTTAGCCGAATGGGCAGGCAAGGTTCCGTAAACATAGCCCTCTTGGATGTGAACATCCGGCAAGCCAAGTTCCTTAAGTTCTTGTTCAAGCAGCTGAGCTAAATTCAACTGTTTAGCGGTGCTGGGAGTGGTTTGGGAATCTTCACTGGATTGGGTGTCGATGGCCACATAGCTAAGAAAACGTTCGATGACACTGGACATGGTTAAGCCTCCTTGTTTGTTGATTAGGGATATTAAATATAAGAATATAGGAAGTGGTCAGCTTTGTTTAAGGTGTATATGCTTAGCTTTTTTGGAGTAAAGTTTTCTGATGGCGGGTCGGAGGGGGATACCCCTTGATTTCCAGGGATTATAGGGGTGAAGATGAAAATTCGCCGCTTTTGAAATTCAGGCAGCTAGCTTAGTAAAAGTTAAGATCACCGGATTTTAAGCTTACGGTCACCTTAGTATGGGCTGACAAGCATTTGCGCTTTTGTCAACAGACCCCAAATGGTAATTTCGCGTGAAAATCCCGTGATGCCAACATTTGTCCTTGAAATACTCAAGTAAGCTATTTAAGATAACTAAAAAATAGCCCCCCTGAGCAAGGTTAAAGGCTATTTGGTCAATCCATCTGGCCGCATCTGCGGGCTAAGTTGCACAACGACTGAGATATTAAAGTATCTCAGCTTTTTCTACTTTTATTATAACCCCAAGACAAAAAAATATAAAGGGGATTTCTCAGAGTGTGTCATTTTTGCCTAATTACTTGACATTTGTCGTGTAAAGCGTTATCTTGTTTTTAAGAACGACAATAGTCGTGCAATGAGAGAGGAGGGTCGTGATGGTAACGCCAAATAATACCCTTGGCAAAAGTGAATGGCATATCATGGAGAAGCTGTGGGAGCTGGCGCCCCGCACCTATGTGCAGCTCTGTCATGAATTAAAGGATGATCCGGGCTGGAGCCGCAGTACAGTACAGACTATGCTGGAACGCATGACGGATAAAGGGGTCATTCGCTTTGAAGTGGCAGGGCGGGCCAAGCAGTACTACCCCAATGTAGCCCGGGATGATGTTGCGGTGGCGGAAGCGCGTTCTTTGCTTGAACGGGCCTTTGCAGGCTCGGCAAGTATGATGATGAGCACCTTGGTGCGGAAAAAGCAGCTGACCAAAGAGGAAATCAATGAACTGTACACCATTTTACAGGAAGCGGAGGATAAAAATGATGGCAACAATGATTGAAGTGATCATCAATTCTTCCCTTTTGATTCTCATGGTTATTGTGTTGCGGCGGTTGCTGCGTGGCCGGATTTCCTCCCGTCTGCAATATGCTCTGTGGACGATTGTGGCACTTCGGCTGCTTCTGCCTTTTTCCCTGTTTGAAAGCCCGATCAGTGTGCTGAACGCTTTGCCCAGGCAGTCCGGTGATTGGGTTACGGTTGTTCCCACCACTATACCTGATCCTTCTACCCCGCCTGCCCCATTTGCACCGCATACCCCGGCTGATCTTTCTGCTATCCCTGATCCTTTGGCTAATTCCGCTAATGGGCCGGCGCCGGCGGGAATTCAGACAGTTCAAAATAGCAATACCGCCAATACTGCCACCACCCCAGCTGCAGCCCATAAGACAAACTACACAACCATGGCAACTTATTTTTGGTTGGGCGGAATTCTGGTTAGCATCGGGATTTTCCTCACGGCCAATATTCGTTTGAACCGAAGGCTCAGGCTAAGCCGGCAGCAAATACATAGTACCTCTTGCCCGCTGCCTGTCTACGTTGCTGAGGGTCTGCCCTCTCCCTGTTTGTATGGGCTGGGGAAGCCTTCCATTTATCTGACCCCTGCCAGTCTCGCTGGTGAACAGAGAGTGACCCATGTGATTGCCCATGAGCTGACTCATTACCGGCAGGGTGACCACATTTGGTCCTTGGTGCGCGCTTTATGTCTTTGTATTCATTGGTTTAATCCCTTGGTATGGCTTGCTGTGGTACTATCCCGCCAAGACAGTGAGCTGGCCTGTGATGAGGGGACCCTTCGCCAGCTGGGTGAAGAAAACCGCCTGGCTTACGGTAAAACCCTCATCGAAATGATGACCGTGTCTCCAAAGCCTGGGGATGTATTCTACTGCGCCACCACCATAACAGGGGGTAAAAGAGAAATAACAGAGCGCATCAAACGGATCGCTCAGCAGCCGCGCATGCTGAGGACCACCGTGATTGGGGTGCTGCTGATCGCCGTAGTCGCCATAGCGGGTACCTTTAGCGGAGCCGATAGTGAACCGGCAACAGGGGAGATTAGCTCTGCGGAAGCCCTCTGGAAAGATCGTACAAACTATCTGGGTGATAACTCCGCAGTGGGCCGACTGATTGGTTTGTTGCCTGTACCGGAAGGTTTGCGATATGATCACTTTAAGCTGCATACCGGTGAACAGCCTTATGACATTGAAATTGTTTACTCAGTTTCTTCTGAGGTACTTAAGCAGTATGATACGGAGGAAACCAGACAAGCCAATCCTTTTCGCCAAAATGCCCTGATCCTGCTGGCCCTGGTTGATAATGCGGAAGGTGTTCGCGCCACATTAACCGATGGCCAGCGTGAAGTAGGCTTTATCAATGGTCGTGAATGGGCGGATTATACGGTCGGTGAGGATGTCAGAAATTATGCCGAAAGCCCTGAAAAGTTGCAGGAGCTGATGGACTTTTCCTTCGCCACCGGGGCGGCAACCCAAGTCAGAACGCATATTGAAGGGGGAACCCTTGTTTATGACAGCCCCGGCATCATCATTGAAGATATTGAAGTTAAGGATGCCGGCAATGTTAAATTTTTCAAAGGAAAAGCCATGCTCATCAGCGATCCCAAGCGGGTTAAAGCAGCCGTTACTCAGGAAATCGGAACGGCCGGGGAGAAACTCTCAGATATGGTGAATCGTTCAGGTGCCATTGCCGGTATCAACGCCGGAGGAGTCTACGATCCCAATGGGGAGGGCAATGGAGCCATTCCCTACGGAATTACGGTGCAGAACGGGGAAGTTGTGTATAACACTACCGGGGATGAAGCAGTTGATTTTGTGGGGCTTGATGCCGAGGGCAAACTGATCATTGGAACTATGAAGGCTGCCGAGATTAAAGAAAAGAATATCCAGGAGGGGGTAGGTTTTTCCCCACCCTTATACAATATGGGGACGCCTTTAGTCAGAGAGGGGGAACTCTCTCTCTCCGGGGACGGCGGCTGGGGGATAGCCCCTCGTACCGGAATCGGCCAGCGTGCGGACGGGACCCTTATTTTGCTGGTGATCGATGGACGTGATCCTGACTGGAGTATCGGGGCAACTCTAAGAGATATGGCAAATGTCTTTTTAGAGTATGGTGCTGTGGAAGCGGTTAATCTGAATGGCGGCTCCATGGTGGAGATGGTTTATGATGGCAGGGTCTTGAATAAGGTAAGGAATATTTTTGGCGAACGGCCTATTCCCACCGGCTTTGTGGTGATGCCTTAATTGAGAAAAGTGCAAATGCTGTTTTCATTAACTATCGGTAATTTGACAAAGGAGGATATATTATGCCCCATATCGCAGTCAGTCTTTATCCCGGACGGGATAGTGATACCAAGCAGGAGATTGCCAACAAGCTGAAAGATTTTATGGTAAGTGAACTGAACTTTCCCGCCGAGGCCATTTCAGTGTCAATTGCAGAGATTGAACCGGACAGCTTTGTTGAGACAATTCAGCAAAAATATGAAGACAAAGATTTGTACATTCCTTCTAAAAGTGTAAAATCTTTGACTTAGCCAATTTCATTTAAAAAGGCTGTTCTGTAGAGCAGACCGATTCCCAATCAAGGGAGTCGGTCTGTTTTTTTCATAGTTTCCAGGATCTCCGGCTAATACCTGAAAAGTGGGACACTACTCCAGCCCTCGTAATATCTGAACGGCCTTTTGCCAGGCGGCGGAGGTTTTCAGGTCCGCGTCAACGACCATTTCCGCTCCGTCAAAAGCGAAGAGATAAAATGTAGTGTCGTCGGTTTTATAATTACGGATATCGTAGATCAGAAAGTTCAGTTTCTGACCGGTGTGCTGCGCCAATGCCCCTTTTTGCCCTTCCAGCTCTTTGAGGGGAGGATTGGCGGCGAACTCATCCGTTATCTCCACTGTGAAGCCCACCCCGCTGTTGACGCTGATCTCGCGGTCGTCGCCGATCACGGTATAGATCTGCTCCTCTCTCTCCACGGTTTCCTTTTGCTCCTCGCTATAAACATCTTCTGTGTTTTGCAGAGCCGCCACTTTGTCCAGGTAAGCGGTAAAGGATTCCAGGCTGTCCGTTGCCGCTTTCACTTTATCATCCGTGAAATATTCCAGGCCGGGCTGTTCGCTCAGATGCTCCCGGCTGTAGTAAGACCCGGCAAAGGTACCATACGGATCGTAAAGCCGGAATGAAATATCACCGGCATTGGGGATCAGGCTGAACATCACGGCCGCGTTTTTTTTCAGGGCGGTATGGATGTCTGCGTAAGCGTAAGAACGGTAATCGACGCGACTGTCGATCAGGTAGTTCACCGTAATGACGTAATGCCCGCTGTTCGTCTGCCGTTCAAAGGATTTTACCTGCAAACCCGTATAGTCAAGCGCTTGGATGATTGCGCCTATCTTGGAATTGTCGCCTGTATCGGTCCCTTTATAGGAATACAGCGTCTCCGCCTTGCTGTCCGGCTGAGGCAGGGCGGTTTCCTGCCCGGCGATGGGGCTTTCCCGGTTATCGCCGGTCGCACCGGCCTGTCCGTTGCCGCAGGCCACCAGTGTGCTGCCGACCCCTGTCAGGACCAGAATAGAAGCCAGGACCCATATCCCGTTCTTCCTGCTGCTGCGGTTCAGGATATTGGCGAATCTTTTTTTGGCGTCATTACCGCTTCCACTGAAGCCGGTGGTAAGCACCGGTGCCTGTTCATTCTGCATCGATTTGAGGATGATGAACGAATAGTGTTTTCTTACCTCCAGGCTGCTGTTTTTGACCACGAGGTCGTCGCAGGCATATTCCAGATCCCGGCAGGCCGCCCGGCGCATGACATAGACGAGAGGGTTGAACCAGTGCAGAGAATTGGCCGCGAGCAAAAGCAGCTTATACCAGATATCGCCCCGCCGGTAGTGGGTAAGCTCATGCCTTAAAATAACGGAAAGCTCCTCCTGGGTATAATCCAGGTCAGGCAATAAAACCGCCGGCCGGAAAAAACCCGTCAGCATGGGGCCGGTTATGTTCGAGCAGCGGAAAAGCCCCGGCCGGCCTTTGAGCTTCAGCTGCTTTAAAACAGCGTCCAGCTCCGTTGAGGCAGCCGCCCGGCAGTACGGTCTGATACTTCTCCGGAAGATCAGGTAGCCGCAGATATGAAACAGGAAGAAAACCGCCGCTCCCAGCGCCCAGATACCAAACAGCAGGTTCTCCAATGTGATAAAAGGGATGTATCCGGCGGAAACGGAGGCCGGTTCGGAGGCGGGCTCAGTTCCGGTGACGGCTGACCCTGGGGACCCGTCGGCTGAACTGCTTTGTTCCGGAGAGCCGTCTGTAAGCATCAGGCCTGGGCTTCCGCCCTGCTTCAGCATGACGGTATGGCTGGACGGCGCCGGGATATGCAAAGGCGCGTCCGGCAATTCAAAGCTGATGGGGATCAGCAGGCGAAGCGCCAGGATCAGCCATGCCAGACAGCACCAGCGGGCGCCGTACCTTTTATGGATGAACGGCGAAATGAAGAGCAGTACGGCAATGCCGGCCGACGCGGTCAGGGAAACCGTAAAAATATCCGCCGCCATCTACTCCGCCTCCTCGATAAACCGTTTCAGCTCCGCCAGATCTTCTTTGGAAACGCTCCGCCCGTCATAAAGGGACGCTACCAGGCTGGCCAGCGAATCGCGGTGCATTTTGCGCAGGAACGTCCGGCTTTCGTTCCGCAAATAATCCTCTTTTTCCACCAGAGGTTCGTAAATATTTAAACGCCCCTCCTTATGGAACGTTAAGAAGCCGCGCTCACAAAGACGGTTCAAAAAATTAAGCACGGTCGTTTTTTGCCAGGCCTTGGCCAGGCGCTGCATGAGATAGTCGGAGGTGACTTTTTCCTCCGCGTCCCATATCAGCATCATGATTTCCAGCTCACTATCGGGAAGCTTCTGCGGGCTCGTCATTGTCCCTCACTCCTTATTTTACAATTGTCGAATTAATTAAATTCTACAATTGTAAAACGAATTTGTCAATGACAATCTCAGTTAATGGATTGACAGTTCACTGAAGCCCGCAGAAATGATATACTAAAGATTAATGTGCATAAAACATGGCCAATGGGCCTGTTGTGTTATGGAGATTAATTAAGGTTTAAGGGGAATTAAAATGAATCTGTTAACTGCTGAATCCCTAAGCAAGAGTTATGGAATTAAGCCTTTGTTCCAGGATATTTCTTTAGGGATAGAGGAAGGTCAAAAAATTGGGTTGATCGGGGTCAACGGGACAGGGAAATCCACCTTGCTGAAGATTCTGGCCGGCTTGGAGCAGCCGGAGCAAGGGCAAATCACGACCAATAACGAGCTGCAGTTGGAATATCTTCCCCAAGAGCCGGACTTCGATCCAGAGGCTACGGTATTGCAGCAGGTCTTTAAAGGCAATTCCCCGCTCATGAAGCTGCTCAGGGACTATGAAACGGCCTTGGAACGGCTGAATCAAGATCCCAACAGCGAAAGTTATCAAAATACCCTGCTCCAGCTGGGGCAGAAGATGGACAGCCACAATGCCTGGCAAATCGAGAGTGAGGCTAAAGCCGTTCTCACTAAGCTGGGGATAACCCAGTTTGATATTCCCATCGGGACTCTGTCCGGAGGACAGCGTAAACGGGTGGCCTTAGCCGGTGCGCTGATTCAGCCATCCAATGTGTTGATTCTGGATGAACCTACCAACCATATCGATAATGAGATGGTGGATTGGTTGGAGAATTATTTGCATAAGCTTAAGGGTGCTCTTTTGATGGTCACTCATGATCGCTATTTTCTAGATCGGGTGGCGAATCGAATTTTTGAATTGGATCGGGGAAAACTTTATGCATATCCGGGGAATTACAGCCGTTTTCTAGAATTAAAGGCGGAGCGTGATGAGCAGGAAGAGGCTTCAGAAAGAAAGCGGCAAAATATCCTGCGCAATGAACTGGCCTGGATGCGCCGGGGAGCCCAAGCCCGCACCACCAAGCAAAAAGCGCGCATTGATCGGTTTGAACAGCTCCAAGCGGATCAGCCTGAAGAGAAGACCGGGAAGGTAAACGTGTCGACCGGAGCAGCCAGGTTGGGGAAAAAAGTTATCCAGTGTTCTCATCTGCGTAAATCATACCCCGGCTCAGGGATGGTTATTGCTGATTTCAGTATCATTCTGGCTAAATACGATCGAATTGGGATCATTGGCCCCAACGGCAGCGGCAAGTCCACCCTATTGAATATTTTGGCTGGGCGGATTGAGGCTGATGCCGGGGAGATCGAATGGGGGCCCACAGTAAAGCTGGGGTACTTTGCCCAGGAATACCGGGAGTTTGAACCACAGACCAAAGTGATCGATGTGATTAAAGCCGTGGCGGAAGTGATTCCAACTTCTGATGGAGGAGTTCTGACAGCCTCACAAATGCTGGAGCGCTTCCTTTTCACTCCGGCCCAGCAATGGACTCCCGTGGAAAAGCTCTCCGGAGGAGAGAAACGGAGACTTTATCTGTTGCAGGTCTTGATGAGTTCTCCTAATGTGCTGCTGCTGGATGAGCCGACCAATGATCTGGATATACAAACCCTTAGTATTCTCGAAGATTATCTGGAGAATTTTCCCGGAGTGGTGATTACAGTATCCCATGACCGCTTTTTCCTGGATAGGGTGGTGGAGCAGATTCTGGCCTTTGAGGGTCAAGGAAGAATCCATTCCTCCATAGGGAACTATACAGACTACAGGGAGCATCTGGCCAGGCGGATTGCAGAGGAGCAGTTCTCCAGAGAAACTCTTGCCAAGGCGCAGAAGCTAAGCGGCCAAAGCTCGAAGCCGGGTGAGGTTGAGGAGACTGGGAATCAGGCCAAGCCAAAAGAACGCCTCTTGAAAATGAGCTATAAAGAGCAGCGGGAGTATGAACAGATTGAAGACCGAATTGCCGGTCTTGAGGGTCAATTGGAACAAGTGAATCAAGGCATGGCGGAAGCGGGAAGCAATTACGGCAAATTGAACGAATTGCTGAAAACAAAAGATGACTTGGAGAAACAGCTGGAAGAATCTCTGGAGCGCTGGACCTATCTCAGTGAGCTTGCCGAGGAGATCGCAGGTCGTAAATCTCCCCAAGAGTAATAAGCAGAAAAACCGGAGGTATTTAACAATGGATAAAAATATAGAGCTAATGAAAAAGATCATTGAAGAGAAAAAGAAAAAAAGTGCCCAGCAAGGCGGGCCCAATAAGGCCGCTGCTAAGTTAGGGCAAGCTCGCGGCGGGATCAAGAGTCATAAAAAAGGCGGACTTTTTGATAAGTAGACCTTGATATTGCCCGTGGCTTGACATAGGGTTTATAATAGTTTGATAGAAAAACGGAGGAGTGGGAATTATGCTCATTGTATTAGCATATTTGGCGGCCAATGTAGCAGCTAATTTATCGGTAACTTATTTTGGCCCGATCTCAACACCGATTAATGCATTTTTGCTTATTGCTTTTGACTTGGTCGCCCGGGATAAGCTCCATGAGCAATGGAGCCGCAAGCATCTCTGGCCGAAAATGCTGCTGTTGGTAGGAACCGGTGCTTTATTGTCCTGGTTTATCAATCGCAATGCCGGGCCCATAGCCGTGGCCTCGTTTATCGCCTTTTTGCTTACCGGTATTACGGACACTGCCGTTTACCAGGCCTTAAGGAAGCATCCCCGCTTTGTCAAGGTCAACAGTTCCAATATTGTCTCTGCGGCGGTGGATTCCATCGCTTTTCCGACCTTGGCCTTCGGGATGTTTATTCCCTATGCTGTATTTGGACAATTTTTTGCCAAGGTTTTCGGTGGTTACATTTGGTCATTGATTCTGTTCAGAAAGGACAGGCCAAAATTGGATGACGGCTTAAAGACCACCTGACCTTAAAAGCCACTTGAATTATAAGAAGAGAAGGAGTTTCGTCATGAAAAAGGCTGTCGTATTGCTCTCAGGCGGCTTGGACAGCACGACCTGTATGAGTGTTGCCCATAAGGCCGGGTATGAGCTATATCCTTTATCCTTTGATTACGGTCAAAGGCATCAACGGGAATTGGAGGCAGCAAAAGCGGTTGCCCAATACTATAAAGCCAAAGAGCATCGGATCATTAAGATCGATAATGTAGGAGGCAGTGCCTTAACGGATTCCTCCATTCAGGTTCCGGATTACGCAGAGGATGGCCAAATACCCGTGACCTACGTTCCCGCCCGCAATATTCTTTTCTTAAGCTATGCTTTAGGTTATGGAGAGGCTATCGGAGCGGAGGCCATCTTTATCGGTATCAGTTCCGTGGATTACAGCGGCTATCCTGATTGCCGGCCGGAGTTTTTGCAGGCTTTCCAGAAGGTTGTGGATGTAGGAACGAAAGCAGGCGTGAGCGGCCAAACCATTGAAATCAAAGCGCCGCTGATTTATCTTTCCAAAGCGGAAACCATCCAATTGGCTGCGGAGAATGGCGCTCCCCTGCATGAGACCACAAGCTGTTACCGCGGCGGCGAAAAGGCCTGCGGAACCTGTGACAGCTGTACCTTAAGACTCAAGGGATTTGCTGAAGCAGGTATCAAGGACCCCATAACCTATGTGAATCAAGGGGACAGGTCTTGTTTTTCAACGCCCCTGGAAGATTGAGGAGATGTATAACATTGATCAGCGAAAGAATGGAAAAGCAGCTGGATTTCATAGTAGCCATTGACGCCTTAAAGGATATAACCCGGCAGAGCATTACCACCGGCAGCAGGCGCCAGGAGAATGATGCAGAGCATTCATGGCATTTAGCGGTGATGGCGATGATTCTCTCCGAATATGCCGAGGATCAAACCATCGATATTGCTAAAGTGATCAGCATGGTGCTGATCCATGACCTGGTGGAAATTTATGCCGGAGATACGTATTGTTATGATGAGAAAGGGTATGAAGATAAGGCAGAAAGAGAGCAGGAGGCGGCAGACCGCTTATTTAATATGCTTCCCGAGGATCAGACCCAAAGGATGATGAGCCTTTGGCAGGAGTTTGAAGAGATGGAGACCAAGGAAGCGGCTTTTGCGGCGACTTTGGATCGTTTCCAACCTTTGCTGCTTAATTACAATACAGAAGGTCATACTTGGCAAAGACCTGGAATCACCAGCGAAAAAGTATTAAAGCGCACTGAGATAGCCAAAGAAAGAGTCCCCCAACTCTACGAATATATCGAAAGATTGATTCAGAGGTCAATCGAAAGAGGAATGCTCAAACCATGAAGATTTTGATCGATGCTGATGCCTGCCCGAAAGCTGTTCTTCAGATCTGCCTGAAAAAGGGTCGTCAATATGGTATCCCCGTGTGGACAGTAGCTAGTTTTAACCACGAGATTACCTCGGATCATCATATTGTCGTTGGCAACGCTCCTCAGGAAGCGGATCTTAAAGTAGTGAATCTGAGTGAGGCGGGGGATATTATCGTGACCCAGGATATCGGTCTGGCTGCCATGGTATTGGGCAAAGGAGCCAGAGCCTTGAGTCCAGCCGGTAAGGAATACCGTCCTGAATCAATAGCTAATTTATTGGAAGAAAGAGAGCTAAAGGCCAAATACCGCCGTTCGGGAGGAAGAACCAAAGGTCCCAGCAAACGAACCCCGGTTGAAGACCAGGTTTTTGAAGAAATACTGCTCAGGTTGCTGCAGGGATAATGATACTTTTTTGAAAAAATACTTGTTTTTATTCAGTAGATAATGATAAGATAAAAGATAAAAGTTTTACGAATCAGGAGTGATAGAAATGGCATTATTTTTTGACGAACCTTCACGGACTTTTGGAGAATACCTCTTGGTCCCAGGATATTCCTCCACCGCTTGTATAGCTGCCAATGTAAGTTTGAAAACACCGGTAGTTAAGTTCAAAAAAGGGGAACAATCCTCCATCATCATGAATATTCCCCTTGTCTCGGCTATCATGCAATCCGTCTCCGATGATAAAATGGCTATTGCCTTGGCTAAAGAGGGAGGGATTGCCTTTATTTATGGCTCCCAGACCATAGAAAATCAAGCCCAAATGGTATCCCGGGTAAAGAACCATAAGGCCGGCTTTGTCATCAGCGATTCCAATGTGAAGCCGGAGGATACTTTGGCAGATATTTTAGCTTTAAAAGAAAAAACAGGCCATTCAACGGTTGCTGTTACCGATGACGGCACAGCCGATGGCAAATTAGTAGGTCTTGTAACCAGCCGTGATTACCGGGTGAGCCGGATGTCCACCGATACCAAGGTCGGGGAATTTATGACCAAATTCGAGGATCTTATTTGTGCTGATGAAAAGACCACCCTTAAAGAAGCCAATGATATTATTTGGGAACACAAATTGAACTCTTTGCCTCTTATCGACAAAGACCAGCGTTTGAAAACCATGGTTTTCCGCAAAGACTATGATTCCAACAAAGAGAATGAAAATGAGCTTTTGGATACCTCCAAACGCTATGTGGTAGGAGCCGGTATCAATACCCGGGATTATGCTGAACGCATTCCTGCTTTAGTCAATGCCGGAGCGGATGTTTTGTGTATTGATTCCTCGGAAGGCTTTACAGAATGGCAGAAAATAACCATCGACTGGGTACGTGAGCATTACGGCGATCAGGTCAAAGTGGGTGCCGGCAATGTGGTGGATCGGGAGGGCTTCCTCTTCCTGGCCAAGGCTGGGGCTGATTTCGTTAAAGTAGGCATTGGCGGCGGTTCTATTTGTATTACCCGGGAGCAAAAAGGAATTGGCCGCGGGCAAGCCACAGCTGTGATTGAAGTGGCCAAAGCCCGGGATGAGTATTTTGCGGAGACGGGGATCTATGTCCCGATCTGCTCCGATGGCGGAATTGTCTATGATTATCATATGACGTTAGCTCTGGCCATGGGGGCCGACTTCATTATGTTGGGACGGTACTTTGCCCGCTTTGATGAAAGCCCGACCAATAAAGTCAATATCAATGGCAGCTATATGAAGGAATACTGGGGTGAAGGCTCTAACCGGGCCAGAAACTGGGAGCGTTACGACATGGGCGGAGACAAAAAACTTTCCTTTGAGGAAGGTGTCGATTCTTATGTACCTTATGCCGGCAGCTTAAAGGACAATGTAACCCTCTCTTTAAATAAGGTTCGCTCCACTATGTGCAACTGCGGTGTTCTGGCAATCCCTGATTTGCAGGAAAAAGCGAGAATTACTCTGGTTTCGGCGACCAGCATTGTGGAAGGCGGATCCCATGATGTGGTGCTCAAAGATAATAATATGGTGGAATATATGAAATAAGCTTGATTATTGCGGCAACGAACTTCGGATGGCTGATCATCCGAAGTTCGTTTTTACGTAAAGAGTATCTTTAAAACAACCTTTCCCTTTGCTGGTTAGAAATGCTATAATTAACCCAAGACATAAGGAAGCTGTAGTGTACATGGCTTAATCCGTAATCTACAAGCACAAAGCTTAAAAGCGTATAATAAGGAAGTTCGTCCCGAGCGATCATAAGGAGGTTGTGAATATGGTTAAGATTTCAGAGCTTGCGGCTCAGAAAGTTAAGGAAGTACAAAAGACACAGAATAAGGAGAATTGCTATCTTCGTCTTTATCTGGCGGGATTTGGCTGCGGTGGCCCAAGTTTTGGGATGGCCTTAGAGGATGCTAAAACCGAACTGGATGTTCTGGATGAAGAGCATGGAGTATCCGTTATTACAGCCAGCTCTCTTTCCGAATATCTTGAAGATGCCCTCATTGATTTTGTAGAAAATGAAGAAGGCAGCGGTTTTGAAATCCGCTTAGCGAAAGATTTTGGCGGTCAAGGCTGTGGCAGCAGTTGTGGCGGCTGTGGCGGAAGCTGTTAAGTCATTAAAGAGTATGGAATATGAAGAGAGCTCTATGTGGGGCTCTCTTTGTGTTTAATGTTGTTGAAAAAAGGAGAAAAAACATGAAAAAAGCAATAGTGTTTGTGACTTTATTATTTATAATCCTTCTTTTAACCGGTTACCAACCAAATAAGTCAATAGGTGTAAGGAATATTGAGGGGCTTCTTTTGGAACTTTATCAGGTTGAAAACACGAAAGATTATCAGGAACTCCGTGAAAAGCAAAACCAGTATTTGCAGGAAGTAAGCGAATTAATGCCAACAGAAACAGGAATACTGACGATGGCGCCAGAGGGCGTTGCGGAACTATTTAAACCCTATATTGCAAAGTATAAAAGATACTGCTCGGAAGCTGCTTTGCAGGGGTTGCTTAAAAACAGATACATAAGCAAATTTGACCAACTGGCCTGGGAAGAAGAGTGCCGGTTCTATGTGAAAGATATTCAGATTAAGAAAGACCAGGATAGGCAATATTACTACACGGTGGAGGTCGAGAAAAGAGCAAAGGATGGGACCAGTCAAGCGAAGAAAGGCGAAGGAATTGTGCAGCTGAATGAGGAAGGGTATGTAGATCTCTTTAACGTAACGAAGAGAGTCGATTTTTAGGCATTGCGGGGCAAGATTGGCACTTGCCTGGCCAAAGCAAAATAGTACGGTATTGCTAATAATCGGCTGGGAGAGGGCGGTAGTCTTGGCTAACTGGACGACAGCCAATTTTAACTGACCGGAGGGGTATGCTATAATGTTAACTGTCTTTACATTTTCGTTACACTATTTTTAAAATATGTTTACACAATAAAGTTTACTATAAGGTGATGTAATGCCCGTTCTTCAATACGAATCCATCAAGAGAAACCTCCGCCTAATTATAGACCTTGTACCGGATCCTTTTTGGTGGGGATCCTTTATTATTGGCTATATTAAGGTCATTGCCTTTATGGGAATGACCACATCATGGAACAACTCCTGGGAATTTTACTTTGTGAATAATTACGGAGTGTCCAGCGTTATTGCTCTTTGCTTTACCCTCTTATTCTTTTCCGTCCCGTTGCTTTTCAAGGGAAGAAGCCGTCTCTGGGTAACATGGGTCTTCAGCGCGATCCTGGCCTTTATGCTGTTCGCTGATTTAGTCTATTATCGAGGATATGGTGATTTTCTTACCTTTCACCTTATTTCCCAATTGGCCAATCTTGAAGACCTGGGAGGTTCAATTGTATCTCTGATTTATTTACCTGATGCTCTTTTTTTCATCGATTGCTTATTGGGACTGCTCTTGCTTATCATGAAGAGAGAGTCAGGAAAGGAAATCAGACGGCAAACTCCCTGGTTCCTGCTTATTTGTGTACTTGCTGTGGGATTTATTTATTCAGCTCATTATCGCTATGACCGGGTGGAGAATGGGCAAAACCAGATTGTTTTCCGTATCTGCTGGACTCCCACCGATACGATGAGAAATTTATCGCCTGTGGGCTATCATTTCTATGAAGGCTATGTTTATTTTAAGGAAAATCAGGTCATTGAGCTGACTCCTGAACAGGAGGAGGAGATCGAAGACTGGTATGTACAGCATCAGGAAGATTCACCTGCTGATGAGTATCAAGGAGTATTTGCGGGGCAAAACCTTATCCTCTTACAGGTGGAATCCTTGGAGAACTTTGTCATCAATCAAAGCTACAATGGCCAGGAAATAACTCCGACGCTAAACCGGCTTTTGCAGGACAGCATCTATTTCCCCAATTTCTATGAGCAGGTATGGAATGGAACCACTTCTGATGCTGAGCTCCTGACCAATGCCTCCGTATATCCGGTAAGGCGGGGGAGCACCTTTTTCAGATACCCGCTCAACGAGTACAATTCCCTGCCTAAGCTGCTTGCTGAAAAAGGATACACTACCCAAGCCAGCCATCCCGATAACGCCGGTTACTGGAATTGGGTCCAGGCTTTAACCGCCATGGGTTTCTCCAATACCCTGGATATTACGGATTTTGTTATGGATGAGAAAATTGGTTTGGGATTAAGTGACGGGAGCTATCTTCGGCAAATGCTCCCTATCCTTGAGCAGTCTGGGCAGCCTTTCTACGATTTCATTATTACCATGACCAGTCATGGCCCCTTTGATCTGCCTCAAGAATATCGTGAACTGGACATCGAGCCACAGCTTGACCGGACAAAACTGGGGGGATATTTTCAGAGCATCCATTACACAGATAAGGAAATTGGTCTATTTATAGAATCCCTCGATCAGAAAGGGATTTTAGACAACACGGTGATTGTGATCTATGGTGATCATGGTGGGATTCATAAATATTACAATGATGAGCTTGCCGGTATCCAGCCTCAGGAAGATTGGTGGATGGAAAACGATCGCAAGGTACCCTTAATTATCTACAAAAAAGGCATGGGCTCCAAGATTATTGAGACCACAGGGGGGCAGATCGATGTTTTGCCAACGGTCGCCTATTTGATGGGCATAGAAGAAGAAAAGTACACAAAGACTGCACAGGGCCGAAATCTACTCACGACCCAAAGAGATTACGCCATTTTGGCTGATGGAAGCTTTGTCGGCACCAGCAAGGAACTTGAGGACCATGCCATAAAAGGGCAGACCCTTGCTGATTTAATCATTCAAAGCAACTATTTTGACCAAAAGAAAAAATAAACAAATGGACAATGAGCGACTCTATACAAGAATGGGTTTTAAAGAAGAAAATGTAATCATAGCCTTACAAAGGGAGCTGAACGAATACCCTTGGGGCGAATTCGCATAAGCGTATTTCCGAGCTTACCTTTGCCACGGCATTTGCAAAGGGTGAATTTTCAGGACCCCTCTATCTGCTGGTTTCTGCCGGCAGATAGAGGGGCCTTTGTGTTAAGAACAATGCGGTCGGGATCTAAGTGAAAGCAGATACTCCCTCTAAGATATGGATAATTTGGAGGAATATTTAAAAGAGTGTTGAATTTTTAATTAGAGATATTATTAATGCGCATAAATATTGTCGTAATTGAGGCCTTATCAGTAATTTTTCACAAATAAAAGGAGGGAGCAAGGTGCCAAGTATATTTCTTAGCCATACAAGTATTGATAAACCCTTTGTGGAAAAACTTGCAAGAGATTTGAAAAGAATTGGTGTGAATGTTTGGTATGATAAATGGGAGATTAAAACTGGTGATTCAATTACATGGAAAATTGAAGAGGGAATCAGAGAAAATGAATATCTAGGCATTATCTTATCTCCAGAAGCATTAAATTCTGAATGGGTTAAAAGTGAACTGGGTGGAGCATGGGTAAAACAAATGCAAACGAAAAAAGTTGTAGTATTACCTATTTACTATAGAGAATGTCAAATGCCATTTTTCCTGATTGACCGGAAATACGCCGATTTTAGAGTTGATTATGAGCAGGGGTTTAATGAATTAGCTTCAATATTTGGGATTAAGGAAACACAAGCAATAACACAAGATAATTGGAGAAAGTTTACTAAAAATAGAAAAGTGGATTGGAAATTATATAAAATAAGAGAATTTGAACAGTTAGTGACCGCATTAGTGGATAGAGCTTATGATTATAATTGGTCTGCTTGGGTTGGTGGTACTTCAAATGAATACTCTATAACTCTATATTGCTCTGTTAAACAGGAAAATGAGTATATACACAAACATATTTCAATTAAACTACTTGGTGAAAATAATGCTTATATGGCCAGCTTCAAAAAACAAGCAAACCCCAACAACATTAAAGTAAGTGATTTTGATACTTATATTGGTAACTCCGTAAATGCATGTGATGAATATGTATGGAGATTTATGGATGATTTTAATTCTGCATTTGGGATTCCTCAAGAAAAACCTAGTTATTTTACTGAACGATTTTCTAGAGGAAATGAGATTCATGAAGCCGCAAAAGAAATGATTAGAAAATTCAATTGGTACAAAGGAGATAAGTTGTATTAATTAAAAGCAGAAAAACTTCCGCTAACACAGCATTTCTTAATACTTTGAAAGTGCTGGACGCATCGGGGTTACCTAAACGTTAACTGAAAGTTCCTAACATGGGCTTTCAGGTCAATAAAAATACAGATCTCTATAATGAGATCTGCTTACTTAGAAAATCGCTCTTTTAGCCAATGTGACAGTTCGAGGATATAGGTATCTAATGCCTCGCCGGCTAATTGGGAACAAGATATCTGAATAGCCTTATCATATGCTTCGTCATCATCGATATAATCTGAGTATCCATTGATTTTTAGAAGGATTGTGGCTGCATAAAAGCCAACTCTTTTATTACCATCTACAAAACAATGATTTTTCGTGAGGAAATACCAAAGCATCGCTGCCTTTTCAAATACTGAGGAATATTTGTCATGATCGAAATGGGGATATTGCTGGTCAAGGATACTCCGGATTTTTGACACAGAATCCCCGTACAGTTCAAAACTCCCGCCAAAAGATTTAATGGCCTCTTCGTGAATTGAGAGGATATCCTCTATATAAAGGAGTTCGATGTCATTCATAACTATTCCGCAAGTTTCTTAAGGAGCTTGGAATGCTGTGATGTAACTTCCTTAAGTGACTTAGCAATTTTTCGTTTATGCTCACTTGAAGAGTTTGGCTGTGCGCCGTTTTTAGGTTCCTTTGGAATAGCCATATCAATATCTCCCTCAGATTTAGCTCTATCTTTATCCATATTGTACCACCTTTCGTGATTTGGAACAATTATTAGTATTATTATTCAAACTGAGGGGATATAGTCTTAAGACTATAAAACATAATGTCACATGGAACATATACAAGGCGTTTGAAAGGAGGAACTTTTCATGGGCGATATCATCATGGTTTATATTATACCTATGATCATCTTGTTTATAATTTACTATAAGGTGTTTCGTATTGCAGACGATGTGAAGGAAATTAAAAGAATGCTCGAAAATAGTGGCAAATCCGAAGCAAATAAAAAAGAGCCTGAATAGACCCCTTTAATCTTTTTTACTCTACTGATTGCTCATGCAGTGGGAGGCAGCAATAATGAAGCCAAAAGAAGGGCTGAAATCCACAGGGATGTTTTTGAATTCTTGCCGAAAAGGCATAGAAAGTGTTTTGAACTACAAAAGGCCGGCTTTTTGGATCATGATAGCTGCGGCTTTCATCTGTATAGGGGTATTGGGGATTCATGCTGTCAATCCCAAGATTTATAACTATGCCGATGCTTCAGATGAGACGGTCGGGTCAGTCCAGCAGATACATGGGAACGGGACAGAATATGCCGGTTTTGACAGCGGCGAAGTAGCAGAAGCAGCAGTCCCCCAATCTGCCATTTATTCACCGGACGGTAACTGGGCGGTATGGTCAAATGTTCAGGAAGATTTGAAGGATGAGAACGGGCTGTTTTACAGTATCTATCAAGTCCTGCTTTATCATACCCAAACCGGAAAGGTCACAGTATTCGATATTGTCGGGCGGGACTTTGACTTTCTCTGGTCAGCGAACAGTAAATTTCTGGCCGTAACTTACTCAGGGCGGGAATGGACGCATTTCAGCATAGTGGATACCACAACGCTTACCGAGAGGCCAGGCCCCTCTATGGCCTCAGTCATGGAGCAACTTAAAGCACAGGGAAAGAGATTGGATTATATGGTTAACGAAGCCCGTCCCGATCCGGCCCTGATCCCAGCCGAATGGTTGCCGGACAGCTCAGAAATCCTCATTTCCTACCAATGGCGCGATACATCCTACATGACACAAAGCGGTACTTTTGTTTATGAAGTTGAATCAGACCGAATATCCGGATTAAGCCAAAATGCCCCATTCCAAGCAGGCTGAGGAATCCCTATGAACAGCAACAGATTATTTTGTCAAACGGGAATTTGGGGAGGAGGATATTAATGTGTTTGTAGTCAACGGTGCTGATTATACTATCCTCGTTATAGGGGCTATGGGAGCACTAGTCTTCCTCGCCATTCAGTTCACTCTCTGCTTCAAGGCAAAACACATTGCCGTGAAGTGCATCCCTATTTATTTGGCTCTCCTAGGTGGAGCATATTGCTTAGCTCTTTGGGCTGGGTTACTGGGTTCTTACTCAGCCGGAGCAATATCTGGCAATCAGCTTGCAGCATATATCGGTGGCATTGTGGTTGGAGTAACCTCATTAGGAATAGTTATAGCATGGATATTATACGGGGTTATTTCCCGGGCTCGCAATAAGCGGGAGATCAGATAGGAATGGAGGAGAAAGATTTGAAAGTCAGATTCTTTCTGGCAATCCTTATCGGCATTGCCTTTCTCACAACAGGATGTACTAAGTCAGCGGATCTAAACGAGCTAATCAGCATGAGCAAAGATATTCAAGAGCTTTATTACGAAGAACGTAATTCTGGAGAAATCATCTTTGACGGCAAGGTCTGGGCTAAAGATAATCAATTTAAATATGAAGTAACGGTCTATAGCAATAATGAAAAAATAGACACTCTCGGCTTGCTGACGGATAATTCAGGCAAGAGGACAACATATCGGATTCAAAACCCAAACGCATCCATTGCCCCATCAACGGGAATATCGGGAACATTTCAGGGAATAAGAGAGGATTCGTTTTTAAGATATATCGATAGGATCGGTCTGGAAAAGGCAGAAATTGTGGGAGCGGAAGAAGTAGAAGGAAGGCAAAGTGTCATTGTCAGGACAAACACATCTAATGGAGTAGATCCATCTAAAATATGGATAGATAAAAAAACAGGAGTCCCAACTAAGATCGAGTTTGCGGAGAATGAGAAGATTGTGACCTCATTGACTTATAAGAACATAAAAATAGGTCCCGGCTCGGTTTCTGACAAAGAATTTGAGGTTCCTGAGTCGGCACTAATCTTAGAATAAGAAGGAAACTCACAAAGTAGTTTAGATAAGGAGAGGAGAGTGCGGGATGAACCCGATACACACGGATTTCACATTATTAATACAAACGATTTCTTTCCTGGTCCTTGTGTTAATCATTGGCCTGTTGATTAGCATCCCATTCGTTTTAAGGAAAAGAAAAAAGGATCAGGAGATTCTTGGGAAGTTGGATAGGGTTATAGATATCCTGGAAAGAGAAAAGAACAACAGCAATCACCATTAAAGATTCAGGGAGGTAAATGGTGAAAAGAATCAAAGGTTTTATGCTTTTTCTAAGTGTATTGGCCATTGTTTTAAGTTTAGCACTGTATAAATTTTACCCTGTCTTAGAGGCTTTTTATTGTAATAAGAGTATTTCCGTTTCCACAATTAAGCTTTTTATGACGGAAGAAGAATTGATTAATACCATGGGTGAAAAAGCGGAGTTTGTCTATGGAATGGGAGGGAATGGCTGGAGATTCAGCGATAGTAAGATTTTTGTGATGACATCATCCCTTGGGTTATTCAAGAACAGAGTATCATCGATTGATACGGAGAATAGCTCACATAGCATCTTGGGGATTAAAGTAGGTGACAATTGGGATTCAGCTGTCACCTACTTGAAAAAGCGCGGATTCAAAGAGTTCAGCCATGACATGTATACAAAGGGTAATGTGGAGATTCAACTTTCTGGCGGAAGTAAAATTAGTGGATTAAGGATTAGAATCGCAGACCCTGCCTATAAAGAGGTACAGTTTTAGCAAAGAAGTGTTTTAACAGTGTAAGGTTTCGTTGTACTCCGGCTAAAGAAAAAAGAACCGTGATAAAGGCCTGATTCCTGCTCAACAGGAGTTAGGTCTTTTGTTGTAGCCAGACATATCCGGGTAGGGAGAGAGGAAGAAATTTTTTTAAAGGAATTGAATAATTATGCGTTAAAAAGTATAATTATTTAAGTAAATAATTCATAAACCATAAGAGAAAAGCCGGAATTATCTGAGGAGGGGTTAAATTGCAGGCTGCATTAGTATTAGAAACCGGAAAAATATTCATGGGAGAGTCCTTGGGCGCCGGCGGCGAAATTCGGGGAGAGGTGGTTTTCAATACAGGGATGAGCGGCTATCAGGAAGTCCTCACCGATCCTTCCTATAAGGGACAGATGGTATGCATGACCTATCCGCTGATCGGTAACTACGGCATCAATTCCTTAGACAATCAGTCCCCTCAGATCCAGGTCCAGGGATTTATCGTCAAAGAAGCAGCGCGTAACCCCCATCATTGGCAACTGGAAAAGAATATCTCCAGAGCCTTGGCCCAGGCAGGGGTTGTCGGAATCAAAAGTATCGATACCCGGGCCTTAACCCGCATTATCCGGGAGTATGGCGTGTTGCGGGGAATGATTACCACAGAGCTTGGGGAGCTGGACCAAAAAGCACTGGAGTTAAAGAACTGGGAGATTCCCCAGGATGCAGTGGCTCGGGTAAGCACCAAGGAGACCTATAAGCTGTCGCCTTTGGGTGAAACGGACTCCCGGAAACCTTTCCATGTGGTGGTTATGGATTTTGGCATTAAAAACAGTATCCTCAGAGCTATGCAGGAAGAAGGCTATGCCCTGACTGTGGTTCCTTACTCTGCTTCTGCTCAGGAGATTCTCGCTCTGAAACCGGATGGTGTTTTCCTCTCCAATGGTCCCGGGGACCCTAAGGATGTGGAGGTTGGAATTAAGACTATTAGCGGATTCGTGAATAAGTTTCCTGTCTTTGGCATCTGCCTGGGGCACCAGCTCCTGACCTTAGCTTTAGGCGGGGACACCTATAAGCTTAAATATGGGCATCGGGGAGGTAATCAGCCCGTTCAGGATTTGCGTACGAAAAAGGTCCATATTACTTCCCAAAACCATGGCTATGCTGTGGCTGAGGGGAGTTTGGCCGATACCCTTCTGGAAGTCACTCATCTCAACCTGAATGATCAGACTGTGGAAGGGGTCCGGCATAAGGAGCTCCCGGTATTTTCCGTGCAGTATCACCCGGAAGCCGGACCGGGCCCCAATGACTCACTCTATCTTTTTAAAGAGTTTTCCACCTTGATGACGGAAGGGAGGATACATCATGCCACTTAATCCAGCCTGGAAAAAAGTACTCGTCATTGGCTCAGGCCCGATCGTCATCGGTCAGGCGGCAGAATTCGACTATGCCGGCACTCAGGCCTGCAAAGCTTTGCGGGAAGTTGGGATCGAAGTCATTCTGGTGAACAGCAATCCGGCCACCATCATGACCGATGAACAGATGGCGGATCGCATCTATCTGGAACCCCTTTTGCCCCAAAACCTGGAAGGAATTTTAGATCAGGAACGGCCTGATGCCCTCCTCCCCACCCTAGGCGGGCAGACGGGATTGAATCTGGCCATGAAACTTCAGGAAGAAGGAATTCTGGAGCGTTATGGAGTTACCCTGATCGGGTGTAGTGCGGAAACGATCTATAAGGCAGAAGATCGGGAAGCTTTCAAGGAAACCATGCTGGAAATCGGTGAACCCATTGCCGAAAGTGCCATCGTCACCAGTCTGGAAGAAGGTCTGGCATTTACTGTCCGCCGGGGATATCCAGTGATTGTCCGTCCGGCTTACACCTTAGGGGGTACAGGAGGGGGCTTTGCTAAAAATGAAAAGGAGCTTCTGGAGGTGCTGCACCGGGGACTGCAAGCCAGCCCCATTCATCAATGCCTCTTGGAGCGCAGTGTGGCGGGCTGGAAAGAAATTGAATACGAAGTAATGCGGGATGCTATGGATAATTGCATTACTGTCTGCAATATGGAAAATATCGATCCAGTGGGAATCCATACGGGGGATAGTATCGTTGTAGCTCCCTCACAAACCTTGACCGATGGCGAGTACCAAATGCTGCGATCATCTTCCCTGAAGATCATCCGGGCTCTGGGTGTGAATGGAGGCTGTAATGTTCAGTTTGCCCTGGACCCTGAGAGCAGGGAGTATGTGGTCATTGAGGTAAATCCACGGGTCAGCCGCTCCAGTGCCTTGGCGTCCAAAGCTACCGGCTATCCTATCGCCAAGATGGCTGCCCTTTTAGCGGTGGGCTTCACCCTGCCGGAACTGCGCAACCCGGTTACCGGTCACACCAGCGCCTGCTTTGAGCCGGCTCTGGATTATGTAGTGGTCAAATTCCCCCGTTGGCCCTTTGATAAATTTCCGGCGGCGGATAATCGCCTGGGGACGCAAATGAAAGCCACCGGCGAAGTTATGGCCATAGACAGGACGCTGGAAGGCGCCTTGCTGAAGGCTGTCCGTTCTCTGGAGATCGGAGCGGTGGGCTTAAGAATAGCCGATTCAGGACGTTGGACGGAGATGGAGATCGAGCATAAGCTGGCTCAGGCAGATCATGAACGCCTCTTTGCTATTGCTGAAGCTTTCCGTCGGGATTGGACCGTTCTCGAAGTCCGGATGCTGACTAAGATCGATCCCTTTTTCCTGAACAAACTGAAGGAACTGGTGCTGCTGGAACGCCGCCTGGGGAGTGAGCCCCTTACCTTAGAGCTGTTGCGTTCAGCCAAAAGCCAAGGGTTTTCCGATCAGTCCATCGGCCGCTTGCGGGGGATGACTCAGGAAGAGATCCGGCAGGAACGCCGTCGTTACGGCCTGAAGCCTGTCTACAAAACAGTGGATACCTGTGCTGCCGAGTTTTATTCCTCCACACCCTATTACTATTCTACTTATGAAGAAGAGGATGAAGTGGCAGTTCATTCCGGCCCCAAAGTCATTGTTCTGGGCTCGGGACCGATTCGGATCGGCCAAGGGATAGAATTTGACTATTGCTCTGTTCATGCTCTTTGGGCCTTACAGGAGCTGGGGATTGAGTCGATCATGATCAATAATAATCCGGAGACGGTTTCTACGGATTTCGATACAGGAGATAAGCTTTATTTTGAACCCTTAACCTTAGAAGATGTCCTCCATATTATTGAGAAGGAAAAAGCTGACGGTGTTTTGGTCCAATTCGGAGGCCAAACGGCCATTAATCTGGCCAGCCCGCTGCAAAAAGCAGGGGTAAGGATTCTCGGCAGTCAAGTCGATGCTATTGATAAGGCCGAAGATCGGGAACGCTTTGCCCAATTGCTCCTTGAACTGGGGATTCCCCAGTCGGAAGGCTGTGCGGCGACCTCGGTCAGTCAGGCCAGGGCTATTGCTGAGGAACTGGGTTTTCCGGTGCTGGTTCGGCCTTCCTATGTTATTGGGGGCAGAGCCATGCAGGTGGTGGAGGACCTTGCCGAGCTGGAAGGCTATCTGACCCGGGCTATCACCCTATCCCCGGAACATCCCATTCTTGTGGACCGCTACCTGGAAGGGAAAGAAGTCGAGGTGGACGCTATTGCTGATGGTGAGACCACGGTCATCCCGGGGATCATGGAGCATATTGAGCGGGCCGGGGTTCACTCCGGAGACAGCCTGGCTGTCTATCCTCCCCAAAGCCTCACCCCTTCAGAAATCCAGCAGATTCAGGATTATACCTGCCGTATAGCGAAAGGCATGGAAGTCCGTGGTCTGCTCAATATTCAGTTTGTGGTGGTCAACGGCAAAGTCTATGTGATTGAGGTGAATCCCCGGGCCAGCCGAACCGTGCCCATTCTCTCCAAGGTTACCGGAATTCCGCTGGTTTCCCTGGCGGTGCGTGTGGCTATGGGTGAGAAGCTGGCGGACATGGGGTATGGAAATGGCCTGGCCCCGGAGATCCCCTTTGTGGTCGTTAAGGCCCCGGTCTTCTCCTTTGAGAAGCTCACCCAAGTCGAAACTTCCTTAGGTCCGGAGATGAAATCTACAGGAGAAGTTTTGGGTATGGATGTGAATTTTGGGTATGCTTTGGCCAAAGCCTTTGCGGCGTCCCATGTTCCTCTGCCGGAAAAGGGAGACATTTTGGTAGCTGTAGCGGAAAAAGACCGCCCGGAAGCCATCGCCATGACCCGGGAACTTTCCCGGCTGGGCTTCGGGGTCAAGGCCACCGGGAATACAGCTAAAGCGTTGCTCTTTTGCGGGATTCCTTTAGAAGAGGTAGGAGAGGCCAGCACCGAGCTTAAGGAAGCCGTCCGCCGGCAGGAATTCTCCTTTATACTCAGCACCCCCAGCAAGGGGGACTCTGAAGAGCGGACCGGTTACTTATTGCGCCGTTTGGCTGCGGAGCACCGGGTACCCTGCCTCACCTCCATGGATACTGCTCAAGCGGTGGTGCGCGCCCTTAAGGAGATTCGCCATCATACTGCGCCCCAAGCCCTTCCTTTACAAGCGTATCTGGCCATGAAGCGTTCCGCCGCAGCAACCAGTACGCTAACCCCGGAGCGCTTGAAGGGCGCGGATGTGGGATAAAGCAGCATGACTCAAATTCGGAATCGCTTACGAATTTGCCCAGTAGGCATGAAGAAAAGAGCATCGCCGGCTACTCTATAGAAGTAGTTCGGCGGTGCTCTTTTTTGTACTGTCAGAAAGGATAAACTTGCGCACTATACTGTGTATTAACAAAAGCTTCAGCCCAATGCTTCCTGCTTTTCCTTTTCATCTTTAGCCTGATTGATAACGCTCTGAAGCATTTCCACGGCTTTTTCCATTTCGACGCATTTTACCTGGACGATTTCACTGGTGACAAGCTGCAAGGCTGTGTGCAGCATATTATTATCTTCCATTCCCAGTTTATGGAGATTGCTCTTTCTCGTTAAGTCGCGAATAATCTCGCTTTCCTGATAGATATCGCCGCTCTTCATTTTCTTCTTATTGATATCACGGTAAAAGCGGTTATTGCTTTCAAACATGACGGGGTCCGTATCTCCCTCAAAGAAAAAGCGCAGTACATCATCGACGACCTCGCTGTTGACCACTTGGCGTATACCTAAATCCTCAGCTTTGCCTACTGGAATCATAATTTCCATATTGACATGAGGAATGTTCAGGAGGTAATACTGCCCTTTAACACCTAAGACCTCTTTTTCTTCAATGGAATCGATTATTCCTGCTCCATACATGGGATAGAGTACCTTATCACCCACTTGAAACATTGAGTCACCCCCCAAAGAATTTCCTGAATTGATTATAACACAAAACTTGTTGAATGTAAAAAAATAGTATGATATCATAAATATAAGCAAGATGTCAATATAAATATTTGGTTATGTTCTCATAATACTCCAGTAGCTGCGGGTAAACCTCCCGGGAAAAGTTGGCGGTTCTAAAGGAAGGTGATCCATCGTAGAATTAAATGCTATGTTTAATTTCAATAACAAAGGAGTTGTATTATGGCTTGGGTAGGAGAGGATAACGCATTACAGGTTCAAGACATCAAGATGCAGTCAAAAATACAGAAGGACAGCCCTTTGCTCACCCAAGAAGAGATGTACCTCTTTAATTGTGGTGAGTTTTATTATAGTTACCGCAAATTCGGTGCACATTTCCTAGAGCATGAGGGGCGGTGGGGAACGTATTTTGCCGTATGGGCTCCTCAGGCCAGGCAAGTCTCTGTCGTAGGAGATTTTAACGGCTGGTGCGGGGTGAACCACTCTCTGCAAAAATGGGAGGAACATGGAATTTGGACACTCTTTATTCCCGGCCTGCCCACAGGGGAGATCTACAAATATGAAATCCTCACCTCTTCGGGGGAGTCGGTGCTGAAGGCGGACCCTTACGCCTTTTTTTCCGAAGTACGGCCCCATACAGCTTCGGTGGTCTATTCCCTGGAGGATTATTCATGGGGGGATCAGGCTTGGCTGGCTCAGCGCAAAACCAGGAATCCCCAAGTGCTGCCCTTGTCCAGCTACGAAATCCATTTAGGCTCATGGAGAAGAACAGAAGACGGACGGTTCCTTAATTATGCTCAACTGGTGACCGAGTTGATCCCCTATGTAAAATCCATGGGCTATACTCATGTAGAGATCCTGCCGCTGATGGAGCATCCTTATGACGGCTCCTGGGGTTATCAGATCACGGGATTCTATGCCTGCACCAGCCGGTATGGCACCCCCCACGATCTTATGTACCTGATCGACCAATGCCATCAGGCGGGGATCGGTGTGATCCTGGATTGGGTCCCGGGCCATTTTTGTATGGATGCCCACGGTCTGGGCAAATTTGATGGAAGTCCCCTCTATGAGAGAGAAGTTCATGAGCAATGGGGTACTTATAAATTCGATTATTCCCGTTCGGAAGTCCGGAGTTTCCTGATCTCCAATGCGGTCTTCTGGCTGGATGTCTTTCATGTGGATGGCTTGCGGGTGGACGGAGTGAGCAGCATGCTCTATCTGGATTACGGGAAAGAGAAAGGAGCCTGGCAGCCCAACAGGCATGGCGGCCGGGAAAACCTGGAGGCCGTCGCCTTTATAAAACAGCTTAATGCAACCCTTTATGGTCGTTATCCCGAAGTCCTGCTCATAGCCGAAGAAGCTACGGATTGGCAGGGGGTGACCGGACCTCTTGATCAGGGAGGACTGGGATTCACATTTAAATGGAATATGGGCTGGATGAATGATACCCTCCGTTATATTGGCCTGGACTTTCCTGAGCGCAGATCCTTTCATCAGCTCTTAACCTTTCCCATGATGTATGCCTATGCCGAGAGCTATATTCTCCCGTTGTCCCATGATGAGGTGGTCCATGGCAAAAAGTCCTTACTGGATAAAATGCCGGGAGATTACGGACAGAAGTTCGCAGGTTTGAGGGGTTTAGCCACCTATTTCATGACCAGCCCCGGCAAAAAGCTGCTCTTTATGGGGGGAGAGATCGCTCAGTTCATCGAGTGGCGTGAAGATCGGGAATTGGACTGGTTTCTTATGGATTATGAGATGCATAGGAAATACCATGGCTTTGTTCAACAGCTCAATGGGCTGTATTTGCGGGAAAAGGCCTTATGGGAAATCGATGAGAACTGGACCGGATTTGAATGGATCGATGTCCATAACCATGAACAGGGAGTGATTGTCTTTTGCCGCAAGGGAAGGTTCTTTCAGGACAGGCTGGTGGTTCTGATCAATTTTCAGCCTTATACCTATGAAAGGTATCGAATCGGAGTGGAAATGGCCAAGGGTTACCGGGAAATACTGAACACCAACTCGGCAGACTACGGTGGAGGGGGTATGACCAATCCCGGGCTTTTAAAAGTAGAGGGAGTACCGTGGCATGGCCGGGAATTTTCCCTGGAAATTCGGGTTCCTGCTCTGGGCGCCATGATATTAAAGCCCGAACTTGCATAATTATTGGAATGGGGAATAAATAGTGCAGTACTTCGGTTTTGAAGGAGAGAAAAACAGCATGTTCTCAGACAAAAATGGTTTTAAAGATGCCTATCTGGAGAAATTCGCCGAAATCAAGGGGAAATCCATTGAGGAAGGAACTCTCTGGGATAAATACCATACCTTAGTTGTACTGCTCAGGGAAGAGATCAGCCTTTGCCGCGCCTTTGTCAACTATGCCGATACCAAAAACCGTCCCGCCAAGCAAGTCTATTATTTTTCCATGGAGTTTCTAATTGGAAAATTGCTGCATAATTATCTTATTAACATCGGCATTCAGGATATCGTTGCGGAAGGTTTGGAGGAGCTGAATATTGACCTCCAGGAGCTTTTGGCTCAGGAATGCGATGCGGGATTGGGAAATGGGGGGCTGGGGCGTTTAGCGGCCTGCTTCCTGGATTCGATGGCCTTTCTGGGCATAGCCGGCCATGGCAATGGCATTCGCTATAAATATGGACTCTTCGAACAGAAAATCGTCAATGGCTATCAAACCGAGGTGGCCGACCATTGGCTGAAGAACGGTTACCCCTGGGAAGTGCGCAAACCGGATAAATCCGTTGTGATTAAGTACAAAGGGAAGGTGCGGGTGGAAAACATTAATGACCGGCTGGTATTCCATCATGAGAATTATGAGCCGGTGCTGGCCGTTCCCTACGATATTCCCATCGTCAGCTATGAGAACCCCTTTCTGGTCAATAATCTAAGATTATGGAGCGCCGAGCCACTATCTTCCGAACTGGACCTGGCCTTATTCAATCAAGGCAACTATACTCAGGCTTTAAGCAATAAATCGGAAGTGGAGGCCATCTCGTACATATTGTATCCTGAGGACAGCAATCTGGCCGGAAGGGAGCTGCGCCTGAAGCAAGAGTATTTCTTTGTGGCGGCGGGACTGGCAACGATTGTGCGTAACTACAAAAAGAATCATGATTCGCTCAGAGACTTCTCCCAGGGGGTGTCCATCCATATCAACGATACTCACCCGGCCCTTTGTATTCCTGAGTTAATGCGGATTCTCATCGATGAAGAAGGCATGGATTGGGAAGAAAGCTGGAATATCACCGTGGATGCCATTTCCTACACCAATCACACCATTATGCCGGAAGCCTTGGAAAAATGGCCTTTGGACTTATTCAGGAATCTCCTGCCCAGAATCACCATGATTATTGAAGAGATTGACCGGCGTTTCAAAGAGAAGCTTTTAAGGCGGTTTTTTAACAGCGAGGAACTGTTCAAGAGTACCCCTATCATCAAAGAGGGGCAGATCTATATGGCCAATCTGGCCATGATTGGCAGCCATTCCGTGAATGGGGTGGCTAAGCTGCATACAGAGATTCTCAAAAAGCATGTCTTCAAGGATTTTCACCGGATCTTCGGGTATAAATTCACCAACCTAACCAATGGGGTGAACCACCGGCGTTTTCTCTTAACAGCCAATCCCCTGCTTTCTGAGCTGATTACCGAGGCGATCGGTCCGGGATGGAAGACCAATGCCGGCGAATTGGCAGAACTGCACCGATTTAAAGAAGACAGCGCTTTTCTTGACCGGCTGGCTCAGGTAAAATACCAGAACAAATTGAGATTGGCGGAGATTATTGCCAAGGGGCAGGGAATCCAGGTTGATCCCCATTCTCTCTATGACGTCCATGTTAAGCGGATTCATGCTTATAAGCGGCAGCTTCTCAATGTTCTGAAAATCATGGAGCTCTATAACCGTCTGCTGGCGGATCCTGGGTCGGTTCAAGGGACGTATACCTTTATTTTCGGCGGCAAAGCGGCTCCCGGCTACCATTATGCGAAAAGCATCATCAAACTGATTCATGTTATAGCCGACAAAATCAATCAGGAGCCAAGGATCAAAGAGCAGCTGAAAGTGGTCTTTATGGAGAACTTCAATGTGTCTTCAGCAGAAAGAATCTACCCGGCGGCAGATCTCAGTGAGCAAATCTCCACAGCCGGCAAAGAAGCCTCCGGCACCGGCAATATGAAGTTTATGATGAACGGAGCCCTGACCATCGGCACTTTGGACGGAGCTAATGTGGAGATAAGGGAGGCGGTGGGAGAGGACCATATCTTTATCTTCGGACTGAAGGCCGAGGAAATTCTTGCCCATAATCTGAACAGAACCTATCGCTCCTGGGATGAATATCATGCCAACCCGCGTCTGGGGAACATTCTGGAGCAACTGATTGCCAAGCAGTTTATGGAAAATGACTGGGAATTCCGCACTGTCTACGATTCCCTGCTCCTCTACAATGATGAATTCTATGTACTTAAAGATTTTGAAGCTTATATGAAGACCTTTGAGGAAGCGGCGGATCGTTATGCAGCGCAGGAGAAATGGCTCCGGTCCTCTTTGCACAATATTGCGGAGTCGGGAATCTTCTCCACAGACCGAACCATCAGGGAATATGCCCATCAGGTTTGGCGGGTGCGCTGCCGCAGAATGGACTGAGGGAACAGAATGGAGTGAGGAAAAAGGAGGTGGAATCATGAGAAAGAAGGAATGCATCGCCATGCTGCTGGCGGGAGGGCAGGGAAGCAGGCTGGGCTGCCTGACTCGTAATATTCCTAAACCTGCCGTATCTTTTGCCGGCAAATACCGGATTATCGATTTTAGCCTCAGCAATTGCAGCAATTCCAATATTGACACAGTGGGGGTTTTGACTCAGTATAAGCCTTTTGCGTTGAATACCTATATAAACATGGGTTCCGCTTGGGATTTGAATTGCTTAAATGGAGGAATCCATATCCTTCCCCCCTTTGTCGGTGAAGCTCAGGGGAGCTGGTACAAAGGAACTGCCAACGCTATCTATCAGAATATGGATTTTATCAATTTTTACAACCCGGAGTACATCCTGATCCTCTCCGGTGATCACATCTACCAAATGGATTATTATGAGATGCTGTCCTACCACAAGCAAAAAAATGCGGAAGTCACTCTCTCCGCCATTGCTGTACCTTGGGAAGAGGCTTCCCGTTTCGGGGTTATGGTGACGGATGCCGGGGGCCGGATTATCCGGTTTGAGGAAAAACCCCCTCGTCCTGAAAGCAATTTAGCTTCCATGGGCGTCTATATCTTTAATTGGGATGTGCTCAAGGAAGCGCTGCTGGAAGACGAACAGGACCCTCAATCGGATCATGACTTCGGCAAGAATGTCCTTCCCCGGCTTTTGCAGCAGGAAAAAAGGCTTTACTCTTATCTTTTTCAGGGCTACTGGCGGGATGTGGGGACCATTGAAAGCTATTACAATGCCAATATGGAAGTTCTGCAGGAAGAAAGGGTGGATAAGTTTTTCGAGTTGAAGCAGCGGGTTTTCTCCAATGAAGAGATTCTCGCTCCTCAACACCTTGGTGAGCGGGCGAAGATACACAATAGCCTCATCGGCAATGGGTGCACGATCCTGGGAGAGGTCCGTGACTCCATCATTGCCTCAGGAGTCTATGTGGGGGAAGGGACGCTTATTGAACAGTCCATCTTGCTGCCCAATTCAGAAATCCATGAGGATGTCCGCCTGTGCAAGACCATCCTCGGAGAGAATGCTATTGTCCGGGCTCATTGCCGGATCGGTGATAAAGCGGAAGGGAATCCGTCCCAGGAGGGCATCACCGTGATTGGCGACCATTTACACATCCCGGAGGGCACCGTCATTAGTGAAGGGGAAAATGTGATGAAAGACACCGCTTGAAGGGAGGGGGAACAATGACTAATGCCATCGGCATGATTTTTGGCAATCTGAATTCAAGTGCGTTACAAGGACTGGACCCCAACCGGCCCATAGGAACAGTTCCTTTTGGGGGGCGCTACCGGCTTTTGGACTTTGCTCTCTCCAGTATGGTCAATTCCGGCATCCACACAGTAGGTTTAATCACACCTCAGCAGTACCGGCCCCTGCTGGATCATTTGGGGGCGGGCAGGGACTGGTCTTTGGACCGCAAATCAGGAGGTCTGTTTTTCCTTCCGGGAGTTATCCACAGTCTGAATCATAACGTCCATTTTAGCTTGCAGGATATTGCCGTCAATATCGAGTTTCTGGAGAAAGATTGTGCAAAGAATATCATCATCAGCAGCTCCGACCAAGTATTCAACATGGATTTCCGGCCTGTTTTAGAAGAGCATGAACAGGCGAAGGCGGATATTACTTTGGTGTATAATCAATCGGTTCATCCCCCGGAGGGGAGTGATAGGATTTACTTAAGGATGAATGCTCATAAAAAGGTAACGGCCATGTCCAAAAGCAAGGAATTGGCAGGCTTGCAGAGCCCCTGGAACTACTTTATCGATATCCTGATCATCCGGCGGGAGCTTTTGCTGCAGATGCTCAGAGGCTATGGCAGTATCGGTACCATTGAATTGAGTGAGGTCATCGCCCATCATCTTGACATCATTAATGTACAGGGCTATTTTTGCGGCGGGTATGTGGGACGGATTCGTTCCGTGCAGGATTATTTCCTTAATAACATGGCTCTATTGCAGGAAGAAGTCCGCCGGGATCTCTTTATTAATACCCGGCCGATTCGGACCAAGATCAGAGATAATCCACCGACCAAATACGGCAAGCAGGCTCAGGTCAAAAACTCCCTGATTTCCAGCGGCTGCACTCTCGAAGGAAAAGTGGAAAATACCATCCTTTCCCGGGGGGTAGTGATCGAAGAAGGCTGTGAAGTGCGGAATTGCATCATCATGTCCAAATGCGTGATTGGCAAACATTCCGTTCTCGAGAACCTGATTATGGATAAGTTCGTGGAAATCAATGAGGGAAGTGTTTTGAAAGGTCAGCCCAATAAACTGATGGTCATACCCAAAAAAGCCGTTATCTAAAGAAATGTTCCTTTGCTGCTTTGGAGGAGGTGCGCAAATGAAGGTTCTTTTTGCTATAACTGAAGCAGAGCCTTTTGTCAAGACAGGAGGCCTGGGGGAAGTAGGACGATATCTCCCTTTAGCTCTTCAGGAGCAGGGTGTGGAGATTCGGGTCATTCTTCCTCAATACAGCAGTATTCCCCTGAATTATTTGCAGAAGATGAAGACGATTAAAGAATTTATAGTTCCTCTGGCCTGGAGAAATCAATATTGCGGATTAAAAGAATTGGAGTATGAGGGCATACATTATTATTTTCTGGATAATGAATATTACTTCCGGCGTTCAAGATGCTATGGGGACGGGGATGAAGGAGAGCAGTACGCTTATTTCAGCCGGGCGGTTCTGGAGAGCGTCCGCTACCTGCCTGAGTTCAAACCGGATATTATTCATTGTCATGACTGGCATACGGCCTTGGTGCCTCTGTTTTTAAAAGCCTTTTATGCTCAAGATACCCTTTATTACAATATAAAGACCCTATTCACCATCCATAATCTGAAATATCAGGGGGTATTTCCCCAGGAGATTCTGGGGGATGTTCTGGGGTTGAACGGGGAGCTTTCTTCTCCAGACCAGCTTGAATTTTATGGCGGAGTCAATTTCATGAAGGCTGGGATCATGTACAGTGATCAGGTGACCACTGTGAGTCCCGCCTATGCTCAGGAAATTCAACATGCTTACTTTGGAGAAGGCCTCCATGGAGTCATTAGAGAGCGGAAAGATTCCTTGCTGGGGATACTTAATGGCGTCCCCCGGCCTTGGCCTTCCCCAACCCTGGCCGATAAAAGAGCAAACAGGCTGAAGCTCCAGGAG
Organism: Desulfitobacterium chlororespirans DSM 11544; assembly: GCF_900143285.1. Lineage (NCBI taxonomy): Bacteria > Bacillati > Bacillota > Clostridia > Eubacteriales > Desulfitobacteriaceae > Desulfitobacterium > Desulfitobacterium chlororespirans. The sequence continues at coordinate 144,129 of NZ_FRDN01000015.1, forward strand.
AAGCTGAATTTTACGAACAATGAAGAGATCCCCATCCTCAGTATGGTTTCACGCTTGGTAGAACAGAAGGGGCTGGACCTGCTTCTTCATGTGCTGGATGAGACTCTGGCCCTGGATATCCGGTTGGTTGTCTTAGGCACGGGAGATGCCCATTATGAGCAGCGCCTGCAAAGGTTTGCGGAAGCGTATCCCGGCAAGTTACGAGTTATATTGGGCTATCAGGAAGAGCTGGCCCGCACGATCTATGCCGGAGCGGACATCTTTCTGATGCCTTCCCGGTTCGAGCCTTGCGGCATAGCCCAGATGATCGCCATGAGCTATGGCACGATTCCCGTCGTTCGGGAGACGGGCGGTTTAAAAGATACTGTCAGGCCCTATTCCCCAATCTCGGGGGAAGGGAATGGATTTACCTTTACTGATTACAATGCTCATGAATTTCTCTACGCCATTCAAAGGGCGGTGGAGATGTTCCGGAATCAAAAGGATACTTGGCAAAAGCTTCAGGAAAATGCCCTGAGTTCGGATTTCAGCTGGAACCGATCCGCTGCCCAGTACCGGGATGTCTACGAGAGCTTGTATTATTCTTCGTAAACTGGGAGAGATGTCTGTGGTAATGGCGTATCATAATTCTCACGATCCATTCTTCCGCAGCCCCTTTGGGGCGGTTCAATGCAGCGGTCTTCTGCGCTTAAGGCTGCTTATGCGGCCGGAGGATTCTTCTGGTGCAGATAGTCCGGTTCAGGAGTGCTTTTTGCGCTTATGGGTGCAGGACCGGGAGGAGCGGCTGCCCATGATCAGGGTGGAAGAAGCAGCATGCTGTGGGGAGCAAGAAGAAGGGTCAGCCTCTTATGGGAGGCAAGGAACAGGGACAGTCTATGAGGCGGAATACCCTCTTCCTCATGAACCGGGAATCATCTGGTACTACTTTGTTTTCATGATAGGGGGAGCAACCCGTTTCTATGGCAATAATCAGGAAGAACTGGGAGGAGTCGGTGAGCTCCGTTTATCCGAGCCTCCCGGTTATCAAATTACAGTCTACCGACCCATGGCCTTGCCAAGCTGGTACACCCAGGGCATCATGTATCAGATCTATGTGGATCGCTTCTTTAACGGGGATGAACAGGGAAAAGTCCTCAATCCCCGCCCCCGCTCCCTAATCCATGGCGACTGGTATGATACCCCTTTCTATATTAAAAATGAAAAGGGCGAAGTCCTGCGTTGGGACTTTTTCGGCGGCAACCTTGCCGGTGTCATTAAAAAGCTTCCTTATCTTAAGGAATTAGGGGTGAGTATCCTTTATTTGAACCCCATCTTCGATTCCTCCAGCAACCATAAGTATGACACGGGGAATTATCTCACCCTTGATCCCATGTATGGAGATGAAGAGACCTTTGCTCAATTAATTAAGGAAGCCCAAAGCTTAGGAATCGCGATTATTCTGGATGGGGTGTTCAGTCATACCGGTGATGACAGTATTTATTTCAATCGTTACGGAAGATATCCTGGTTTAGGCGCCTATCAATCTCCGGATTCCCCCTATTCTTCCTGGTATCAATGTCAGGGGGAAGGACAGGAAAAAAAATATTCCTGCTGGTGGGGAGTGTCCACTCTCCCTGAAGTTTGGGAAATGGAGCCTTCTTATCGCGAGTTCATCATTCACTCTTCCCAGGGAGTCCTTCAGTCTTGGATGAAGCGGGGGATTAAAGGCTGGCGTCTGGATGTGGCCGACGAGCTTCCCGATGAATTCATTCAGGAGTTCCGCCAGGTGATGAAAACCATGGACCCTGAGGGAGTCCTGATCGGTGAGGTCTGGGAGGACCCCACCTATAAATTCAGCTATGGCAAGCTCAGGCAGTATTTCTGGGGGGAAGAACTGGATGCCACCATGAATTATCCTTGGCGGAATATCTTTCTCCAGTACTTCCTTGGGCAGATCGATGCCGGTCAGGCCCATAAACGCATCATGAATCTCTATGAAAACTACCCCCGGGAAAACTTTTTCGGGCAGATGAATTTGATCGGTAGCCATGACCGGGCCCGGATTCTCACCCTCCTCGGTGAAGCGCCGCCGCCGGAGCAGCTCTCCGCCGTGGAACAGGAGCAGTATCGCTTGCCTGCCCCTGCCCGGCATCTGGCTGTCCAGCGGTTAAAGCTGCTGACTCTCCTGCAGATGAGCTTCCCCGGTATTCCCTGCCTGTATTACGGCGATGAAGCGGGCTGTGAGGGATATCCCGATCCCTATAACCGGGGGACCTATCCATGGGGAAGGGAAGACCAGGAGATTCTCCAATGGTTTAAACGGGTGCTTCGTTATCGCCGGGAATATGAGGTGCTGCGGCAAGGTGAATTCTCTTCCTGGTCCGAGGGAAAAGAGATTTATGCTTTGAAAAGGAAGGACGAAAAAGAAGAAATTATTGTCCTGGTCAATCGCAGTGCTGAGGAGTCCGCGGAAATGACCTTGAAGCTGGAGCAGAACGTGGGGCAGGTTATCGATATCTTTGCGGGGGAAATGCTCTTCTCAAAAGAGGATGGATCGGAATCCCCCCTTGACGAATATAGTGATCACAGTCTTTCTCTTATCCTACCCCCCTTATCTGCAAAGGCTCTTTTCTGTCAGAAGCATGGTCCAAACTACTATTTTAAACAGGAGCTTATGATCCGTGCCTGCGGCATCCTTATGCATATCTCCTCCCTGCCATCCCCTTGGGGCATCGGCGATCTGGGAGAAGAAGCCTATGCTTTTGTGGATTTCCTGGCTGAAGGAGGGCAAAGCCTCTGGCAGGTGCTGCCTTTGAACCCTTTAGGGCTGGGAGATTCCCCTTACCAAAGTGAGTCCGCCTTAGCCGGCAATCCTTTACTCATCAGTCTTGATTTGCTTATTCAGGCCGGGCTGCTGACAGAGAAGGAAGCCCGCAGGGAAAGGGCCAAATATGGCGGAGGGGACGAAGGAGCTGAGGGGGCTGAAGGAGACGGGGGTAAGAGCTTTGCCCGAGTTGAGCTCTATAAAGAAAAACTGCTGCGCAAGGCTTATGAGCGGTTTAAGAAAAAAATGCCCGAGGCTAAGGGGTATTTAGACCCTCATGGTTATAGCCGGTTTATAGAAGAGAATCAGGAATGGCTGAAGGATTACGCTCTCTATAAGTGTTTAAAGCTTAAGTTCTCCGGCAGGTCGTGGCACCAGTGGGAAGAAAGCTATCGCTTGCGGAAGCCTGAGGCCCTGGAGGCTGTGACTGGAGACTACGCCGAGGAGATAAACTATATTTTCTTTGTTCAATATACTTTCGCCTATCAGTGGCAAAGGCTGAAGGACTATGCTCAGGAAAAAGGGGTAAAGATGATCGGCGATCTGCCCATTTATGTGGCCTATGACAGTTGCGACACCTGGGCTAACCGGGAGTGCTTTGCTCTGGATGAAAATAATGCTCCCACGGGAACCGCTGGGGTGCCCCCCGACTATTTCAACCCTGAGGGACAGAACTGGGGAAATCCTTTATACGATTGGGATGCTCTCCGGGCCGCCGATTATGCATGGTGGAAGCTGCGTTTCCGGCAGGGGTTGGAGCGCTTTGATGCCTTAAGACTGGACCATTTCCGTGGCTTTGAGGGCTATTGGGAAGTTCCCCCTCAGGCCGGGAGCGCGAAAGAAGGCCGCTGGCTGAAAGGGCCGGGGAAAGAATTTTTCGAAAGCCTGGTCCGTGAATTGGGGCCTTTGCCCGTCATCGCTGAGGACTTAGGTTGCATTACCCCTGAAGTCAATACCCTTAGGGCTATTTTAGGATTTCCGGGGATGAGGGTGACGCAGTTTTCCCCCTTGAAGGAAGAAGGGAATTATGTTGATTATTCCGGAACCCATGATAACGATACCCTGTTGGGTTGGTATCGCTCCCAAGGCTATAGCGATAAGGATTCCCTGGCGCAAGTAGAGAGGACCATTGAGGAGCTTTATCAAGGGAACGGTGCCTGGGTCATTCTTCCCCTTCAGGATATTCTTAAACTGGATTCCCAGGCGAGGATGAATACTCCCGGTACAATTAAAGGGAATTGGCAGTGGCGTGTAGAAAGAGGAACCTTAACTCAGAAGGTCTGTGCTCAGTTAAGGAGTTTGGCTGAAAAATACGGCCGATGAGCTTAAATTCGCTCTCTTTTTTGTAAATCAAAATCCTTGGGCTTACTTTCGGGTTTGGCGGCATAAACCTTCCTATAGAAAACCAAGCTAAAGTTTTAGAATAAAGACATGGAGGAGTTGGTTATCATTACTTCCTGGGCTCGCTTCAAGGAGTATTTATATTATGATCAAGAGATGGAATTGCTTTTAGATATAAGTCGGATGGATTTCAGTACGGAATTTTTAATGGAAATGAATGAGCCGATGAGAGATGTCTATCACCAGATTCAGCTTATGGAGAAAGGTGCTGTGGCTAACCCGGATGAGGGGCGGATGGTAGGTCATTATTGGCTGCGCAATCCGGACCTTGCTCCCTCCGCAGAAATCGCACAGGATATTAAAGGGACACTCAGAGAGATCCTTGGCTTTGTGGAGCAGATTCATGAGGGCAGGATTCAGGGAGAAAACGGGGAGCCTTTCCGCAATCTCCTCTTAGTGGGAGTTGGCGGCTCCATTCTCGGGCCCCGTTTTGTCGCCGACGCCTTGGCTTCTCCCCGGGATAAGATGAAGGCTTTCTTCATCGATAATGGAGATCCCGACGGAATCGATCGAGTCTTAGGTCAGATCGGTGAGGAACTGAAGGCCACCCTCTGCATTATTATCTCCAAGAGCGGTGGGACAGTTGAAACCCGGAACGGCATGCTGGAAGTCAGGAAGGCTTATGAGGATATAGGGCTGTCTTTCCCGGGTCATGCTGTAGCCATCACTCAACGAGGGAGTCGATTGGATAAGCTCAGCCAAAGGGAAGGCTGGCTGAGAACCTTTCCCATGTGGGATTGGGTAGGGGGAAGAACATCCCTTCTGTCGGCGGTGGGACTCTTATCCCTGGCTTTACAGGGAATAGATATTGGAGAACTTTTGCAGGGGGCTAGGGATTGCGATCAGCGAACACGGCGCCCGGATATCTTAGCTAATCCGGGAGCGCTTTTGGCTTTAATGTGGTATTATAGCACCCAGGGCCAAGGGGGAAAGCAAATGGTAGTGCTTCCCTATAAGGACCGCCTGGAACTTTTTACTAAATATCTGCAACAGTTGATTATGGAATCCCTGGGCAAGGAGAAGAATCTTAAGGGAGAAACGGTTCATCAGGGGATGACGGTCTATGGCAATAAAGGGTCCTCTGATCAGCATTCTTATCTTCAGCAGCTTCTGGAAGGTCCCGACAATTTCTTTGTGACCTTTATCGAGGTATTGAAAGATCGGCAAGCATTCTCTGCTTATATGGAGGACAACAGCACCAGCGGGGAGTATTTGCAGGCCTTTCTTTTAGGAACACGGGAAGCGTTAACCCAAAAAGGGCGTGAATCTCTGACCATCACGGTCAAAGAGGTCAACGCCTACACCATTGGCGTATTAATTGCCCTATTCGAGCGGGCTGTGAGCATTTATGCCTTGTTAGTGGGGATTAACGCCTATCATCAACCGGCTGTGGAGATGGGTAAAAAGGCGGCCGGTCAGGCTATACAATTAAAAAACAACATCGTACAGTTTTTAAAAAGCCATCCGGGCAAGAAATTTTCTGTCCCTGAGCTCGCCTTAGCCATCCAGGAAGAGGAACACCAGGAGATGCTGTTTAAGCTTTTACTCCATTTAACGATTAATACTGAACATGGGGTAAACATGGAACCGGGGCATCCTTGGTCGGAGAGCAGGTTCTTTGTAGACGGCCCCATATCCTAACTAATACGGGAATGAAAAACGAGGCGCTTCACAATGAAGTGTCTCGTTTGCGTCTGTTCCTTAAGCGTTCAGTTCCTCCATTAAAGAAAGCACTGACCCTATTCAGGTACCTACTATTTGATAATTGCTTATCTCCCTGTGAGGGAGTGGCCCTCTCATTCCTATTTTTAGAGCAGCTTAAGCTTGACCATTAATTGCACAATAAATATAATAAATATGCAATATAGTTATAAAGTACAAAAAAGTGAGGTTCCGCTATGTTAAATAAAAATGCACCCATTCCTTTACATTACCAACTTACTACAGATCTTCGTGAAGGAATAATACAAGGTACGTGGGGTGTTGGCGAAGTGTTCCCAACCGACAAAGAATTAATGAATAAATATAATATCAGCAGTACTACTGTAAGGCGTGCTGTATCACAATTAGTTCAAGAAGGGTGGCTTGATCGTAGACCTGGTAAAGGAACATTTGTTAAAAAAACTCCTATCGAGGAAACATTAGGGGAACCAACCGGTTTTTTCGAAGAAATGATAAACCGTGGATTAAAACCGAGCGCCGATGTTTTAAACGTTTCCGAGGTAGAGCTTTCCAAAAAGGAATTGGAGAAAGTCCCCCAACTGAGGATATTTAGTGAACAGAGAATGTTTGTATTTGAAAAGATACAAAAACTTAACGATGAGCCAATCGCTTATGTTAAGAGCTATTGGCCCTATGAATATGGTGTGCGAATCGCTGAGCTCGATTTATCTACTCAGGGTATTTATGAATTAATTAAAAGAGAATTTGGTTTTAGTTTAATTCGGGCAGAAGAGTTTGTGGGGGCAGATATTGCTAATAAAAAAATATCCCAATATTTAAATGTGAAGATCGGGTTTCCGGTTTTAACGATGGAGCGCATCGCTTATAATGAGCATGACAAACCCATTGAGCTTTCAATCAATGCCTACCGGGCCGATAGATATAAATATAAAGTTCATTTACAAAGAAGCGGTCAGAATTAAGCTATTACTGGCTGCTTTTTTCTGCGTAGAAAGCATAAGTTTCTCAACTTTTCCGGGAGTGGCGATAGTAAAAACAACAAATTAACCTTCTACAAGGACTTGGCACCAGCCAAGTTCTTTCTTACTAGTAAAAGCAAGCAATACCAAAGCCCCTCAATGGCTGCTGCAAAAAAGAAGATTTATTAATAATCTGAAAAATTTATCAAAAAGCTTGACTGAGTATTCACAAATACATATAATCTAAGTATATTTTAAATATTGCAATATTGTAATATTACAATGAAATCCCTTAACGAAGAATGTGATGTGAGGTGAAAAGTATAACAAAGATACGCAGTAGCGAATTATTACTAATGACGAAATTTTGGGAGGAAAATCAATGGACAACGCTATTGAAAAGTCACTCTTCATCAATGGAGAATGGCAAGCACCTATCAAGAATGAAAAAAAAGGAGTAGTTAATCCAGCAACAGGTGAGACCATTTGCGAGATCGGTTACGGCAGCGCTGAGGATGCAATTTCAGCCGTAGATATTGCCAGTCAAGCTTTCTCAGCATGGTCTTTAACTTCCGGACGTGAAAGAGCAGATATCCTGAATCGTGTCGCCGGTCTTTTGCGTGAAAGAGCGGATTATATTGGTAAGCTATTGGCTGCCGAATCAGGAAAACCTGTTCCCCAAGCAGTGGGTGAAGTTAAGTTTTCTGCTGAGTATTTTCAATGGTTCGCTGAAGAAATCAGGAGACCTTATGGAGAGCTCATTCCAGCTGATGTCGCCAACAAACGTCATCTTGTTTTTACCCAACCAGCCGGAGTAGCCCTCTGTCTTTCTCCATGGAATTTTCCAGTCTCTATTCAAGCACGGAAATTAGCCCCGGCACTGGCTGCAGGCTGTACCGTCGTTTCCAGGGCTTCTGATGTTGCTCCCTTAGGCGTAATGGAATTATATAAATGCCTACAGGATGCTGGGATCCCAAAAGGCGTAGCTAATCTCATTCAAGGTCCGGCGTCATCGACAACCGAGGTTATGATGAAGCATCCTGCCGTACGTGTCATTAGCTTTACTGGCTCTACACCTGTGGGACAGAGCTTGATGCGTCAAGCAGCCGATGGGGTACAACGCTTAGCCCTTGAACTGGGCGGCAATGCACCTTTCATCGTTTTTGAAGATGCCGATATCGAAAAAGCAGCCGATGCTGCCATGATTACTAAATTCAGAAATAACGGTCAATCTTGCATCGGCGCCAATCGTTTTTATGTTCATGAAAAGGTCTATGACCAATTCAAGGCAGCCTTTGCGGCGAGAATTGAGAAGATGAAAATCGGCAATCCTATGGCCGAGCTGGACCTTGACCTCGGCCCCATGGTTAGCCTTAAGGCTAAAACAGCAATTGAGAAGTTAGTTGGTGAAGCAGTAGCTCTTGGCGCAACCTATCTCACACCTCCAGCGGAAGTGCCGGCTGAAGGCTATTATGTTCCGCCGATTATCTTGGAAAATGTTCCGGAAACAGCTGCCTTCGCAACTGAAGAATTGTTTGCACCTGCTGCGCCAATCTTCAAGTTTAACGATGAACAAGACGTTGTTATAAAAGCCAATAGTTCAGAAATGGGTCTGGCGGCTTATGTTTATACTAATGACTTAGCCTGTGCCAGACGTGTAACAGACGCCCTGAAGTTCGGTATTATTGGTCTCAATAATGCGTTGCCTTCAGCGGCATATGCACCAATGGGTGGAGTCAAACATAGCGGTTTAGGCCGTGAAGGTGCGCGAGTGGGACTGGAAGAATTTATGGATGTTAAGTATATTGCTGCTGAGTTTTAAATAAATGGCAAGAAAATAGCAAACAAAATATTTTGTTATATGTTACACTTATTATTGTATGTGGTAATACCACATACAACATACCACTAAATGGGTGTAAGGAGTAAAAGGAGGAACGTGATGAGCAGCCATAAATTCTTAGTGCATGAAGCTCAAGATGACGTTGGCTGTTAAGGGCCTGCAAGAAGCCATGGGTGAAGTGAACCCTGACTATTCAGAAAATCTCAACAAATGACATAAGAACGAGTAATTGTTCTTCGTAGTTTTCTTAGTATAGGAAAGAAAGAGAGGGTTGTGCCATGACGGATTTAATAGTTCCTGGATTTTATAAGCGGAGAAAAGGTGCGTTGAATGATCTGGGAGCCTTTTGTCAGGATAGAGGCCGTAGGGCTCTTATTATTGGTGGCAAAATGGCCTTAGAAGCCACTGAGGAACCCATGGTGTCAAATCTGAAAATGGCAAAAGTGGAAGCATTTGTTGAATGGTATGGCGGAGAGTGTACATGGGGGAACATCAACCGGCTGGCTGACATGGCAAGTGATAAAGAGGTAGATCTAATTATAGGAGTAGGTGGTGGAAAGGTACTTGATACAGCAAAGGCCGTTGCCTATCTGGCTGAGGTTTCCTGCATTACAGTGCCGACAATTGCTGCGACTTGTGCTGCGTATACGCCGCTTTCCATTATCTATGATGACCAGGGCGTGTATCTTGAGAATAGCGGAAAGGCGGCTTGCCCTGAAGGGATATTTATTGATCCGGACATCATTGTGAGGGCGCCTGAGAAATGGCTTTATTCAGGTATAGGGGATACTTTGGCAAAATGGTATGAATTGAGGGCTACAACCTCAGGTGTAGCTCAGTCCAGTTGGACGATAGGCGGGAGCAGTAATGGCCGTGTTTGTTATGACATTATTAAAAAATTTGGGCCGCAAGCCCAAAAAACTATAGCTGGCCAAGGCAGCAGTGAAGCATTGGATTATGTTATTGATGCCATTATTTATTATGCGGGCATTTGCTCAATTTTGGGAGGTGAAAAATTCAGGGGTGCTGCGGCTCACTCAATTTATATGGGATTTACGCAAATTCCGGGCATGCATAATTTCGGCCATGGGTTATTGGTTGGTTTCGGAAATTTATGTTTGCTGGCTTTGGAGGGACGTAACGAAAGAGAAATCCTGGAGGAGATTGAGCTTGCTCGGGAATGTGGAATCCCGATTAAATTGAAAGACATAGGTGTATTCTTAGAAAGCGAACTCAAAATGATAGCCGATTTTGCCATTAAAACAAATGGTATCCATAATATGCCGATAAAAATAACCTCCGATATGATTGTTGAGGCAATTAAGTATATTGATAATTTAAGCACAAAGTATTTTTCTTAACCTGCTATATCAAGGCTTTATTAGCATAGCCAAGGTGCGAAAGTTGAGATTATGATGAAAAAGTTTGGAGGCAGAAAAATGAAAAAAAGTAAGAAATTAATGGCTTTATTAGCTGGTGTTTTGACGGCAAGTATCCTCTTCACCGGTTGTGGTGGAACTCAACAGGAAGCAATGAAAAATACCGAAGAACAGCCAAAGACTGAACAAAAGTCCGCTTATCCGGAAAAAGAAGTTATTTTTGTCTGCCCTTGGCCTGCTGGAGGTTCCAGCGATTTAATAGTACGGACATTGAGTAAAGGGCTTGATGGTATTTTTACGAAACCTGTTGTCGTAGTTAACAGAGAAGGGGCCAATGGCATTATTGCAACCTCGGGATTAACAAGTACTCCAGCCGATGGGTATACAATTTCCTCGGGTACTAACGGGCTTTTTACAACATCACCGCTTACTCAGGAAGGTGTCAATTACAGCATAGAGAACTTTGATTTCCTGGTCGGTGTAACCAATGAGCCTATAGTCATTTCAGTACCCGCCGGTTCACCCTATCAGACTTTTGAGGACTTAGTCAAAGCTTCTCAAGAACAAAATGTTACTATCCGCTATGGAAACTCCGGAATCGGCGGCATTCCTCAATTAACCTTAGCTTATTTGTTCCAATTAGCTGATATTAACGCTCAACCTATACCATTCAAAGGGACAGCACCTGCGATCACTGCGGCTATCGGCGGTCATGTTGATGCTGTTGCGTCTCACCCTGGTGAAGTAATCGAACATGCCAAAGCCGGTACATTACGTCCTTTGGCGATTTCTTCTCCCGAAAGAGCTGCTGTATTCCCCGATATGCCAACCATGAAAGAACTTGGTTACGACATTGATATGGGTGTCAGAAAGTTCGTCTTTGCACCGAAAGGAATGCCCGAGGATGTGAGAGTCACCTTGGTTGAAGCTCTAACGGAAGTTGCCAACAGTGCAGAATTTAAAAAGACCATGGAAGATGCCGGTTTAATTCATGATGTGATGACCGGTGAGGAAGTTAAAAAGTATCTCGAAGAGCAACTGCCCATTATGAAAGACTTAATTGAAAAAATGCCCAAACAATAAGAGCTGTTAGAGTCGGAAGGCAGTTGACTGCCTTCCCGCTCCTTTGGCATAAGGAAGTCATGGCATGAATTACCGATAGGAGTGGGGATTGGGATGGACAAACCTTCACGTGGCACATTAGGTTCATTGGGTTCATTGGGTATAGGAATGATAGGGATTATAGGCATCATTTACTTGATTGAAGCCTTCAAACTTCCCTTAGGGAGACTTAGTTATCCTGATCGGGGATTTATACCTGTCATCATCGGCTTTGCTTTGATAGCTTTCAGCGCTATTCAAATTATTTTGGAAGTGTTCTTTCCCCAGTTGGCCAACGAAAAGAGCATTGATATTGGCGAAGAAGACAATGGGAAAGAGGCGGCTGCCTATCCTAAGAAGCCTGTGATCATTACTGTAGCTTTGTTAATGTATTGTGCACTTTTTAATACTCTGGGATTTGTTGTGGCCACGATACCCTTAACTTTTGTTTGTTTGCGGGTAATGGAGTATAAATCCTGGTGGGTATCTCTGATCGTAGCAGTAGTTATAACACTAGTGACCTATTTTCTCTTTGTTGAATGGCTTGGCGTCTATTTCCCGTCAGGCATCTTGGGTTAGGGGGAGAAAGTAAATGGAAGGATTATTGCATGGTTTCGTGGTAGCCTTTACTCCCACAAATCTCTTGTTTGCTTTAATTGGCTGTTTCCTTGGAACTTTGGTTGGTGTACTTCCGGGTATAGGCCCAATCGGTTCCATGGCGTTGCTCTTGGGGGCTACTTATGGTTTACCTCCTGTCACCGCGATTATTATGTTTGCCGGTATCTATTATGGTTCTATGTATGGCGGGTCTACAACCTCAATTTTAGTGAACATCCCCGGCGAGTCCAGTTCTGTGGTTACAGCCATTGACGGAAATCAGATGGCCCGTAAGGGGCGGGGAGGTGCTGCTCTTTCACTGGCGGCTATCGGCTCCTTTGTGGCAGGTACCATCGGGTTAATTATTTTGACGATGCTGGCTCCAGCCTTGGCCACCCTGGCGGTGAAATTTGGCCCTCCGGAGTACTTTGCCATCGCTTTATTTGGGTTGATGATGTTATCCCAACTAAGTGGTGAAGGATTTATCAAATCCTTACTGATGGTCACCATGGGCCTGGCCATTGGTACGGTAGGGCTGGATATGATTACCGGTCTGCCCCGATTTACTTTCGGCAACTTGGATTTGCAGACCGGCATAGACTTTGTGCCCATGGCCATGGGGTTGTTTGGTATTGCCGAAGTGCTTTTGATAGCTGAACAGAAGGTTCAGGAAAACAAGGAAGTGATCAAGGTAAAGCTGAGGGATCTGCTGCCCAACCGTGATGAGGCCAAGCGTTCCGTAGGCCCCACCCTGAGGGGTTCGATCCTGGGATTCTTTATCGGATTGATACCCGGTCCTTCAGCCGTTATCGGAACTTTTACCTCTTATATTCTGGAGAAAAAAATCAGCAGACATCCTGAGGAGTTCGGCAAAGGGGCGCCTGAAGGGGTGGCAGGACCGGAATCAGCCAATAATTCCGCGGCTACAGGAGCCTTTGTTCCTTTATTATCTCTGGGGATACCCTTTGCACCACCTACGGCTTTACTGCTGTCGGCGATGCTCATTCATGGTATTACTCCAGGTCCTCTCTTAATGACAGACCATCCCGATATATTCTGGGGAGTCATTGCCAGCATGTATATCGGCAACGTGATGCTCTTAGCTTTAAATTTACCCTTGGTCGGCTTGTTCGTCCGTTTGCTGAGAACTCCGTCCAATCTGCTTATGCCCATTATCGTTGTCTTGTGTATTATCGGCGCTTTTGCGGTGAACAGCACAGTAACCGATATCATGATCATGGTGATATCGGGTGTGGCCGGCTATCTTTTCCGAAAGATTGGTCTCCCCGTCGCTCCATTATTGTTGGCCCTGGTCATCGGACCGATGATGGAAGAATCCTTGCGCCAGTCGCTTTTGCTTTCTCAAGGCAGCTTTAGTATCTTTGTAACTCAGCCTTTAGCGAGGACGTTACTGATCATTACGGCTTTAGTCATTATTGTGCCCAGGTTCTTTAAGGTTTTCAAAAAGAAAGCTCAAACCAATTAGTCGGATACCGATAGTTTATTTTGTAACAAAAAACATGGATTATTTTAGGAGGTTCACAGAATGAAAGGACGCTTATTAGAAGGAATAGTTACAGCTGCAATTACACCATTTGCTCAAAAAGGGACTATTGATCGGGAAGCTGTTAAGACTTTTTGTGATTTTCAGATTGCCAAAGGTTGTCACGGTTTGTTTGCTGTCGGCTCGACAGGGGAATTCCCTTTAATGACCATAGAAGAAAGAAAACAAACTGCGGAAGTCTATGTCGAAGCAGTCGATCATAGGGTTCCCTTTGCCGTGCATGTAGGGTCAACCAGGATTGAAGAGGCTGTTGAATTAACCAGGCATGCCAGTGAACTTGGTGTAGATGGTGTGATGGCAGTACCTCCGTATTATTATCCCTTTGATGATGACTGTCTGTTCGAATACTTTACAACCATAGCTCATGTCGATCCCGAACTGCCGTTTTATGTTTATAATTTTCCGGCATCAGCCAAAAATGATGTGACACCTAAATTGATTAAAAGACTGCATGAAGCTTGCCCTAATATTGTGGGCGTTAAGGACACCAGTCAAAATTATTTAAGATTTGTCGATTATATCGATATCTTGGGTAAAGACTTCTATAACCTGATGGGCAGTGATGCTATGGTTCTGGCGGCCCTGGTCATGGGGGGGAAGGGCGCAGTTTCTGCTACTGCGACATCTTTCCCTGAATTGATGGTTAAGATTTATGATAATTATCAAGCGGGGGACCTTGTCCAGGCCCAAAAACTGCAATTATTGGCCTCCAGGCTGCGGATCGTCTTCAATAAACCGCCTTTCTTAGCACCGCGCAAATTGGCCTTGCAAATGAGGGGGTTCGACTTTCCCTTTGTCAGACAATCTTTGCGAGCTATGACAAAACAGGAAATAGATACCTTTAAAAGTGAAATAGCCAAATTAGAGGAGGAGTTTGCATTCGAATTAACCTCCGGCATCCTGTGAACTGATCATGAGCGATTAAGAAGGTGAGAGAATGGCCTTGGTAATAGAAGGTGGTTTAAATCTCCCTATGCCTCACATGGTGCCGATCCGGCAAAAGTTTTCCATGGTAGAGATAGCTGATATCGAAGGTGAAGTCAGTAAGCGTTATCAAGAATTTTCAGCTCGGGGCAGTGTCCGGCCGGGTGCTAAAATTGCCATTGCTGTGGGCAGCAGAGGAATCTGCGCTATCGATGTGATCCTCAGGACAGTGATTAAAGAACTAAAAAAACAAGGTGCCCGGCCGTTTATTATTCCGGCCATGGGCAGTCATGGCGGAGCCACCGCTGAGGGACAGATTCAAGTCCTTAAGGAGTTGGGGATAACAGAAGAAGTGATGGAGGTCCCCATTGTTTCATCCATGGAAGTCAGCCCAATCGGCCAATTGCCCAATGGCATGCCGGTGCTAGTGGATAAGAATGCCCTTGATAGCGATGGGATTGTCATCGTCAACCGGATTAAGCCCCATACAGGGTTTAAAGGAGAATTTGAAAGCGGGCTCTTGAAAATGATGACCATCGGTCTGGGAAAACATAAGGGAGCCAGCTTGGTTCACCAGTTTGGCTTGGGCATGTTTCCGGAGTTACTGCCTCAGATAGGAAGTTTAGTCATGGCAAAAGCCCCCATCTTGTTTGGCTTAGCTGTTATTGAAAATGCTTGCGATAAAATTGCTTTTTTAGAGTTTATTGACAAAGGGAATTTAATTCATCGAGAAAAAGAACTGCTTCTAAAAGCTAAAGAGCTTCTGCCCAGATTATATTTAAATGAGATAGACGTGTTAATTGTCCAGGAGATGGGTAAAGAGATCAGCGGCCCGGGAATAGATCCCAATATCACAGGAAGATCCCCTTCCAAGGCTTTTAAGGAGGAATATGTCAGCGCTCCCAGTATTAATAGGATCGTTGTCCTGGACCTTACCGCCAAAACCAGGGGCAACGCCAATGGCATGGGAATTAGCGATGTGATTACGAAGCGCTTTTTTGACAAGATAAACTTTGATTATACCTACGCCAATACCATCACAGCGACTGTTCTGGAGGCTGCCAAAATTCCCGTGATTATGCCGACGGATTATGAGGCGATTCAAGTTGCCTTGCGGGCCTGCAATGGGGTAAAACACCCCGGAAGTAAAATTGTTTGGATCAAAAATACCTTGCAGCTGGAATATATCTTTGTTTCCGACACCTATTTAGAAGACATAAAAGAAGATCTCCGGATTGAAGTATTGGGAGCCCCGGTTCCTTGGCCTTTTGCCCAGGACGGTCGCCTGAATGTAGAAGCCGGATAGTGTAGATTAAAGAAGAAGAGGTAAAGTTCATGACAGCCTTCAAATTTAAAGAGGAAAAATATAAAAGTTCTAAAGTCGTTAATGGTATCACGATGGGTGGACCCAGGGCTCACCTTAAAGGCATGGGTATCGTTAATGAAGAGCTTAAAAAGCCTTTTATCGGTATCGTCAACTCTTATAATGAAATGCACCCCGGTCATATCCATCTGAACCGGATCGCAGGTATTGTCCGGGATGGAGTCAGATTTGCCGGAGGAGTGCCCTTTGAATTCAATACCATTGCCATATGCGATGGTTTTGCTCAAGGGCATGAAGGAATGTGTTATGTTCTGCCCAGCAGAGAAAATATTGTCGATTCTGTTGAGTTGTACGTTAACGCTCATCAATTGGACGGATTAGTGTATATTGCCAGCTGTGACAAAATTGTTCCTGCCATGTTAATGGCCATGGCCAGAATCAATCTTCCTTCAATTATCGTTACCGGTGGACCCATGATGCCTGGTCGTTATAAAGGAAGAGAATGTGCAACTTATGAATTAAAAGAAGCGGCAGGACTATTGACCAGAGGAGAAATGACAGAAAAAGAATTCTTCGCTATGGAGGATGTGCTTTCCCCAGGTCCAGGCTCCTGTGCCATGATGGGTACTGCCAATAGTATGTCTGTCGCCGCCGAAGCTATGGGCTTTTCTCTCCCTGGCTGTGCTACAGCCCTTGCCGTAGAAGGTAAAAAACTGAGAATAGCCAAAGCCAGTGGGATCAGAATTGTGGAAATGGTTGAAGAAGACTTGAAAACGAGGGATATTCTCACTCAGGAGATGCTGGAAACCAGTATGCGGGTGTTAATGAGTGTGGGAGGTTCAACCAATGCTTCCTTGCATATGCCGGCGATAGCCGCTGAAGCTAAGCTGAAATTCAACCTTGATGATGTGGAGAGGATTAGTGCCACGACTCCTTACTTGGCTAAGATCAAACCCTCAGGAGTACATACTCTGAAGGATCTGGAAGATGCCGGCGGTATTCCGGTAGTCATGCAGGAATTGTCAAGTCTCATCAACCTGGACCAAATGACGGTTACCGGCCAAACATTCCGGGAAAATATCAAGGATTATGAGAATTTAAATCCCGATGTGATCAGAAAAGTGGCGAATGCTTATTCTATGCAGAGTAGCTTGGCGGTTCTCAAAGGCAGTTTAGCTCCTAAAGGATGTGTGGTAAAACAAACTGCAGTTGCCGAAGTCATGAAACGGCATGCCGGCCCGGCCCGCTGCTTCAATACCGAAGAAGCCGCTGCCGAAGCCATATTTAAAGGTGAAGTTAAACATGGTGATGTCATCATCATTCGCTATGAAGGTCCTAAAGGCGGACCGGGCATGAGGGAAATGCTGACGGCTACCTCCTCTTTAGTAGGGATGGGACTTGGTGAATCGGTGGCTTTAGTAACGGACGGAAGGTTCTCCGGTGCCACCAGAGGCCCCTGTATCGGCCACGTTTCTCCGGAAGCAGCGGCCGGGGGACCATTAGCTATTGTCCAGGATGGGGATATCATTGCCATCGATATTCCCAATCGTTCTATCGAACTGAAGGTTTCTGAAGAGGAAAGGAAAAGACGTTTTGCTGGATTGGAACATCCTCAGCCTAAAATTACTGAAGGATACCTGGTCCGTTACGCCAGGGAAGTCAGTTCAGCTGATGAGGGAGCCATTTTAAAATAGCCTTCTCCTTACTTCCTTATCTCAGGCAAGCCCGACTAAAGTCAGGCTTGCCTGCTTTAACGATGATTATTGCTGAATGTTCCACGGTAATCGTTTGACGGCCACTAGCTATGGAAAATTTTAATTAGCGATTTGGGGAGGAAGAAGGGTGTCTTTATTCTTTATTGATATAGTTGGAGTTGAGGTTTTTTGGCCGGGATTGATAGTATTGGGCTTGCTGATTGGTTTTTTAACAGGACTGTTTGGAATTGGCGGGGGATTCTTAGTTACACCTTGTCTTAAAATTATCTTTGGCATTCCTTATCCGATTGCAGTAGGCTCCAGCTTAGCGCAAATACTGATCACGGGTTCTGTTTCCGCCTGGAAACACTGGAGAAACCAAAAGGTTGATGTTTTACTGGGGTTAATTATGGCGGGGGGTGCCCTTGTCGGTACGGAAATAGGAGTGCAATTGCTGGATTTATTAGGAACGAGAAGCTACTTGCTTGTTCATAGTAAAGAATTACCGGCTCTGGATTTAATCTTAAATATAATATTCTTCGTTTTGCTGGCGGGAGTTGGCTTTTGCACAGGGAAAGAAAGTTTTGGCTCTAACGCTAAAGAAGAGGTTGATTTAACTCTCCCTCATAAAATTCAATGCCTAAAAATACCGCCTCTCATTGCCTTGCCACAGTGTGGGATAACCTCCTTATCCATTTGGGTGCCTTTAATTTTAAGTGTCATGGTAGGGGTTTTTACCGGACTTCTTGGCATTGGCGGAGGTTTTATTAATTTACCCATATTAATATACATCCTTGGTGTTCCTACAGCTATTGCTGTAGGGAGCAGCAGTTTCCAGATCTTTTTTGCCTCCGGATATGGAGCAATTCGGCATATGTTGCAAGGTAACGTCGAATTGCTGCTGGTGGCCTTCTTCCTTATGGGTTCCCTGGTTGGGGTACAATTAGGCGTACGGGCTGCTAATCTGGTCGGCGGCAGAAACATTCGGCGCTATTATGTATTGGTAATTTCAGCAGGAATGCTGGTTGTTTTAGGGGATTTGCTGTCAAGTGTATTTCTGTAATCATGGATCTGATGTTCCTAAACCTCCCTCTGTATGGTAAAATGTAGGCAATATGGATGAGGGCGGTATATTAAGTATGCCATCTCCTACTATCTTCTCTGTATGACTTTACCATCAAGGTGACGTCCAGGCCTGGAAGGTAATTCGTAGGAAGGAGGGTATTAATATGTTTTTTCACAACTATAATCCATTGAATAATGTTGCCTTGTCAACCGTTGTCGCGGTACTACCCAGCATCATTCTTCTTTATTTGCTTGTTCTTCATCCTCACCAAAATAAAGAGGGAGATCGTGTACTTGGGATTAGGGCCCCTTATGCAGCTCTCGTCGCAGCCTTAACCGCTTTTGTTATTGCTGTTTTCATCATAGGAATGCCTGTGGCCCAAGCCGGAAGTGCATTTTTCTATGGTGCGGCCGCCGGTGTTTTCCCGCTGGGGTGGGCCTTTTTGGCATTGTTCTTTTTCTATTACACTACACAAGCCGGAGGCGGGCTCCAGATCTTCAAGGATTCGCTTATCTCCCTGGCGTCCGACCGTCGTCTGCAGGTTTTGCTTATTGCTTTTTCTTTCGGAGCCTTTATCGATGGCATTTATGGCTTTGGCTTAGCCATAGCAGCCGCCGGAGCGATGCTGGTGACCCTTGGCTTTCGCCCGGTCCAGGCAGCTGTCCTCTGCTTAATTGCCAATATGGCGCCGACCGCTTGGAGTAGCATGACCTCGGGGACAATCTTTTTGTGGTCAAAGCCGAACTTCTTCGCATTTCTTCATCATCTGTTCCCGATATTTACGCTTTTTGTTTCGTTCTTTCTGATGGCAGTTTTTGTGTTTATGGAAAAGGGCAGGTTCAGGGATGTCTTCGACCTTTGGCCGGCTGCCCTTGTTGCCGGTTTTTCCCTCTCTCTGAGTCAATTCGCGCTGACCCAAGTCAATATGGGTGTTATTATCGATAGTAGGCTTCCCCGTATCGGTTCCGGCTTGATCAGTTTCGTCCTCACCGTGCTCTTTTTATATATTTGGAAACCGCAAAAAAATCCGCAATATGCAAGTGATTCTGGAGAAATACCTTCTTATTCGGCGACTGAAGTTGTCAGAGCCTGGCTGCCCTGGGGGATCTTGGGCATTGTCCTTTGTCTGTGGAGTTTACCCGGCGTGAAAGCATTCCTTGACGGTATTTTCAGCATCTCTTTGCCAATTCCCTTTCTCAATGACCGTGTGGTTCATGTTCCGCCGATAGGAGACGGTGTGAGTGCCATGCACGCAGTCTTTCCTCTTAATCTTCTTTCATCAATAGGTTCAGGAGTTATCCTTGCCGCCGTCCTGTCCGGCATTTTTATCTTACGCCTCAACGGCGGGCAATGGGCAGAGTCCCTTCGGCAAACCTGGGTCAGCTTAAAAATGCTCATCCTCTTTTTGGCCATAATGTTCGGTTCCAGTTATTTAGCTCGCTACTCAGGCCTTGATGCGATAAAGGGTCTGGCCTACACTCAGACCGGCAGCTTTTATCCTTTTCTCGCTTCATTGTTTGGGGCCATCAGTTCCTTAATCTATGGCTGTGTCGCAGCCTCTGCCACTTGCTTCAACGCTGTCCAGGAAAGGGTAGTGGCGGCAGGACAGATTTTTCGCTCTGCTTTCTTTTACATGATGCTCTTGGCAGTACTGCAAGGCTTGCTATTCCTCTAGGGAATGAAAAAGGCTGTCCGAAATCAGCACGCGCGTACTGATTTCGGACAGCCTCGTTTGAATAAAATCCAACAAGATGTTTTACGTTGTCACTGTAATGGGACCATCAATTCCTAAATTTATGCCAGTGCTACGGCCTGTGCACTCTCAGGACGATACATGGAATGTATGAATGGGTTAAAACCAGCCCGGTGGTTATTATTGGTGGTGGAGCTCTGTATGGGATGACAACAGTAATGAAGGTCAATTCAACAAGGAGTGAGTATGATGAAAACTGAGACAGGAACAATCCCCGCCCCGTTAAGATTAATTCCATTATTATTAGTGATGTCTTTGCTCTTGACGGCTTGTTCGTCCGTGCCTTCATCTGTTCCTTCCCCCGCACCTGAGTTGTATGATTCCGAAACAGCGATTAAAAACGAGGATGTCTATGCGCATCAGCAGGATTTCTATACGAACCAGATTTTAAACGGTAAAACGGAGATTACGCCGGAGCTTAGGCTGTTCTTTCAAGACTATTTTTCCAAGAACGGCAATGAGCTGAGACTTCTGCCGGAATTTGCCTTCGGTAAAGCGCCGGCTTGGGACGATCTTTCCCAGTATATTATTTTCAATGCCGGTGAGGACTTTGTGGACGGTTCCATCAGCGAAGAAAAATTTGACCGTCAGATAACGAGATTCTTCTGGCCGGTAATCTACACGCAAAAAGATGGAACAGGCCTTATTTATGAGAATGGGAAATATACCATCAGATATGGTTCTGATGCGCACGGTTGGGCAATTTATGAATTGACCGGACTGAAAAATAAGGGCAAGACCGAAAGAGGGCCGGATAAATGGGAGGCGACGATTCGGGGCTACTTTTTTCATGAACTGGACAGTGACCCTGCCGAAGAAGGTCATTCGGAAAACGGCAAAACAGTCTGGGCAGCAATGAAAAAAGAAGAAAACAAGGGGCTTACCTTCTGGCAGGTGCAAGACAGCCTGGTATTGAAAAATCCGGGCTCAATACTTGAATTGGGCTGCGAATGGACGATTGAGTTTGCGGTAAACGACCCGGAAGGAGACATTCACTTCACCTATATGTCCTGCAGCAGGAGCCCTAAAGACGAGCAAGCGCCGCCTCAGCAGGCGCTGTCCGACATCTATTTGTTTCAGCAGTATCCCAGCGGTTACGAGTTTATCAAAACTGTCTGCGATCTGCGTGGCGAAGCGGCAATCACTAACGAACTGAGAGAAAAATTTAATCTCTTTGCCAGGGATCATCGCTGGTGCTATATGCCGGATATGGATGGGTATGAATCATTTTTTTGATACAGGACGCAGTTATGCCAACTCTCTTGGCTATTCCAACTTTGCCGACGCGGTTTTCTATGCGCTGAGCTATCTGCGCTTTCCGGAAAAAGTCAGCGCGCAGACGGTTCAAAGTACCATAGCGGCCTTATTTGTGGCCAAAGACGGCGTACACCAGCCCATGCCGCATCAGGCTTATGGGAAAACAGCGAACTATGCGGGCGGTTATTACTCCCCCTGGCCGGAAGGGACGCCGGATTTCGACAGGATGTTTTTCCTGCTTACCGGTCTGAAGGTTGAAGAGCAGGAGTCCGGTGAGGTCTATATCACGGTCCGGGCGACAGAGTACTACTTTGCACATCCATCATATATACCTGGTGAAAACGAAAAGTGGCTGGCGGAAAAAGCAAAAGAGCTGGACCTTTCCGATTTGGAAGCAGCAGCCAAGCTCATTGCTGAAAACAAGGTGGATGGCATTAAAGGTGCAAAGGAATACGAAACAACCTTGGTTTATATGATGAAAAATACAGTTCCTGTTGATTATGCACCGCGCGTAGTTTTCAGCCGAAGCCGCAGTATCGAATGATTGTTCGTGGAAGGTCTCCCCAAATCAGAATGAGGAACATTACGGCAACCAGCGAATACTATCTCTATGCAGCTCCCTCATATAAATCTTATTAGCCTTGGTGGATTCAGGATGATTATGCGGGAATGACAAACGTTTTTTGCCAAACTAAGCTCTCGTAAAATGTACATAATAATGCTATAATGATGTACATGAAAGGAGGCGTCAGCCATGCCCCAAATAAGACCGATAACTGATCTAAGGAACACAAATGATATCTCTGACCTGTGTCATGCAAAGAAGGAGCCGATATTCATAACAAAAAACGGCTATGGCGATTTAGTTATTATGAGCATCGAGACGTTTGACGCTATGCTGGAAGGTCGTGAGCTCGACACGGCTATCGCGGAAGCCGAAGCCGAGTATACTTCCGACCACCAGCTTGTTGATGCAAGAGAAGCTCTATCGAAATTAAAGAGGAAACATTTTGGAAAATAAATACGCCGTAAAATTACTGCCTCGTGTCTACCGCGATTTGGACGGCATATATGCTTATATTGCTGAAACGCTGACAGAGCCGGTTATCGCTTTAAAATTGTTGGATTCCTTGGAAGAAGCCATTTTCAGCCTAGAGAGCATACCTCAAAGAGGAGTGTTGAGAAAAACGGGTGCTTATGCCGACAGGGGATATCGCCAGATTTTTGTGGGTAATTTTACAGTTTTATACCGCATTGAGGAAACAAAGAAGCATGTCCTTATCGTTACAGTGCGATATTCGAGAAGCCAATTCTAAACAGCTTTGAGTTGAAGCATTATGACCATCTTAATGATTGATAAAAACAGTGCAAAAGCTCAGTGTTCCTTTATTATTTAGAGTCAAATTCACCAGGAGGGTTAATCCTCAGGATATTCAGCTGCTGCCGCCAAACGGGCGGCCCCCAGCAAAGGAGTCCTTTCATTAAGAATCACATAAATAGGAACCTGGGACAAAAGCTCTCAACATTTTAACCGTTATACTCGGTTGTTGGCCACAGCTTTCAAGAAAAGCTGTGGCCAACAACGGTAATATAGAGTTTTCATAACGAATCATAATTTCAAATCATATAATTGGAGTGTACCGTCTTTTAGCAAGCTAAAGGATTATGCAAAGTTAGTGATGACGAAAAACAACTGGTTTGTGACATAAGGATTAACCTGATAATTATAAATTCTCAGAAGGTAGAGTTGGATAACTTTCTCAGACAAGAGATAAGAACTAATGTATTTCGAGATTAAAATAATTACCACATATCTGAAAACTAGAATTCATCAAGACCTGCCCTGGGATGAGAAAAGAGAAATCATCCGCATGCCTTATAGCCAATGGGCTTAACAGCCAATTCCATGAGTGCGGGGCAGCGAACCGCAGACGGGAGACGGTGGTTCCCTAGGGTTATGGCATTGGAGTGAATAGCTCGAATGCCCTTTTACTTAATATACTCCCATTATGAACATAATTATCCAGAAGTGATTAAACATCGGAAGATTTACTTACGATAATATTTATACAGAGGATCATTTAAAAATATATACAGGAGTGAGGTCTATGAGAGTTAGCATGGACTATAATCCATTGTTGTACTCAAGAACCAATATAAATCTGAGTGCAAACCAAAAGGCTGATGTTTTCTTTAGCCTTCTGGAATCCGCCCCAGAACAAAAAGAGCATGTGGCTACCGACATTTGGGAAGAGTTATCCAAAAGCTATAATATAAGAAATGCATCTTTCAGGGAGATTCAAGAGATATCCGCTAAACTCTATAAAGCAGGGCAAATATCCTTATTTGATCACGGAATGCTAACCTTCGAACCTATGTTGGCTCCGTCTGGAGCCATGAAAGTTAATATACATATGACCCCATTTAATGCAGAGGGTAGGAAAGATTGGATTGCAGAATATGAGCAGCGAGCTCAAAGCGATCTGAAAACCGGCAACTCTATGGGCTATGTTCAAAATCAGAAGGTTGTTGAAATTCTTAGGCATCTTTTTTAATGATTCAGATGAATAACTGTTAAATTATTTTGAAAATGTATTTGAAAGGTGACAATATCTTGAAAGAATATCGTCACTCCATATGAAAATAAATGACTTAACCTCTGCAAGAGTAATCTCTAATAATCGTCTGCAAAGCAATTCTCAGCAATATGAAACATTAAAAATAAATAAAATCTCAAATCAGCCTCCAAAATGGGAGCAACTTCTATCAACCGATCTGCCAAATGTAGCAGATCCAAATACTAATAGTATTAATATTAAGAGGGTGAGATGAAAAATATTGGAACAGTGGATGGTATCCCATTAAATATATTCTTTGACTCTTATGGGATGAATACGAATTTCTCTACCGCTATCCACCGTGATGATCCTGTTAATTCGGATAGAAATAGATTTGCGTTTTTATTACTTGACAAATATACGACAGCACAACGGGCTAAAGCGGATTCACTTAGCGGTCGTTTTCAAATGCTCTACTCGGTTGCTAAGGGTGATATTTCTGTTAAGCAATATAATGAAACAGATTTGGGAAGTGGAGCTGTATCGACAGCTGAATTTTTAACGTCACTAGGAATTGATGTTTCGAAACCATTTTCGTTTAATAACAAAAGTTTTGTGTTGGATAGTAAGGGCAGTCTTCATGCCTTATTACAAAGTAGTCAGCTAAGCCTTCAATAAAATTGAATTGTCAACATGATCGGTTTAATTGAGGCGATTGACACCGGTGTTTGAGAATTACCGTCCTCTTTATCTGCGATATTGTTCTGGCCATTGACCCTACCCAACCTTTCGGACCCTATTCCGCTGGCGAAACAGCTCAAGCAAATAATCCGCAGCAGTTTCCGCAGTGCGCCGGGGCAGTTTCGCGGCCGCATGACTCATTACCTTGATTTCCTCCGGATTTTCCAGAAGATGAGTCAGAATTTGCAGGAGCTCCCCCTCAGTAGCGGCAATTTTTCCTGTTCCAACCCTTCTTAAAAACTCTGAGTTTGCTTTTTCCTGACCGGGGATAGGCTTGTAAATCACCATGGGCAGCTGCTTGGTCAACGCTTCCGACACGGTCAGGCCCCCCGCTTTGGTTATCATAAGATCGGAAACTGTCATCAATTCTTCTACATTCTCCACAAATTCGAAGAGCAGCACTCTGTTTTCTGCTTTTCGGACCAGCGGTTCCAGGGTACTGTATAGTCGTTTATCCCTGCCGCAAACGATCAGCAGCTGGACAGGAAGTTTGTTTTGCATGATCAACCGGCAGATGCCTGCGGCGTTATCCAGAACCCCATACGCTCCTCCCATGACCAGTATAGTGGGCTGATCCGGATCGAGCCCGAATTTTCCGGCCAGCTCTTCCCGGTCCAGTTTGATTTCAAATTTGGGACTGACCGGTATTCCAGTAACCTTAAGGCACCCCGGATCGATGCCCCGTTGAGCCAATCCATCCGCAACCTCTTGTGAGCCCACCAGGTACAAGTCTACACCTTGATGAACCCATTGGTTGTGAATGGCATAATCGGTTACCACGGCAGCCAGGGGAACGGTTAGGAGCCGTTTTTCTTTCAACTGAGCCAAAACGCCGGCTATGGTCGGATAAGTGCAGACAATAAGATCCGGCTGCACAGAATGGATATAGCTGATAAACTCCTGGCGCCCCAAACCATTTAAGAAACGCTGGAACAAGGAATCCGACGGGATATCCGATGTCCTGTAATAGAATTCCCCCCAAAGCTTGGGAGTATATTTGATCATATCAATGTAGGCGGTTTTAATCACCAAATGAAAGGCTTTATTCAAAAATGCTCCGAAATCGGCGTGATAGATCTCAGTGTTGGGCCTTTTAGCCCAGATTGCCTCAATAACCGCCTCAGCAGCCCTGATATGGCCTGCACCAAAGGCAGCGGAAATGACTAACACCCGTGAATTGCTCATATTGCTCAACCTCCTGCAATGAAATTAAAGTGGCAGCCATTTCTGTAAAAGATCTCCTTTGCTGAGTCTTAGCAGCTTGGAATAGTTACGATTAACCGACTTTGAGGGATTTTCGGTTAAGCAGATAGCTAACGCTCCAGAAAATAAGAATTGCTGCTCCGCCGATCACCAGCCAAATCCACATCTTGGCTGTAATCCCCAGATAGACTAAAGCAGTTCCCACATAATAGGGAATGATGGATAAAGCAGCTGTCCAGAAGTAGGGCCACAATTTAATCGACGGAATCATTCCGGCAGCGTAATTGACGATGAAGGCCGGGAGCGGCAGCAGCCGGGCTATAAACAAACCCCAGGTTCCTTTATCGTTAACCCAGCTATCCACCAGCTTAAACCGCTCCGGAGTCAGAAGCTTTTTAAAAAAGAGCTGCCCGTAATGCCTGGCTGCAAAAAAGATAACCAAGGTACTCAGATTGCATCCCAGCCAGGCCAGAAATGTTCCAAGGTATATGCCATAGATCTTCAGGAAGACTACAACCAGGCCTTCCGAAGGGATGGGGGTCAGGCAGAAAACAGCCATGAGCATAACGGCGAGCAGCATTCCCGCCGCTCCTAAATTCTGGATGACAGCCGAAAGCTCAGAACTCCGGTCAAAATAAAGGAAAGCCACAAGTAAAGTCAGAAAAACCCCGGTAATCAGGAAAGCGGCGCCGGAACCTTTAGTTTGCAGGTTTTTTACATTTAAGAGCTTATTCTGCATCATCAGCCTCCCGCTGTTTTAATCACTTACACTATATTAATATGGCTCGTTCCGCTTTCTTAATTCTTATTAAACTGGTTTGGATCAATATGTTAATCTTCTGCTGTTTGTAAAACGAAAAAGTGAAGTAAAAAGTTTCATTTCCACATTAATACAATATCATGGCCCAAACATTTTGTATCCCTTGTATCATTAATTAAAAGTAAAGTGAGGGTAAAAAAATAATGCCAACCTCTGTTTTCTCAGGTGGGCTGGCGCTTGTGGATTTAAGTCCGGATGCGCAATTTACTGGCCATGATGGCCGTGAATATTTCGGCGTATGAGCGCCACGGGGTGTGCTACCCATGTCAAGTTTATATTTGGGGTCTGTAAATGGCTTGAAAATCATTGCCCAGTAGGCAGAAATATCACTAATTTGCTAATAGGACATTTTATAACGGCTACGTCAGCCATGAAGACAGAATTATCTTCGGTTTCTTTACTCGATTTACTGAATGAACTACGGGAAATTTTACCCCAGTTACAGCCCCCTTGGGAATATGTGACAAAGGATGGCTGATCAGGAACGATCATAAAATTGACGTGACCCTGTTTTAATGTTAATATAAATACATACCAAATGGTCGGTTTAAAAAAGGAGATACATTCATGAATGACACAAGAGAACATATTTTGAAAGTTGCATTTAATCTTTTTTTAGTCAAGAGCTATAAGGAAGTAACCATGGCTGAGCTAGTAGAAAAAACAGGAATGTCAAAAGGCGCTTTTTATTATTATTTTAAAAGTAAAGAGCAATTATTTCTGGAAGCAATTAAAAGCTGTATGTCTTCCATAACACCTGATTTTAGTATATTCGACAAGAATTCTCTATATGAGTTTTATCACCAGTATGTAGTTTATCAAAATAGAATACTCAATTCGCTTCAATTATATGGAGATGATCTGGACCGTGGTTTAACTGTGAACTATTACTCACTTGTTTTTGATGCTTTGAAGGTTTTTCCAAGCTTCCGGGAAAGATTGCTTGAACACGAACAAGATGAACTGAAAGCATGGAAAGAGGTTATCTCTACAGCTAAAAAAAACGGAGAGATCAGGTCATTCATGAATGATGAACAAATTGCTAAGGTATTTATCTATACAAATGATGGAATTGCACTCCGTATTAGTTTAATGAAAAACCGCAGTGAGGATGTCAGTGATATCAGTGATACCTTGCTAGAGTTATGGGATAGTTTTTATATGGAACTAAAAGGGTAAATTTTTTTCCGTTAAACATACCGAACGGTCGGTTTTATTTGAATTTATTTTAACTTATTACAAATGTGAATAAGGGGGCAAGTAATATGAAGAATTGTGTATCGCGGATGATATAGGCATCATTAGGATAGGTACGCCACTGCGACTCCGATAGGGCATTTTTAAAGGACTGCGTACGCACTTATAGTCATGTGGGTGAACGAACCGACCTTGGAGGATATTCGCTCTCAGATAAAAATAGGTGACCTATTAAAGAAGTACAAATGAAGTATATGAGGGGGATTTATCGTGTTAGAAAAAATCGGTTTAGCTATCAGGGGCTTTAAAATTACGAAGAAGAAAGTTCTGGCAAGTGTTATTGTACTTATTTTGGCTGGTACAGGAGTAAGAAGTTTCATGGGAAAAACGGAGAATACCATTGCCGAAACTGCTCCAAATATAGTTTATGTCAAAGCCACTGTGGCCGAGAATGTTATTGAGCAAGCAATCATTTCGTATAAGGCATCATTAGAAGCCTCTGAAGAGGGTATTGTAAGTGGCAAGGTCAGTGGTAAGGTAGTTCAAGTGATGTTTGAAAATGGTCAATATGTAACCGAAGGAGACCCGCTAATCAAATTAGATGATCAGGAAATCAGAAACAACATAGCTTCTTCTCAGGCTCAGCTGAAAGCTTCAGAAAATCAATTAGTGTCTTCACAAACCGGGTTGCAGAAAATGCAACTGACCGTAGAAAATGCAGTCCGTACCTATGATCGAACAAAAGAACTTTTTGACGGGGGAGCCGTTTCCAAGGTTGAACTGGAAAGTGCGGAAACAATGTTAAGTAACGCCAAAATTGATCTGGAAACAGAAAAAGCCAATATTGAAACAGCCAAAGCTAATCTTACTACTGCCCAGATCGATTTGAATAATCTTACTGATTCACTGGCGAATACGACAATCACTGCTCCTATTACGGGTGTTTTAGATGAGAAAAGCGTGAGTTTGGGACAATATGCCAACATGGGAGTTGTCCTGGCAAAAGTTAAAGCTATATCGCCAATCTATGCTGTGATAGAAGTAGACCAAAACGATATAAGTTCTTTGCAAGTAGGACAGAGTGCCAAAGTAACCGTTGGCAGTAACGTCGTTAAAGACTATGACGGAATAATTAAAAGTATTGAGGCCTCTGCAGATGCTACTTCAAGAGTTTTTAAATGTAAAGTTGAGGTGGCTAATCTTGATCAAGCACTGAAACCGGGTATTTATGCTAAGGTGGATATTGTAAGTGACCAGACATCAGAAGTGATTGCAGTGCCAACGAATGCTTTGAGTGGAAATCCAGGAAATTATACAGTGTTTGTGATTGATCAAGGGGTTGCCCGTAAACGTATTGTCAGTATCGGGAAAATTTCAAAAGGCTTAGTGGAGATTAAAGACGGCGTAAAAAATGGTGACAGTGTCATTATTACCAATGTGAATACACTGCAGGATGGCGATGCGGTTTCAGTTGTAACGGAATAGGAGGACAAGATTATGTTTTTAACAGATATCAGCCTGAAACGGCCTGTATTTGCCACGGTAATAGTTATTGCTTTGCTTGCCCTGGGTGCTTTAAGTTATATAGGTCTACCCATCAACGAAAATCCTGAGGTCGATGTTCCCATGATAACCGTTACCATTTCCCTGCCTGGAACTGCAGCAGAACAGCTGGAATCACAAGTGACAAAAAAAGTTGAGGAAGCTGTCGGACAAATTTCAGGAGTGAAACACATTTCCTCCACGATTACGGAATCGTTCTCCCAGACAATGATTCAGTTTAGTTCTGGAACGCCAGTCAATGTGGCTGCTCAAGAAATTAAAGATAAAATAAGCAGTATACGGGGTACTTTACCACAGGACATTAATGAACCCATAGTTCAAAAATTTGACTTAGATGCCGTACCCATTATATCTTTCGTGGTCACTAGCCCTCTTTCCAACAAGGACTTATCTCAAGTGGTCGAAGACGAGATCACCAAAAAACTAAATACGGTGAAAGGTGTTGGATCAGTAACCACCTATGGTGCGCAAGTCAGGGAGATACATATCAAACTCGATAAAGAAAAAATGGCGGCTCTGAATGTGACAACTGCGGAAATCACCCAGAGCCTGCAAAGTGACAACATAGATATATCCAGTGGAAAAGTTTCCAACGGTGATAAAGAAGTTTCCCTCAGAACGAATGGTACGGTCAAAGAAGTTAATGATTTCTTGAATATTTTAGTAACCAATCGTCAAGGGACTGAACTTAGAATCAAAGATATTGCCCAAGTGGAAGATACTGTTAAGGAGCCGGACAGTTTATCCTATTATAAAGGTGAAGAATCGATTGGGATTAATATTGTCAAACAATCCGGAGAAAATACCACCCAAGTTGCAGATGATCTTAAAGTGAAACTTGCAGAGATTCAAGCGTCACTGCCTAAAGATGTAAAAATTGATATTGTCGATGACAATTCGCTGGTCATACGAGCGTCCGTGAGTGAAGTTCAGAAAACGTTGCTGGAAGGCTGTATTCTGGCGGTTCTCGTGGTTTTCGTCTTCCTGCGGAATGGGGCAAGCACAGCTATCAGTGCAATCTCACTGCCCACCTCGATTATCACGACCTTTGCCGCTATGAAACTGATGAACTTTTCACTCAACAGCGTGTCATTAATGGGACTTTCCTTAGCGGTTGGATTGCTCATTGATGATGCAATAGTTGTCGTTGAGAACATTGTACGTCACATAAATATGGGGAAATCTCCAATGCAAGCAGCGAAAGACGGTGCGAGCGAGATTGGACTGGCGGTGACGGCTACAACCTTTACCATAGTTGCTGTCTTTCTCCCCATTACCATGGTTGAGGGATCGATCGGGGTCTACTTCGCGGAATTTGGTCTGACGGTTGCTGTCAGTGTCTTGATTTCGTTATTTGTATCCTTTACCTTAGTGCCGTTGATGGCGTCTAAATATTTAAAAAGTGAGAACGATGAATTAGATAAAAAATACAGTCCCCTTGGTAAATTTTTAATATGGTTCAATCACTTGTTTGTTAAACTTGCCGGAGTCTATACAACCCTTCTCAGTGCAGCACTGAAGCATAGGATTAAAACCATAGCTATTGCAACGGCAATGTTCTTCGGCAGTTTGCTCCTTCTTAACTTCATTAATCCTAGTTTTCTAGAATCCTCAGACAACGGAAAGATCACAATAACAGCGGCAACAGATGGAGGGACAACACTGACGAGCGCTGCAGAAACAACTAAACAAATGGAAAGTATTCTTAATAAGTATCCTGAAGTAGTGCACCTGTACTCGACGGTTACACTCAGCAACATCAACATTAGCGTACAGCTTATCGATAAGAATGCCAGAAAAGAGACCTTAAGTGAAACTGCCCATAAAATGCGGGAGAGTTTAAAGCAGATTCCGGGGATTACCCTTTCTATAGAGACTGGTTCAACTCTGGGTGGAGGAGCGAAGGACGCTGATTACCATTTTACCGGCGATGACTTTGAGCAACTTTTAAACTACTCGCAACAAGCGGAGAGCGCCATCAAGAGAATTCCTGGGGCAGTTGATGTAAGCATGAGCTATAAGAGTGGCAAAGCAGAAGCAACCCTTGAAGTGGATCGTGATCGGGCGGCTGATCTCGGTGTGAGTCCACTGGTCGTAGCCAATACGTTGGGAACACTCTTTAATGGTTCTCTTGTAACCCAATATGAAACAGAAAAAGATCGTTATGACGTTAAACTATTGCTCCAAGATGATCAAAAAAAGGACTTTGACAGCTTAAAAGGGATTTATGTGCCTGGTTCAAATAACAGTATGGTTCCTCTTGATCAGGTCACAAAGCAAGTTTTTGCCACGGGCTCTACGACCATTAATAGGTATGATAAGGCCAGAGAAATTCAAGTGACGGCCAATGTCTTTGGTGTTGCAACGGGTGACTTTAACACTCAAATTAAAGCAGCGTTAGAAAATGAAACAAAAATGCCTGCTGGAGTCAGCCAAGTTAGCGGAGGAGATCAGGAAGAGGTGGAGGCAGCTATCCCTGGCTTAATGAAAGCACTATTTTTAGGAATTCTGTTCATCTACTTGATCCTTGCCGCCCTGTTTGAAAGTTTTATTGATCCCTTGGCGATTGTCTTCGCTTTGCCCTTCGGTATTATTGGAGCTCTGTTAGCCCTGTTTCTTAGCGGCAGCAGTTTAAGTATGATGACATTTATCGGCATTATCATGTTGATGGGACTGGTCACTAAAAATGCGATTTTGCTGGTTGACTATGCTAAGCAAAAGCTGGGCGAGGGAGAAGAACTAAGCGCCGCGTTACTTCTGGCGGCATCTACACGACTTAGGCCTATTATTATGACGACTTTAGCGATGATCTTCGGTATGCTTCCTACAGCACTCTCCACAGGATTAGGATCTGAAGGACGCTCACCCATGGCTTATGCCATTATTGGTGGGTTAATCACATCAACTTTTTTAACACTCATAGTTGTACCTGTAATTTATACGTTGTTGGATGATGCTAAAGCTTTTTTCGCAAGAAACAGTTTACGGTTGTAGGGCGAAAATCGGTAAAAAGCTAAACTACTATATTCTTTCATGGCTGAAAACGCCGTTGAGGATTTGGATGAAATTACGCAAATGGATTAGCCTCATTTGATGATTCTAATGTAAAACATGTTTGAAACAGTGATTAAAACGGGGATGTCGTTATGAAAGCTACAGCTGCGGAGATTGGCTATGCTTATCAGCAGGATTTCTATACGAACCAGATTTTAATGGATAAGAATGGTATTAGGTCAGCGTAACTATCTTCCCGGGTTGAAGATAGATCTTAAGTCCGTTTTTGGATCATGCAGGAGAATACCCGGCTGCCGCCGCCAGGTGGGCGGCCCCCAGCAGAGCGGTCCTTTCATTAAGGATCACATAGATAGGGATCTGGGCCAAAAGGTCCCTCAGACGGCCTTTCGCAAGAAAGGCCTCCCGGAAACCATCCTCCTGAAGCTTGGGGAGAATTTTAGGGGGGATGCCTCCGCCCAGATAGATTCCTCCATAAGCCAAGGTCCTTAAAGCGAGATTGCCTGCTTCCGCTCCCAGGATTTTCACAAAGAGCTCCAGGGCTTCTGTACAGAGTGGACAGATTCCGGCGAGGGCTCTTTTTGCGATCTCGGCAGGAGTAGGGATAGGGGCGGGAGCAGGGATAGAGTCAGAGACCGGGTCATGGGTAGGAGCATAGGCAGAGGAGGAATGGGTTTCCCAGTGCAGAAACTGATAGAGATCTGCCAGCCCGGGACCAGAGAGGACTCTCTCATAGCTGACATGACCGTATCGTTGGGCCAGAAAGCGCCATAACCGTACTTCCTGCTCGGTGCAGGGGGCATAGTCCCCATGGGCGCCTTCCGTGGCGCAAACCCGCCCGTCAGCCAGGATCATGGCCTGACCCAAGCCTGTACCGGGGGCGATCAGTGCCCGGTTAAGTGAGGGCCTGGCGAGGGAAAGGGCAGGAGACGAGGCAAGGGAAGAGGAAGGGCTCTCTGCGGAAGGGTTAAGGCAGAGCAAATCTTCCGCTCTTAAATCCATGAGGCCCCGCCCCATAGCCTCGAGGTCGTTGACCAAAATCAGGGGCTTTCGTAATGGTAGGGAAGACCGCAAGGCAGGACAATCAATCACCCGATTCAAATTGGTGAGGAAACACTTATTTCGAGTGATGGGCCCGGCCAGGCTGAGGCAGCCTCCGGTTATGTCTTCAGGAGTTAGGGCTATTTCACCTAAAAATCCTTGTATAAGCGCTGTTAAGTCTTGCCAGTCTTTACTGGGGAAATTCCTTTCCCTGACTAAGACAAGCTCGGTGCCTTCCAGGGAATAAAGCCCTAAGAGAGTTTTGGTTCCGCCGATGTCTCCCGCCAAGTATAGTTGGCCTTTTTCAATGCCTGCATAAGGCAAATCCATCACCTCATCTTTTTTGTATCATGTATTCTTATTCTTGTGAATTTAAAATCCTTGGCAGCAGCTTTTTCCATAGCGTATAGTAGACTTAAAATTCCGAATTTAGCGTAGTGGGGGGTGAACCCTGTGAAAGAAAAATTCCATCTTCTCTCTGAGGTGCCTTTTCTTGCGGATTTGTCACAACAGGATCGAATTGAGTGTGCTCGCGAATTTCACTGGGAGATCTACCCTAAAGGGGCCGTTCTCATTGAAGCAGGAAAAATGCCCGTTGCAGTCTATATACTCGAAGAAGGAAAGCTGGACAGTGAAGATAAGGTATTGGGCATGGTTTCTTTGGTCACGGGTAAAGCGGCCACGGAAACGATTCGTTCTCTGGAGCCGGTTCGCCTCCTGACCATTAAGGCTGAAGATTTCGCCCGAATCTTGTTGCGCTGGCCCCAGATCTACAGCACTATCATCGGCAATTTAACGGATAATCTTGCTGAAACCCATCAAATGCTCTCGGCAAGCCGTTACAAGGAAGTCTTACGATCGGCCATTCAACTTACCCGGTATAAAGATAAATTTTACGGGATCTGGGGCAGTGTGAAAACCACCCATGAGGTAGAACGCTTGTTTAAGAAGCTCCAGCAGACTGAGGGGCATTTGCTGATCAGGGGAGAGAGAGGCACGGGCCGGCAAATGGTGGCCTGGTATGCTCATCAGCAGCTTTTTGGGGAGACGGCTCCCTTTGTTGTCCTGAATGGTCAGCGTTTTGAACAGCAATGGGGTTATCTGCTCAAAGAGGAAAAGAAAGCTGCAGAAAGCTCTTACGCTGCTTTTACGTTTGAGGATATTGCCGCAGGGGGGACCCTTTTCATTCAGGAAATAGATCAAATTACCCCTGAGCTTCAAATAAGGCTGGCTCAGGTGCTTGGCACTGCTCATCATTCCTGTCTGGTCATCGGCAGTATTCAGGAAGATACCAAGCATAAGGATCCCCAGCTTATGCCTGAATTGGCTGCTTGTTTTGAGCATAGTTACTCCATAGCGCCCTTACGGGAGCGTAAAAGAGATATCCCGATCATCGCTCAAGGCATTGTGGAGAGTTTAGCTCAGAAGCATCAGCGCAATGTACCTGTATTAACCTCTGAAGCGACACAACTTCTCCTGTCTCATAATTATCGCCAAGGCAATGTAACAGAGCTTATTCAGGTCATGGAGCGGGCCTTCTTTCTCGCCGATCAGGATGTCATCGGGTTAGAGCAAATCTTTTTTGGTCCCACTGCGGAAAAGATCGGGAGTAAAATCAATCTTTTACAATGGGGATTCTTTAAAAGTTTATTCAAAAGTAGGAAGCTTCTCCACAGTCTGCAATGGATTTCGGCAGTTTTGTTCCTTCTCCTGATTGTCGGACTGGTTTTCCTTCCTCAATTGCCTCTTACTATGAAAGTTTTTGTCTTAGTTTGGGGCCTTTGGTGGCCTTCTCTGGCTATTCTATCCCCTTTATTGGGGAGACTATGGTGCACTTTTTGCCCTTTTTCCAAAATTATGGAGTTTGTACAAGATCGCTATCACCCGAAACGGCCGCTGCCCGCCCTCTTTGTCAAATATGATTATCTGATGGTGAGTGTTTTATTTGCTCTGATCTTTTGGGCGGAAATCTTTACGGGCATGCGTTCCCATATGCTTTTTACCGCTTTGCTGCTCCTGGTCATTCAAGGTCTGGCCATCATCGTCAGCGTTCTTTATCCCCGCCATGCCTGGTGCCGGCATTTTTGCCCGTTGGGAGGCTTTATCGGGACGGCCTCCATCGGTTCTCTTTTAGAAGTAAGAGCAGATGCAGCGGTATGCCTGAATAAATGCACCACCTTTGACTGTTATGTGGGCAGGGATGGGGTCAAGGGCTGCCCGATGAGTCAGCATTTGCCCTATCTGGATAATAATTTGGATTGCAAATTATGCTTTAAATGCGTCAGCAATTGCCAGCATGAGAATGTCCAGGTCAACTTAAGAGTGCCGGCACGGGAGGTTTGGCATTTGACCCGTGTCAATCAAGGGTATGCTGTTTTTATTGGTATGCTCATGGGAATCCTTTTTCCGATCATGGTTTTTGAACCTCTTCATGGCTCTATGCCCCCGAATCAATGGCAGCTTTGGTTTACCTTGACTTATTTGCTGGCGGCCCTGCTGGGCGGAGCACTTGGTTGGTGGCTGGGGAAGCCTTTTAAGACGAAAGCGGCTTCGAAGCGGATTAAATTGGTATTTGCCTTTATTCCCCTGATCATTGGCGGGCATATTGTGTATCAAATAGGCTATATTCCAGGGATTAATGATCTGTTTTTGGGGATGGGATACTATGAAGAGACTGGGATGCAGACCCTGTTTATTACGGCCAAAAGCTTGGGCTATGGCCTTGCCGTGTTTACGGGAATTCTCTTAACTGCTATTACGGTAGGATTAACCCTTCATCAATACAGCAAAGCGAAAAATATTAATCATTGAACTTGCTCTTTCTTGCCCCGGGCCAGGGAAGCGAAGATGCCCAGGAAACAGAGTATGGTAAAGATAATAAAGCTTAGTTTAAAGCTGATCATGAAAACCCGGGGATATTCCGGG
This sequence comes from Desulfitobacterium chlororespirans DSM 11544, assembly GCF_900143285.1. NCBI lineage: Bacteria > Bacillati > Bacillota > Clostridia > Eubacteriales > Desulfitobacteriaceae > Desulfitobacterium > Desulfitobacterium chlororespirans. Next base: position 180,537 of record NZ_FRDN01000015.1, read on the forward strand.
GAATAAAGGCTGGTATTGCCGATAAAGTGCGATGTCATTAAGGATACGGTAGCCATGCTTAGGGTCTGCCCTAAGAGCCTCATGGTTCCTAGGGTAGATGAAGCGATGGAGTAATAGCGTTTGTCCACCGAACTCATGACGGCATTGGTGTTGGGGGAGGCAAACAGTCCATAACCGATACCGATGAACACCAAATCTGCGACAATCAAGGCAATGGGTGTGGAAGACGTAAAGAAGATGATCGGGAGGAGTCCCGCAGTAACGATGCCCATGCCCACAGAGGACAGAATGCGGGGCTGGATCTTGTCGGATAACCGCCCGGCAAATGGGGAGAGAAGGGCCATGAGGACGGGTTGGGAGAGGAGTATAAGTCCCGCCAGGGAGCTGTCCAGCCCTAAGATAAGCTGGAGGTACAGGGATAAGAGGTAGCCTAAGGCGAAAGTAGCAAGGTAATTGATCGCTGTGGCCAGATTGGAAAAGATGAACGGTGTATTTTTAGCGAAGATCCTAAGGGCAAAGATGGGGGAGTCGCTCTTGAGTTCAACCCGGATAAAGATCCCTAAAAGGACCAAGCCGGCAATCAGCAGGAGAGTATAAAAGGGAGCTAGAGCTAAATTGGATAAGGCAAACAGCAAGAGAGTAAGGCCGGAAATCCACAGAGCAGCTCCTTTATAGTCGTAAACCTCTCCTGCGGCGGCTTTCCACTCCCCTGTCAGCTTGGTAAGGATGAGCACCAGGATCAGAGCGTCTACGGCGAAGCCAAAGGCAAAAATTGCTCGCCAGCTGATGAGCTTGACAAACAATCCCCCTAAGACGGGGCCAAGGGAAAGCCCGATATAGACGGCGGCAGAAGCAATGCCCAGGGCTTTACCCCGTTGTTGGGGAGGAACCACCGTCGTCAGAATCGCCATGGATGTACCGGCGATCATGGCATTGGCCACTCCTTGGCAAAGCCGGAAGAAGATTAAAACATTAAAAGAGGGAGTCAGGCTGCAGCCTAAGGAGCTTAAGCAAAATAGACCGATGCCAATCAGAAAGAGCTTCCTTCTGCCGATAATATCTGCTAAGCGTCCGCAAGGGATGGACAAGGCGGCACTGGTTAACAGATAAATGGTTACCACCCAATTGAGATGCAATTGGGTTACGGTAAAGTCAAGAGAAAGTGCGGGAATAGCAATATTCACGGAATTGGACATAAAGGCCCCGATAAAGGATGTTAAGAGACAGATGATCATGGTCGAGCGGACGAATTGATTGTCGTAAGTCATACTGATACTCCTTCATAGCCGGACTGAAAAGTAGTATTTTTTGGTTTTTCTTTGCTTGGGAATCGATAATCGATTAAACTATGACTATAGTCAAAAATAAGTAAGGATGGTCATCATGTCGGGATATAGTAAAGAATATGAGATCTTTTATTTCCAGGTGGATCAGTTTGGGGAAGCTTCGGTAATAACTATATTGGACTTTCTTGAAGATTGTGCTATAGCTCATTCCGAGGCCGTAGGACTAGGGATCGAATCCCTCCTGGAGCAAAGAACCTGCTGGGTGCTTAATCGTTGGCGGTTGGAGATGGAGCGCTATCCCCGTTTAGGGGAAAAGGTCACCATAGAGACTCTTAATATAGGGTTTGAACGGTTTTATGGCGAAAGGGTGTTTACAATCAGAGATTCCCAAGGGAATATCATAGGCAAAGCCGGTTCCCTGTGGATTTACTTAAATATTGATAAAAGGCGCCCCACCCGGATCCCACTCCAATTTGCTGATCAATATGGGGTGCCGGAGAGCTATGAAGGGAAAGAGCCTTTTGAGGATTTGCCGGAAATCACGGATATCCACACGGAGATAAGGTTTCATGTCCGAAGAAGCGATATTGATACCAATGGCCATGTCAACAATACACGGTATGTCGAGTGGATGCTGGAAGGGATATCTGAAGAGTCTCTAAAAGATTACAGGCTGCGCCGGCTGGAAGTGATCTATAAGAAAGAAACCCCATATGGTACGGACATACTGTCCCAAGGCCAAGGAGCCAAGGATGCCGGACTCGAATATCTGCATCGCGTTCTTGATCAGTCAGGAGAGAGGGAGCTGGCCTGCGGCAGAACGGTCTGGACAAAGCGTTAATTCGGAAGTTTTATAATTCAAAAGATTGATTCAGCTACTACTCAGAATAGTCCTTTGCTTCAAGGGTTTCAATAGCTATTTTATGAACTTTTTTATTTTTTGAACATCGAGGAGAATGACATGAGACTTAGACGAAAAGCCTGGGCAAGACCTGAGCTGGAGAGTGATCCTAAAGTTATCTATAATCCCATGCATTATAAGGAAAATTGGCAGGAGGCTTTTGGCAATAACTGCCCTATTCATCTTGAACTGGGCTGCGGACGAGGGCAGTTCATCAATCAATGTGCAGAGCTGAACCCTCATATCAATTATATAGCTATCGATCTTTATGATGAGGTGCTGGTCAAAGCTCTGCGAAAAATTAATGAGAAGGCTCTCCATAATGTCAGAGTTATTCCGATGAATATTGCCAAGCTGGAGAGTATCTTCAAGCATGACCAGATAGAAAAGATCTATATTAATTTTTGCAATCCATGGCCCAGCCGCAGGCATCATCACAAAAGACTGACACATCCTCAATTTCTATCGGGCTATAAAAAGCTTATGAAAGACCATTCAGAAATATGGTTTAAAACAGATGATGACGAACTGTTTAAAGATAGCTTAAAGTACTTTGCCGAGGCAGGCTTTATTGAAAAGTACAGAACCTTTGATTTGCATCAAAGTGAATTCACCGAAAATATTAAGACAGAATATGAAGAAAAGTTCAGCAACCAGGGAGTTAAGATTAAATTTGGGATATTTGAGGTCAATAAGGGTTCGCAGGATTGATAAATCAGGTCGAGCTTCCAAGTTCCCATTGACTTGGAAGAAAATTATGGTTATAATCAATAACTGTCGGCACGGTAACACCGTGCAGGATTTGCGCTCGTAGCTCAGCTGGATAGAGCGTCTGACTACGAATCAGAAGGCCAGGGGTTCGAATCCCTTCGAGCGCACCATATTTATTCTGCGGGTGTAGCTCAATGGTAGAGCACTAGCCTTCCAAGCTAGCTACGTGGGTTCGATTCCCATCACCCGCTCCAGATCTAATCATAGCAACGGTTTGAACGATTTAGATTTTTCGTTCAAACCGTTTTTTCAAAGCAAAGCAGGAGCCATGCTGCTAAGATGACTTTTGACAAACATTTATAAAAAGGAGGTAGACATAATGATTATAAGGCGAAACCCAAAGAATGTTCATGAACCCGTGGGACCTTACGTCCATCAAATTGAAATTCCGGAAAAAACCAAATTATTAAATTTATCAGGACAAATAGGAATGGATTTACAAAAGGATATTCCTGCAACAGTTGAAGAGCAGTTTAAGTTGGCCTTAAAAAATATTGACCTCAACCTACAAGAGGCAGGAGTATCAAGAAAAAACATCACAAAACTTGTACTATATTTTGTAGATGAATTGGATAGCAAGGCCAGAGGCGATATTTTATTGGATTTTTTCGGTGAATCTCTACCATGCTGCACCTTGATTTATGTAAAAGCACTGGCTACTCCCAAAATAAAAGTAGAAATAGACGCTTGGGCTGCGCAGCCAGTCTGAATTCATAGAAGGACCTCACTGGCATCTCCCCAATGGCTGCACCAGATGTTAACCGCTGATAATAAATAAAACTCCCTTTGAGCAAAAGGCAAAAATCTGTCGCTCAAAGGGAGTTTTTTTATCAGCTGCTTCGGATCAAGGCGCCGGGACTTATCCCGAACTTGCCTTTAAAGGCTTTGGAAAAATGACTGATGTTTGTATAGCCTACGGCAAAGGCCGACTGACTTACATTGCAGCTTTGACGGGAAAGGAGGGTAAAGGCTTTTTCCAGCCGCTGTTCCCGGACAAACTCGTAAACGGTGTGGCCAAAATAAACCTTAAATGAGCGCTTTAGCTTGCAATCGTTCATTTGAATCAGACGGGATAATTCCAGTAGAGAAGGGGGCGATTCAATGCGGTGCAGCAAAATCTCACGGGCCAGGTTCAAGCGTTCAATGTCGGTTTTCGATAGTTCTTTAAAGCCCTCATCTGTTCTTTCCAGTTCCAGCAATCGCTCAAAATGCAGGGAGAGCAGTTCAAGGATATGGCTTTCCAGCATAAGGGTGTTCAGTCTGTCGGCGCTCTTTTCCAGACAGCTGTCCAGCCTGCTCAAAATACCCTCTTCTCTCAGGTCGGTCTTCAAACTGCAAAAGTGGTAAGCTCCTTTTTGAAAGGTCTGGAAACCTCTGGCGGATGTGTCGCCCACTGCACGGCAAAAAGAGTTAAAAGCTTCGGGCTGGACCCAGATCGAGTAGAGAAGAATTTCCTCGCCGCTCTGGTACTCCGAGTGGGCTGAGGCATGGTCTATAAATCCTAGGGAGGAGTACCCTAGTTTGAGCTCCACAAGCTGGTGATTGACTTCGCCATGGATGACGCCTTTCCGGCTGTAAGAGAGTTCAAATATGGGCGCGGTTGCTTCCGACCATCTTTGCTGGGTGTGTGCAAATTTGCCGGATGAAACCATGATATGCACATGGGGGCGTATTTCAATGCTTTTCACAGGGAAAATAGGTGATAAGTCAAACTTCAGCGGTAAGAGCGACATCTGCATTCCAGCCTTTCTATATTCCATCCAGGGGCAAGAATACTCCGTCCAGGAGCAGAGAAGTTCTTGCGAATGATCTATATTAATTATAGTTAGCCTCGTCTAACTGGTCGAGGCGCAGTGTAATGAAAATGAGGAGGATGGAAATGAAGAAAAGGTTGATCATGCTTATGGTTTTAGCGTTGGCTGTATTTTTGTCCGGATGCTCATCCCAGTCAGGCGGTTTGGAAAATGTAGCGGAGGAGACAAGGACGGTTAAGGATATGAAGGGGGAAGTGGTGATTCCGACCAACCCGCTGCGCATTGTGGATGTTTCCGGTTCTGCCGATGAATTGACTATTATGGGCATTCCCTTTATTGCCTCAGCGAATACCAGTATGTTTGACGGTGTGACGGTTCCGGAGTATCTGCAAAGCTATTTCGCCGCCAACAAGGTGGAAGTGGTGGGCAATTACTCCGGAACCATGGATTTGAATCTGGAGAAAATCGCCGAGCTGAAGCCGGATCTGATCATTATGAACATAAGGCATGAAAAAGTCTATGAGCAGTTAAAGGCTATTGCTCCCACTCTGATGTTAAGCGACGATATCAATTTCGTGAATTGGCGGGGCCGGTTTCAGCAGCTTGGACAATGGTTCGGCAAGGAAGCTGTGGTAACCCAATGGCTCAAGGATTTTGACGCTAGGGCTGCCGAGCTTGCCCAGAAGGTAAAGGAAGTGGCCGGCGGGGAGACGTTTGCGGTTATTGAAGCCAATTCGGTTCATTTTGGTTCCTATTATGCCTACAGGACAGCAGGCCCCGGAGAGCTTCTTTTTGACGAAATGAAGCTGACTCCTTCCGCCGGAGTCCCGGAAAAGGTCTGGGGAGAAGTGGTGGATGCCGAGTATTTTTCCCGGATCGATGCGGATCATCTCTTCTTTTTCAGTGACGACGGCCGGCCCGGGGAAACGGAGAACAGCCCAGCTTGGCAGAATTTGAAAGCCGTACAGAAGGGAAATGTCTACTATGGAGTGAATGGGCAGCAATACGATATGGCTTACACTCCCAAAGGAAAGCTCCTCTATATGGAGAAACTGGCCGGGGCCATCATCAATCATACCGATGTTAAATAGGGGGGGACGGAGAGGAGGAAGGCCTGGAAAGATACTTGGGAAAGCAGGGTATGGCGTTCTGATCCTGACGGCCCTTATGTGTTTAGCACTGGCCATCATGCTTTCCGTCAGTATCGGCATTGCCGGCAGCGGCTTTAAAACCCTTCTTCAAACGGTTGTCTTGGGGGATAACTCCTCCAATCTGGGCAGAATCATGCTGGAAATGCGCCTGCCCAGGGCTTTGGCCGCTTGCTTAACCGGAGCGGCCTTTGCCCTTGCCGGGGCGATTATGCAGGGGATCACCCGTAATCCCCTGGCGGATGCGGGACTTTTGGGGATCAACGCCGGGGCGGGTTTTGCGGTGGCCCTCGGTGCGGTGCTTTGGCCCTCTTTATCTTCTTTGGGGACCATGCTGACAGCTTTTGGGGGAGCGGCACTGGCTGTGCTGCTGGTTTATGGTCTGGGCATGGGTAAACAAAAATCCGGCGCGATTCGGCTGATTTTAGCGGGAGCCGCCGTAGGGGCTTTTTTGACGGCCTTGAGTCAAGGGGTAGGTCTTACGTTTGGGCTCTCCAAGGATCTGTCCTTTTGGACCTCGGGCAGTCTCGCTGGAATTTCCTGGGCTCAGTTAAACGTCGCAGCACCCTGGATTGCTGCCGCAGGGGTGGCTGGGCTGCTGCTTGCGGGGAGATTATCCATTCTAGCATTAGGTGAGGAGAGTGCGGCGGGATTGGGGGTTAATGTAGGAGCTCTCCGCCTGACCGGGTTGGGAGTGGTTCTGGTTTTGGCGGGAGCAAGCGTATCCCTGGCGGGAGGGATTTCTTTTCTGGGACTCATTATTCCTCATACGGCCCGGCTGCTGGTAGGAGCGGATTATCGCAAAATTTTGCCCCTCTCCGCACTTTTGGGCGGGATGCTGCTGGTGCTGTCCGATGTGGCGGCCCGCATGATCAACGCTCCTTTTGATACTCCGGTGGGTGCGCTGGTTTCGGTCATCGGCGTTCCCTTCTTTCTGGTGCTGACCTATCGGAAGAAAGGAGCTTAGTAATGCATAAAAATCATCAACGGCTGCTTTTCCTGGGGCTGCTTTTTTCAGGGGTTCTGGTTGCCATGTTGCTTGCTGTGAACTGTGGGTATGCAAGGATTTCTTATGATCAGGTTCTGATGACCGTTTGGCGGCCTTGGGAATCCGGGGCCTCGCTTGTGTTGGTGCAGATCCGTCTGCCCCGTATTGTTCTGGCGGTTCTCTGCGGTATGGGGCTGGCGTTGTCCGGTTGTACCCTCCAGTCAGTGACGGAAAATCCCCTGGCTGATCCGGGAATTCTGGGGATTAATGCGGGAGCCGGTCTTATGGTGGTGATCTTTCTGGCCTATTTTCCGTCCCTGCATCTCTACGCCATGATCTATCAGCCCTTGTTCGCCTTGGCCGGGGGGCTGCTGGTGGCTGTGTTTCTCTACGGTTTTTCCCGTCGGAGAGGCAAGGTTAATACGGATTACCTTCTTCTGGGAGGAATTGCTGCCGCCGCCGGATTTTCCGCACTGATGGTTGTTATGGGAGCTGATATGGAAAACAACAGCTACCAGGCGGTGGCCCGCTGGCTGGCCGGCAACATCTGGGGGAGCAGTTGGTATCAGGTGAAAACCCTTCTCCCATATTTATTGGTCCTGATTCCTTTTCTCTTATGGCGGGCGGGCATTATGGATGTTCTCCAGCTTGGGGAAGAGACGGCTTCTTCCCTAGGTATCAAGGTGGAAAAAGAGCGGCTACTGCTCCTTTTTATTGCTGTCGCCCTGGCTGCCAGCTGCATCTCCGTCAGTGGCGGAATTGGGTTTATCGGCTTGGTAGCTCCCCATATAGCAAGACGGATAGTAGGGGTGCGGCATGGTTATTTGCTCCCCGCTTCTATGCTTACAGGCGGACTTTTTCTGCTTCTGGCGGATACGGCAGGACGGTCCTTGTTCCAGTCCATTGAAGTTCCGGTGGGGATTGTCATCTCTGTTTTGGCTGCCCCTTATTTTCTCTATTTACTGCACAGAAGATGAGGGTGACAGCACAAGGATGAGGTTGCAGAACAAATTGGGAATAAAGATGGAGAAAAAGGACACAAGATGAAGTTTCAGTACGAAAAATGAAGTTGATCATCTGGTGTGAAAAGAAGCCGGATAAAAGAGGAAGGACAAAAAGCGTCCGCAAAATAGAAAGAGCGTATAGGAGGGTCAAACGGATGCAGATTTCTATGGTTGCCAGCAAACTTTCCGCCGGTTACCAGGGTGTTCCGGTTTTCCAGGATTTTGATCTTGAGATTCCTGCCGGACAAATCACGACCCTGATCGGTGCCAATGGTTCCGGAAAATCGACAATTCTTAAGGCTATGTCCAGATTGCTTGCCCCATCAAGCGGCACTGTGTATCTTGAGGGAAAACCTCTTTATGAACTGCCCACAAAACTTGTGGCCCAAAAGCTGGCGCTGCTTCCCCAGAGTGCCCAGATTCCCCAAGGTATTACCGCACGGGAGCTGGTGGAGTATGGTCGCTTCCCTTATCGAAGAAAATTGTCCGGCATCACGGCGCAGGATCATGAGGTGGTGGACTGGGCTCTGGCCTGCACGAATATGGCGGAATTAGCGGAACGCGATATGGATCAACTTTCCGGCGGCCAGCGGCAGCGGGGCTGGATAGCGATGGCTCTTGCTCAAAAGACGGGGATTTTATTTTTGGACGAACCCACTACCTATTTGGATATCTCACATCAACTGGAAATATTACAGCTTTTAAAAAAGCTGAACAAAGAACAAAGTGTAACTATCGTCATGGTTTTACACGATCTGAATCATGGGATTATGTTCTCCGATTATCTTGTGGCGATTAAGAACGGGAGAAAAAGCTATGCCGGAGCACCACGGGAAGTGGTCACTCCGGCGATGCTTCGGGATGTTTTCGACGTCGAGGCTGAGGTGATTCAACATCCTGTGCTTGATGTGCCGGTCTGCCTTCCTTACGGTGTAGGCGGCAAGTGTTTTTGAGCGACATAATCAAGGATTTGTTTTATCCAGGGTTAGTTTTTTCTATAGTTATAGATGGAAAGTTATAGTGCCGAAAATATAATTAAAATTTTAAGCGAATTTACTGTTGACGAAATTCGTCAGAAATGCTATTATAAATTTCGCCGCCAATAACCGGCGGACGACAACGGTCTTTGAAAACTAAACAACAAGGAACAGCCAATGACTCGTCAAATGAGAGTAAGAAATTTGAGCAATCAAATGTTCTTCATAAATTTTATGGAGAGTTTGATCCTGGCTCAGGACGAACGCTGGCGGCGTGCCTAACACATGCAAGTCGAACGGAGAACTCAATAAGCTTGCTTAAAGAGTTCTTAGTGGCGGACGGGTGAGTAACGCGTGGATAACCTACCTAGTAGACCGGGACAACCCTTGGAAACGAGGGCTAATACCGGATAAGCTTACGCCTTG